>JBDSSY010000208.1:0-7958 GCA_039928585.1 Gemmatimonadaceae bacterium | reverse complement strand
GACAGGCAAGGTGCGCGACGTCTACGAAGTGGATGCCGACCGTCTGCTACTCGTCGCCAGCGACCGGGTGAGCGCGTTCGACGTGGTGATGCGGGAGCGAGTTCCGCACAAGGGCGCCGTGCTCACCCAGCTGACCGCATGGTGGCTCCGTCAACTCGGCGGCCTCGTAGCGCATCACATGCTCGCGGACGACACGGACTCCATCATCTCCGCCGTACCGGCACTGGCTCCGCATCGCGCCGATATCGCGGGCCGCGCGATGCTGTGCGTCCGGACGGACGTTTTTCCGGTGGAGTGCGTGGTGCGCGGATATCTGAGCGGATCGGCGTGGAAGGAATATGCGGCCCACGGCACGCTGGCCGGCGAATCACTACCGAACGGACTTCGCGAGAGCGATCGCTTCGATCCGCCGCGCTTCTCACCCGCGACAAAGGCGGAGCACGGGCACGGCGAGAACATCACGGTCGCCGACGTGGCGCGTCAGCTGGGGCACGACGTGGCGTCCACGCTGGAGCGGCTGAGCCGACTCGTGTACGCGCGCGGTCGCGACCTTGCCCTGGCACGCGGGATCATCATCGCCGACACGAAGTTCGAGTTCGGGCGCGATCGCCACGGCGCGATCACCCTGATCGACGAGGTGCTCACCCCCGACAGCTCCCGCTTCTGGGCGGCTGAACGGTACGCGCCCGGTGGGCCGCAACCAAGTTTCGACAAGCAACCGCTCCGCGATCATCTCGACGTCGAACGACGCAGTGGACGCTGGAATGGCGAGGCACCGCCACCAGCGCTTCCCGAAGGCGTTGTCTCCGCGACCAGCGCTCGCTACCTGGATGCGTTCGCGCGCCTGACGGGTGCGCCGCTTCCCCTTTCCGTCCTCTGACCCCATCCCAGTGAGCTTCGCCCGCGAAGGATTCGTCTTCATCGCGATTGCCGCCCTCATCGCCGCCGGAACGTTCGCCGTCGCACTCAACCGACGGTCCTGGCCACTCTGGCTGCTCGCGTTCGTGCTGATCATCGTCGCCCTGTGGGTCGCGTACTTCTTCCGCGATCCCGAACGCAGTGGACCGCGCGGTGAGCGGATGCTCATCGCACCGGCCGACGGCAAGGTCGTCCTGATCCAGGAGGTCGATGAGCCAGCGTTCATGCGCGGACGCACCAGACGCGTGTCGATCTTCATGAACGTCTTCAACGTGCACGTGAACCGCTATCCGGCGAGTGGTACCGTGCGCTACGTCAAGTACAATCCCGGCAAGTTCCTCAACGCCGCCGTCGAGAAATCGAGCCTCGAGAACGAGCAGATGTCCGTCGGCATCGAGACGTCGAGCGGCCGGATCCTCATGCGCCAGATCGCGGGCCTCATTGCGCGCCGGATCGTGACGTACAGCAAGGAAGGTGAAACGGTTGAGCAGGCGCAGCGGATGGGATTGATCCGGTTCGGCTCACGCGTCGACGTGTTCATGCCCCTCGACGCCGTGGTTCGCGTGAAGATTGGGGACATGACGGTTGCCGGCACCACGGTGATTGCGGACATGCCAGCCCGATGACGCCTTCCCTTCGCCGTCCCATGCGCCGCCCGAACATGCGTCGCGCCGTCATCCTGTTCCCGAGCGGCCTGACACTCGGCAATTTGTTCTTCGGCGTCTTCGCGATCATCGCCGCGTCGCGGCTGGAGTTCACGGCGGCGGGCGTGTACGTGATGCTCGGCGGCATCTGCGACGCGCTCGACGGGCGCGTTGCTCGCGCGACGAATGCCGGCAGCGAGTTCGGCGAAGAGCTCGATTCGCTCGTCGACGCGATCACCTTCGGCCTCGCGCCGGCGTTGATCATGTACTTCGCCGTGCTCAACCGCGAAGGCTGGGACTGGGTCTGGGTATTCATTTTCGCGGCGTGCGCCGTCCTTCGGCTTGCCCGCTTCAACATCGAGCAGGCGGGCACGGCGAAGACCTACTTCCAGGGCCTTCCGAGTCCGGCAGCCGGGATCACGCTGGCATCGTACTACTGGTTCAGTCAGTCCTCGCTGTACAACTACGGCGCGATCGCGGACCTCAAGTGGCATGTGCTGCTCCGGTACCTGATGGTGGTGCTGTCAGGACTGATGATCAGCAACATTCCCTTTCCCTCCTTCCCGCGTACCGGGTTCCGCAGCTTGCGCGCGATCGGCGCATCGCTCCTGGTGCTGGGCGCCATCGCGCTGCTGCTCTCCCGCCGGCTGGAATACTTCTTTCCAATCGCGCTGCTCTACATCGCGTGGGGGCTGGCGCGATGGATCTTCTCCGGCCTGTTCGAGCGGCGGCAACCGACGTTGCCGTACGACCTCTCGGAGGGCGAAGATGACGAAGACGACGAGGAGTACGAGGTGTCCGATTCCGTCGTGCACGCCTCGCGGCAGGGACATCGCGACGAGCCTGCGCGGAGCCGCACGCCCCGACCGGAGCGTGGACATGCAGACATGCCGTCGTCTCGCGGCGACCGTCCCGAGCGTCCACCGCGCAAGCCGGACCGTGCAGAACGCGCGGACAGCGAGGAGCGCCCAGGCGGCGAGTCGTCGGCCGACGCCGATCGCGGCGCACGGCGGGACAAGAAGAAGGAGCGACCCAAGCGGCCCGAGCGTGGAGAACGTCCGGAGCGGCCTGAGCGTCCTGTCCGCACGGAACGCCCAGACCGAGCGGTGCGTCCCGAGCTCGAGACACCGGTCGCCGCCGTCGGCATCAGCGAGGCGCAATACGCGCGGCCGCAGGAAATTCCGGTCAGCCACATCGTTCAGGCGAGTCCGATCGCCGACGACGACGAGGTGTCGGCTCCCGAGGACGAGGAGGAAGTGGAGGATGTCGCCGAGGTGACTGGGCCGCCGATCGTCGACGGCACTCCGCCGCGGAAGCGAAAGCGTCGGCGGCGGCGCGGTGAGCGAAAGGAGCGGGGGCCGTCCGAGACGGCTGCCACGCCGACGTCGCCTGGCGATGGGACCGACGCGTCCGTGATGGACGCGAGCGCCACCGTGTCACCGGCTCGTGATGCGGAGCGGTCCCCCTACGCAATTACTCCTCTCATCACCGCGTCTACCGCTTCAGACCTGAATCGACCCGTCAACGCACCCGCGCCTGCATCGCCGGCGCCATCCTCGGCGCCGACACCTTCACCGTCCCAGGTCAGCTCGTCGACCCCGACGCCGACCAGTTCCGAGCCCGCCGAATGAGCCGATTTCGTGTCGCCGTTCAGATTCTCCCGCGTCGAGGATTGCTCGATCCACAGGGCAAGGCGGTGACGGATGCCTTGCACACGCTCGGTTTTGGCGGCGTATCCGACGTGCACGTCGGTCGCCAGATGGTGCTCGAGCTCGAGGCGCCAAGCGACGCGCACGCGAGAACGCTGGTGCGGCAGATGTGTGAGAAGCTACTCGCCAATCCGGTCACGGAGGATTTCGAGATCGCAACAGTGGCGTCCGCATGAAGTTCGGGATTGTCACCTTTCCCGGATCCAACTGCGACTACGACGCCTACCGTGCCGTGGTCGAAGCGCTGGGCGAGAGTGCCACCTATCTGTGGCACAAGGATCACGATCTGCAGGGCGCCGACGTGATCGTGCTCCCGGGTGGATTCAGCTACGGCGATTACCTCAGAGCGGGCGCCATCGCGCGCTTCAGTCCGATCATGCGGGAGATCGTGCGGCATGCGGAACGCGGCGCACCGGTACTCTGCATCTGCAACGGATTCCAGATCGCGTGTGAGGCCGCGCTGCTCCCCGGCGCGCTCCAGCGCAACGCGTCGCTCAAGTTCGTCTGTGCACCCATTACGCTTCGCGTCGAGAATGCCGACACGATATTCACCTCGCAGTACGACGCTCGGCAGTCGATCACGCTGCCGATCGCGCACGGCGATGGCAGGTACATCGCCGACGACGAGACCCTCGACCGGCTCGAAGGCGAGGGGCACGTCGTGTTCCGGTATGCACCCGATCAGCTGCAGGCCGCTGAAGCGTACAATCCGAACGGCTCCATGCGCGACATCGCCGGGATCGTCAATCGACATGGGAACGTGCTCGGCATGATGCCGCATCCGGAGCGCGCGGTGGACCCCTTGCTCGGCCCCGCCGATGGATTGGCCCTGTTCGAGTCAATACTTCAGCGCGTCGCGGCGTGACGGCCCACATCGCAGCGGCCGACGGCGAACACGCGCCCGACCGTTCGACGGGGCGGACGCCCACTCCGGGGGCGGCGACACCGGCTGTTGCTCCGGCGACGCCGCCGGGCATGCGTCCACCGGACAGCGCGCACGACGCGACGCCCTGGATACCGACAACCACGGCGCCGCTCGCACGCGAGCCGGGCGCTCTCGACGAGGTGCCCGAATGACGGTCGTCGCGCGTCCCGGCGACCCGCTCATCACGCCGGCACTCGTTGCGGAGCACGGCCTCACCGCGGACGAGTACGATCGGCTGCTCGCCATGCTGGGTCGCACGCCCACCTTCACCGAACTGGGCATCGTGAGCGCGTTGTGGAGCGAGCATTGCTCGTACAAGCATTCCCGCCCGCTGCTCAAGACCCTCCCGACCACGGCGCCCTACGTGCTGCAGGGTCCGGGAGAAAACGCGGGTGTGATCAGCATCGGTGATGGTCTGGCAGTCGCCTTCAAGATCGAGTCGCACAATCACCCGTCCGCCGTCGAACCGTACCAGGGTGCGGCAACCGGTGTTGGCGGGATCCTGCGCGATGTGTTCACGATGGGCGCCCGCCCGATTGCATTGCTCAACTCACTGCGCTTCGGTTCCCTCGACTCCTCACGCGTCCGGTACCTGTTCGCGGGCGTGGTGAAGGGCATCGGCGACTACGGCAACTGCGTCGGCATTCCGACGGTCGCCGGCGAGGTCGTGTTCGATCCCGCGTACGAAGGCAATCCGATCGTGAATGCGATGTGCGTCGGACTGCTCAAGGAGAGCGAGTTGATGCGCGCCGTCGCCGAAGGAGTGGGCAATCCGATCATCGCGGTTGGTGCGCGCACGGGGCGGGACGGCATCCACGGCGCGTCGTTCGCATCGGAAGATCTGTCCGCAGCGAGCGAGGCCAAGCGACCACGTGTGCAGGTCGGGGACCCATTCACCGAAAAGCTGCTGCTCGAGGCAAGTCTCGAACTCATCCACAGCGGTCACATCGTCGCAATTCAGGACATGGGTGCCGCCGGACTCACGTCGTCGTCCGCCGAGATGGCCGCGCGGGGCGACGTCGGCGTCGTCATCGACACGCTGCTCGTGCCGGCGCGGGAGGCTGGCATGACGCCCTACGAGTTGCTGCTCAGCGAATCGCAGGAGCGCATGCTGGTCGTCGCGAAGAAGGGGCACGAAGACGACGTTCGCTTCATCCTCGAGAAGTGGGACCTCACCGCCGCGGTGATCGGCGAGGTGATTGCCGAACCGGTGTATCGCGTCGTCGAGGGCGACCGCGTGGTGGCCGAGTTCCCCGGCATCCGGCTCGTGACCGATTGCCCGACGTACGAGCCCGAAGCTCGCGAGAGCGCAGACGTGATCAGCCGGCGCGCGCGCGATCCGCATCGCGTGCCCGAGCGTCCCGAGGAAGCCGATCCGCTCTGGACGCTGGAGCGCCTGCTGCTCTCGCCGACCATCGCGAGCAAGCGGTGGGTGTACCAGCAGTATGACCACACGGTCCGCACGAACACCGTGATCGGTCCGGGGGGTGATGCCGCCGTCGTGCGCATTCGAGGCACCGACAAGGCGATCGCCCTCAAAACGGATTGCAACGGCCGCTACGTTTTCCTCGATCCGCGCGTCGGCGCACAGATCGCGGTTGCTGAAGCGGCCCGCAACGTCGCGTGCGCGGGCGGGAAGCCCATGGCGATTACCAACAACCTCAACTTCGGCAATCCGAAGAAGCCGGAGGTCTACTTCCAGCTGCGCGAGGCCGTCGCAGGGATGAGAGAAGCCTGCGAGATGCTCGGCACTCCAGTCACAGGAGGCAATGTCTCGCTGTACAACGAGAATCCCACCGGCGCCGTCTATCCGACTCCCGTGATCGGCATGGTGGGGCTGATCGAATCTCTGGCGCACGTGACGCGTTCCGCCTTCAGCACGGAGGGCGATGCCATCATGCTCCTCGGGAACAACACGGACGAACTCGGTGGTAGCGAGTACCTGCAGCGCATCCACGGAGAGGTGATCGGTCCTCCGCCTCGGGTGGATCTCGCCGGAGAACGGGCACTCATCGCGGGGTTGCTCGACGCGATTCGCGCCGGCACGATTCGCTCGGCGCACGACGTGGCGGATGGCGGACTCGCCGTCGCCATCGCGGAGTGCGTGATGATGGATCGCGCGCAGCAGATGGGCGCGCAGGTTGACCTGACGGCCTGGGCATCGCTGCCATTGCGCGCGCTGCTGTTCGGGGAGGCGCAGGGCCGGGTCGTCGTCTCGACTCCGGATCCCGCCGCCGTAATGCTGGCCGCGGAGCGGCATCGCGTACCGTGCGCGGTCATCGGAACGGTACGTGCGTCCAGCGGCGCGCTCGACCTGAAGGTCGGGACGCGGCAGATCCGCGCGTCCGTCCGGCAACTCGCCGATGCCTATCACGAGGCGATACCGCGCATCATGCAACGGAGCGCATCGGCGCAGGACGTTGCGCTCGCCTCCGACGCGGTGGTGTAGCCCATGTGCGGCATCTTCGGTGTGCGCGGGCAGGCGGACGCGGTCGGACTCACCAAGCTGGGACTCTACTCGCTGCAGCATCGCGGGCAGGAGTCGGCGGGCATCGTGGCCGTCGACGAGCGCGGCGACGCGCGCGGCGTGCGCAGCATGGGACTCGTGTCGGAGATGCCGCATCCGCAGCTCGAAGCCCTGCACGGGACGATGGCGATCGGACACACGCGCTACAGCACGGCGGGTTCGTCGTCGATCGAGAACGCGCAGCCGATGCTCGTGAGCTCGCGAGGTGGTCACATCTCGCTCGCGCACAACGGCAACCTCACCAATGCCGGCGAACTTCGCGTCGAGCTCGAGGAGCACGGGTCGATCTTCGCATCGTCGATGGACTCCGAGGTCATCGTGCACCGGCTGGCGCGTTCCTCGGCACTCAAGCCCGAAGAGCGGCTTGCGGACGCACTCCGCGGAGTGGAAGGGGCTTACAGCATCCTGATCGTGCTCGGCGACACGCTCATCGCCGCGCGCGACCCGCGTGGATGGCGGCCGCTCGTCATGGGGAGGCTGGACGGCTCGCCGGTGTTCGGATCGGAGACGTGCGCGTTGGACATCGTTGGCGCGCACTACGAACGCGACATCGAACCGGGCGAGATCTTCGCCGTCGACGCCGACGGCGAACGCTCGATTTTCCCGTTCGAGAAGAAGGAGCTCAAGCGCTGCGTGTTCGAGCATGTGTACTTCGCCCGTCCCGATTCCCGGATCTTTGGAGGGTCGGTGGATCGCGCGCGACGCGCGCTCGGACATCGGCTCGCACAGGAATGCCCGGTGCCGAACGCCGAGCTGGTGTTCAGCGTACCCGACTCGTCCAACTCCGCTGCCATCGGGTTCGCGGAAGAGAGCGGTCTGCCCTACGAACTCGCGTTGATCCGCAATCACTACGTGGGCCGGACCTTCATCCAGCCCACTCAAGCCACCCGCGATGCGAAGGTACGGCTCAAGTACAACGCCGTACGCGAGGTGCTGCAGGGCAAGCGCGTGGTGATGGTGGACGATTCCATCGTTCGCGGCACCACCACACGCGGGCTCGTGCAGCTCGTGCGTGCGGCCGGTGCGGCCGAGGTGCACATGCGCGTGAGTTCCGCGCCCGTGACCGGTCCGTGCTACTACGGGATCGATACACCCAGCCGCGACGAGTTGATCGCGGCGAATCACACGCTCGAGGAGATTCGCGCATCGCTGGGAGTGGATTCGCTGGGATATCTGTCGCTCGACGGCATGTTGCAGTCGGTGCCCGGCGGCCCGCACGGCTTTTGCCATGCCTG
>JBDSSY010000207.1:0-6612 GCA_039928585.1 Gemmatimonadaceae bacterium | reverse complement strand
GCCGCGCTGCCGAAAGGGATCGCCGACCATGTCGAGGTCCGCACGAGCGAACTGCCCGGCGAGTTGGTGGACGAGGTGTGGCGTCGCTTCATCGATGCCATCGAGCCGCTGCGCGAGTGCGGCAAGCTTGGCGCGCTGCTGCTGCAGATGCCTCGCAACTTCACGCCGTCCGGCGAGACCGAGCGCACGCTGGAGGCGATGTGCGCGCGCGCCGGCGATCTCCAGTGCGCGGTGGAGTTTCGCCACGCGAGCTGGGTGACCGAGAGCGAACGACGTGCTCGCACGCTGACGCTGCTGCGTGCGCACGACCTGGCGTACGTGATGGTGGACGCTCCTCCCGGTTTCGCCACGTCCATGCCTCCGATCGCTGCGGTGACGAGCGAGCGCCTCGCAGTCGTGCGCCTGCACGGCCGGCGGCGTGACACCTGGAACCGGCCAGTGCCGGTGGTGAGCGAGCGGTATCGCTATCTGTACGATGCGAGCGAGCTGGGGTCGTGGGTACCCACGATCATCGATGTGGCGCAACGCACGCAGGGGGTGCATGTCGTGATGAACAACTGTCACGCCAACTACGGCACGAGCAACGCCGACGAGATCTCCGCGTTGCTCGTTGAGGCGGACCTCGAGCGGCGGCGCATGTACCGCGAGGGGCGAGTGCTCACCGAGTCTGGCGCGACCGTCGGCGGGACATAGACTGAGGCGTGCCTGCCTCGCTGCCCGTTCCGCTCCGCATCACCGCGGTCGTCGTCGCGGCCGTCCTGTTGGCGGCCGGGGCGGTGCTTGGCTACATCGCAGCGATCGCCATACGACGGAGCGAGGGGGTGTTCCTGCCGGCCGGCTACGTGGCGGTCGTGTGCCTGGTGGGTGGGGCGCTCCTGCTCCGCCTGGCCATCCGCGGCTGACCTGATTTTCAAACCCTGGGGGTTCGAGCGCTGTCGAAGTCGCATCGGTATTCCGTTCCTCTCACCCGACACCGTCCCATGACTTTCGCTCGTGTTTCGGCCCTCGTTGCCGCCCTTGTCGTGCTTCCCGGCTTGTCCGGTGCGCAGACGCTGCTCGGTCGCAGCGATTCCGTGTTCACCTGGCGCGGCCCCCTGCGCGCGGGCGCGCTACTCACGGTGCGCAATCATAACGGCCCCATCGACGTGCGACCGGCCACCGGCGCACAGGTGGAATTGCGCGCCGAGAAGCGCGCACGCTACGGCAACCTCAGCGACGTCGCGTTCAACGTCGGCACGAGCGCCGATGGCAACGTCACCATCTGCTCGACGTTTCGGGGCAACGATCCCTGCGACGGGAATCGGGACGGCCGCTCATGGGACGACGACGGGCGCCGGTCGGTGACCGTCGCCATGACCGTCCTCGTTCCGCGGGGGGCGCAGGTGCGCGTGTCGTCCGGGAACGGCGCCGTCACAGTGGAGCGGGTGGGTGGTGAGGTGAACGCGTCCACCGGCAATGGCCGCGTGACCGTGCGGAACACCGATGGTGCGGTGCGTGTCACGACCGGCAATGGCGACGTCGAGGTGCACGACGTGGCGGGCGCGGTGCGCGTGACGACCGGGAACGGACGCGTTTCTGTCTCCACGGCGCGGGGACCTGTCGAGGCCCGCAGCGGGAATGGTGACGTGGATGTCCGGATGACCACGGTGCAGGCCAGCGAAGACATGACGTTCAGCACTGGCAGCGGCGACATCCGCGTCACGTTGCCGGCGGACTACAATGGCGACCTCGATGCCTCGACCGGGAACGGGTCCATCTCGTCCGACTTCGATCTCAAGGTCTCGGGTCGCCTGAGCCCGAGGCGAGTGCGTGCGGCGATCGGCCGAGGAGGGGCGAGGTTGAGGCTGTCGACAGGGAATGGGGAGCTGGAAGTGCGAAGGGTGCAGTGAACGGTGAACGGTGAACGGTGCGTCGCCGCGAGAAATCACGCTCGCCGGGTAGGTAGAGAGCCTGGAGCGTGAAGCGAGGGGCGGTGAGCAGTGAGCGATGAGAGGTATGCCCCTCATGGCTCATGGCCCACCGCCCCTCGCTGCCAGCTCTCCCCCTCTCCTCCTGCAGTGCAGTTGCCAGTGAACGGAAAACGGTGGCGTGATCAGTGAACGCTGCACGCGGAAGAAAAAAAGGGGCCCACCGAGTTCAGTTCGCGGTGTGCCCCTTTTTCCTTCCGCCTTTTCGCGCGACGTCGACGCTGCGCCTTACGCCGCCATCTGACCTTGCGGGATCCAGACTGGCAGTCCGTTCTTCACGGCACCGACGCACTGAAAGCGCGCGGGCGGAAAGCCGGCGACGCCGATTTCCAGTGAATCACCTGCGTGCACGATGACCTTCTTGCCGAGCAGGTCGACGGCATCGGCGAATGAAGCGGTTTCCACGATTCCGGCCTGACGAATCGATTCGGGCCCGGAACTGATCGCGAACTGAAACTTGGACAATGTGTGCCTCCCTGATTGGCGTCGGGGAGTAATACACCGGAGGCGGAAAAAGTGCGCGCGCTCGCGCTTGCGGGGCGCCAGCTGCGCTGGATCCGCTTCCACCTGGCCGAAGTCCGGGTTGGTCGTCGCGTCCAGCGTGAGATTGGACGAGAGCCCGTGCTTCACGTCCACCCCTGCGGAGATCCCGTTCGGATGATCGTAGCGCGCCAGTCCGCCGCCGCGTGACGGCCCGAAGTCCCGGGTGTCGTTCTTGACCACGCTGTACGGCAGCAACTCGAGCCGACGCGGCGTGGGCAGACGGCCGATCCCGCCGAGCGCGCCGGCCTTGCGAGACGTAGCCCTGCACGTTGCGCTTGATGAGCGGCCATGACACGCGTTCGCCCGTCCGTGCGATGTCGCGCACGACGATGAGGCCGAAGACGTGATCGTCACCAGGCGCGTAGCGGATCTGGCTGAACGGGATGCGAAATTCCGCGACCCAGCCTACGGAGTCGATCTTCGTGGCAACGTCCCATACGGCGTCCCACGACGGATCCTCGTTGTTGTCGTTGGACACGCAGAAGTCGCGCTTCACGCCGGCCGGGTTCGTGACGAACTGGAAGGCGGTCTTCTTGTCGTTGTACGAATCGATCACGAGCTTGAGCTGCCCGGAGCTCGTGCGCACGTCGCGGCGGGAGAGCAGGAAGACGATGCTGTCCGGCGCCGGATCGTACATCCGCCCCAGCACATAGAGGTAGCGGTCGTCGTACGTGATGCGGACTTCCGTCTCGAAGCGCGAGACCTTGCCTTCGTTCGGCTCGTACTCGAGGAACTCGTCGATCACCTGCGCCGACGCCCACGCCGCGTCGTCGGCACGTCCGTCGAGCAAAGGCGGCGTGGTGACGCGCGCGTTGGTCGCGGTCGCGCGACCGCCCATGGGCGCGCCCTGCTGCATCGCGACACCGGTGGTGCCGACGGTGGAGGAACCAGTGCTCTGTGCCCTCGCCTCGGTCGCGAGCAGGAGGCAGAGTGCAGGCAGGACGCAGACACTCGCGACGCGGAACAGCAGTCGGCTTGACATGACGCGATATGTGGGCATGCTGCCCGCAGTGCGGATCTCCGCAACCTGCCGGCAGCGCGCGTGCACAAACTGAGACAACGGGGATGCGAAAAGAGTTGGAACTGTGAGAGGACGTACAACGCCGCTTCGGTCCGGGTTTCTGATCCGACGACTCGCGCGCTTCCTTCGCCGACGGGCGCTGCATGCTCGACTTCGCGACAGTCGGCATCATCGACAGTGCAGTGCGGCGTTGAATCCACCGAACGAGACGCTGGTGAATTGATGTGGCTGACTCCCGGTGACCGCTGACAATCGATTAGCTTCGCCAGATGCCATCGACCCCTGCTCCACTGCGTCCCGCGCTCGCCGCACTCGCGGCCGCGCCATCGTCAGTCTCGATCCGCAAGCTGTGGAAAGCGCTCACGCCGGACGAACGCGCCGAGGCCATCACGGCGGCGCTCGCCGACGACGAGAATGGATGGGTGAAGGCGACGACGCGCACTGCGGTCGCGGGCGCGCTGAAGTTCCGTCCGCAGACGGTCGCCACGTGGCCCCGGGCGAAACTGGTGAGCGAAGCCGTGCGGCTTCCGCTCGACGACGTCCAGTTGCTCAGCTCCTACCTGATCGATCTGCACCTCGGCCATCGTCGCGAGATGATGGCGGCCTTTCTCGACGAGCTCGGAATCCCCAACGAGAATGGGCGGATCGATTCGGAAACGACCGAGGTGGAACCGCAGGAGGGAGCCACCGTTCGCCGCGCGGCGGATGTCACGGTGGCCAAATTTCCCGAGGATCAGGTCGTCACGTATTTCCTGACCCTGCTGCTGCAGGACGGCGCCGTCTGGTCGGAGCTGACCGAGTGGTTGCAGGCGCGCGCGACCGCCTGACGACTTCCGATTCGATGGCGCCGCCGAGCGGCATCACCGCCATCGCATCACCGCCGTCGCATCACCGCCGCTGCGTCATCACCGAATATGCGATGCCGTCCGGGCCTGCGCCCACCGGCCCGAAGCCGACCACCTTGAGTTGCGCGAGATCCACTGCCGCCACCTGATTGGTGCCGTGTAGCGTGACATACGCGAAATCGGCGATCGGATCGAACGTCACCCCTTCCGGTCCGGCACCCGTCTGGCCCGGCTGTCCACCAGTTGGCGCCTTGATGCCGGCCACCTTGGCGAGATCGATCTCCGCCAGCCGCTTCCGTGTCGGGACCTCGTAGATCCAGATGCGGTTGCTCACTGGATCATTCACGACGGCGACGCGACCCGACCGTGAGATGCCGATGCGATACGGAAACCCGAAGCCTTCCAGCGTCGCGAGCCGCTTCGTGCTCGCCGCCTCGAGGACGGTGACGGTGTGCTTGTCATTGCTGCCCACCCAGACCTGACTGCCGCCCGGGGTTACCGCGATGCCTTCGTCCATCGACTCGGCGGGATAGCTGCGCACCGTGCGTCGCAGCTCGAGGTCGAACTCCGTGACGTTGCCGTCCTGGATGTTCGCCGTCCACGCTCGGCGACCGTCGCGCCGGACGGCCACCATGTGGGACCCACGCGCGTTGGTGGCGAGCGCGGTGTCCACGCGCCCGCTCGCGAAATCCACGATCACGAGCCGCTGCGTCGCCTCGCTCGTGACGGCCAGCTTCGCGCCGCCCAGCGCGAAGGCGACGCCGTGCGGGCGAGTGTACTGACCGAGGTCGATCGTGCGGCTCACGACGGGCGTGGGCGCGGCGAGATCGATCACGCTCAGTGAGTTGCCCGGTGCGGCACGATCGCCATAGATGGTGACGACGGCCCAGCGGCCGTCGGGCGAGACGGCCACTTCATGCGGACCGTTGCCGACCGGGAGTGTGGCAATGGTCTGCAGTGTGGCCGCGTTGACGACCGTTGCGCTGGCACCCTGCTGGTTCGCCACGACGAGCATTCCGGCCCGTGCCGGGCTGTCGGGACGGTCGTTTTCGATCACCGTATTCCGGCGGAGCGAATCGAGTCGTGCCGGCGCGCGCGTGCCGCGCTGGGTCGGCGTCGGCGTTGGGGCGCCCTCGGGAGGCGGGTTGGACGAGCCGCACGCGGCAGCGAAGGCGAGGGCGAGGCTCAGGGCGGACGCAGCGGTGTTGCGCATCGGGCGGATCGGAGGTGAGCGTGAAGCGGAGCGTGAAATCTGCGAGGCGGGAGTGTGCCCGCGCCAGCGTAGTACCCCGAAGTGCATCACCATTTCCGCGACCGAGCGACCGAACTCCTACCCGACCTTCCGTTCCGCCACCGGCTGCTCATCGGCCGGCGGCAGGGTCAGCGTGAACGTGCTGCCGCGCCCGACAGCGCTCACCATCGTGACCCTTCCGCCAATCAGGCCGGCAAACGTCCTGACGATGGACAGGCCGAGCCCCGTGCCGCCGAACTGACGCCGAGTCGACGCGTCGCCCTGCTCGAACGGGTCGAACACCTTGAGCTGCCGATCCACGGGAATGCCGATACCGGTGTCCTGCACTACCACCGACTGTGGGCGGTGCGTGCCGGGATCGGTGACCACCCGAACGAAGACCTCGCCCTCGTTCGTGAACTTGATGGCGTTGGCCACGAGGTTGATGAGGATCTGACGCAGCTTCCCCTCGTCCGTCGTGATGAGCGCCATGTGCGTCGGCAGGTCGATACGAAGCTTCAGGCCTTTGGCATCCGCTGTCGTCTCGAGCATCGCCACGGTATCGCGCACCAGTCCGTCCACGGACACCGCTTCCAGCTCCAGCTCCATCCGGCCCGCCTCCACCTTGGCGACATCGAGGATCTGGTTGATGAGCGAGAGCAGGTGCATGCCGTTCACGCGGATGCGCTCCACGTACCGTTGCGCGCCGGCGGTGAGTGTCCCGTCCTTGTCCTGGAGCAGCACGCGCGAGAACCCGATGATCGCGGTGAGCGGTGTGCGCAACTCGTGGTTCATGCGCGTCATGAACTCGCTCTTGGTGCGATTCGCCGACTCCGCGGCATCCTTGGCGGTGCGCAACGCGAGCTCGACTTCCTTTCGTTCGGCGATGTCGTGCCAGACGCAGAGGATTACGTCGCGCCCCTTGAAGCGCACCGGTGTGAGCGTGACCTCCACGGGAAACTGCGAGCCATCGGCGCGCTCGTGCATCCACTCGAAGCGGTTGTA
>JBDSSY010000206.1:0-12843 GCA_039928585.1 Gemmatimonadaceae bacterium | reverse complement strand
AAGGCCGGCAAGTTGACGAGGATCGGCACGCCACCGACGTGCGGCGCCGACTGCAGCAGGCCGTGAATCTGCGGGTCGGAGCTGAGCAGCGCCGTCCGATAGCCCGTGGAAAGCCAGTCGGGCAAGTGCAGGTTGACGGCCGAAAGCACTCGCTTGAAGTAGTCGCCCCACGAGATCGCGACCGCCACGTTGCCGACGGCATATTCGAGGATCAGATCCCAGCCGATGATCCAGGCGACGAGCTCACCGAGGGTGGCATACGAGTACGCGTAGGCGCTGCCCGCCTGCGGAATCATCGAGGCGAGCTCCGCGTAGCACAGCGCCGCCAGCGCGCAGACGCCACCGAGGAGCAGGAAGGAGAAGACGAGTGCGGGTCCCGCCGGTTGGCGGATGACCGTCCCCGCCGCATCGATCTGTCCCGCCGCGGCGGTCCCGATGGCGCCGAAGATGCCCGCTCCGATCACGGCGCCGATCGCGAGCATCACGAGATCGCCCGCCCCGAGAACTCGCTTGAGTCCGTTGGCGTCGTCCTGAAGGACCGCGATCGGCTTGCGAGCGAAGAGCGATTTCATTCGCTGGACTTTATTGGCGCGTCAGATGAACAGCGGCGCGAGCACGAGCGTGATCGTCGCCAACAGCTTGATCAGCACGTGCAGCGACGGCCCGGCCGTGTCCTTGAACGGATCGCCAACGGTATCACCCACCACGGCGGCCTTGTGTGCCTCACTGCGCTTGCCGCCATACGCACCCGTCTCGATGTACTTCTTCGCGTTGTCCCAGGCCCCGCCACCATTGTTCAGGAAGCCCGCCATCAGGATACCCGTGATCGTGGCGACCATGAGCAGTGCGGCCACCGACTCGGCCCCCATATACTCGCCCGGTCCCCCGAATCGCTTGAACACCACGCCGATGACGATGGGGAACAGCACAACGAGCGCACCTGGCAGAATCATCGCCTTCAGCGCGCCCACCGTGACGATGTCGACGCAGGCCGCATAATCCGGTTCTTCCGTGCCCTGCATGATGCCGGGGCGCTCGCGAAACTGTCGGCGCACCTCGGTGATCACCGACGACGCCGCCTTGCGAACCGCCGCAATCGCGAGCGAGGAGAACCAGAACACCAGCATGGCGCCCATCAGTCCGGCCACGAACACCACAGGCTTGGACAGATCGACGCGCAACGTCTGGCCGGTCAGGTTCCGCACCTCGTCGAGGTACGCCGAGAACAACAGGAAGGCGGCCAGCGCCGCGGAGCCGATGGCGTAGCCCTTCGTCAACGCCTTCGTGGTGTTGCCCACCGAGTCCAGCCGGTCCGTCTTGTCGCGCACCGACTCCGGCTGGCGCGACATCTCCACGATGCCGCCGGCGTTGTCCGTGATGGGTCCGAACACATCCATCGCGAGAATGTAGCCCGCGGTGCCCAGCATCCCCATCGTCGCGACGGCGGTTCCGAACAGTCCGCCGATCGCGACGCCCGCATCGTTCACGAGGCCGCTCGATTGCCCAAGCGAGTAGCTGGAGATGATGGCGATGCCGATCGTGATGACCGGCAGTACGGTGGATTCCATCCCGACGGCGAGCCCGGCGATGATGTTCGTCGCCGGTCCGGTCTGGCTCGCCTCGGCGATGCTGAGCACCGGACGATAGCGATACTCGGTGTAGTACTGCGTGATGAACACGAACAGGATCGACGTCACGATGCCGATCACGCCGCAGAAGAAGTAGTGCCACCACGCATCGGGGGCGTCGGCCACCTGGAGCAGCGTCCTGCTGGCAAAGAAGAACACCACCGTCACGAGGGCAGCGGTGACGTAGTAGCCGAAGTTGAGCGCCTTCATGGGATCGGCGTCCTCCTTCGTTCTGACCACCATCACGCCGACAATTGAGCAGATCAGTCCGAGCGCCATGATGACGAGCGGAAACAGGATGCCGTTGATCCCGAACGACTTGAAGAGCAGCACGCCGAGAATCATCGCACCGATGTTCTCGGCCGCCGTGCTCTCGAACAGGTCGGCGCCGCGACCCGCACAGTCGCCGACATTGTCACCGACGAGATCGGCAATCACCGCCGGGTTGCGCGGGTCGTCTTCCGGGATGCCCGCCTCCACCTTGCCAACCAGATCGGCGCCCACGTCGGCGGCCTTGGTATAGATACCGCCGCCGAGCTGTGCGAACAGCGCGACGAACGACGCACCGAATCCATAGCCCACGATGAGGAACGGGATGTCCTGCGCCCACTCCGCCGGCGAGACCCCCGCCGGCGCCATGGCCGAGAGCGCGGCGAAGAGTCCGCCCACACCGAGGAGACTCATCGCGACGGTGAACAGACCCGACACCGCACCGCCGCGTAGCGCGGTCTGCAAGGCATCGTTCAACGAAGTCATCGCAGCGGCGGCCACGCGAATGTTCGTCCGGATCGACACCCACATGCCAACGTAGCCCGCGACACCCGAGCTCAGCGCGCCAAGGAGGAATGACGCCGTCACGTAGAGCGCGAACGTCCTGGGATCCTGGACGGGATCGAACTCGGTCGTGTGGCGGAAGAAGCCGTACCCGATGCCCAGCAGCGCGGCGACCACGAGGGACAGCATGCCGATCGTCTTGTACTGACGCGCGAGATACGCCTCGGCGCCCTGTTGAATGGCGTTGGAGATCTTCTGCATTTCCGGCGTGCCACGGCCCCGCGCCAGCACCCAGCGCGCGAGAAACACAGCGAAAATCAGGGCGAGCGCGCTCGCCCCGATGACGACGGTCAGGAGTGATGACTGCGTCTGCGTCATGATGCGTTGAAAGGGGGAATTCGGAAAACCGCCGTCAGATCAGGCTTGGGCGGTGGCGGGGCGGTCTGCGCGACGCCAGAGATAGAACACGGGAATGCCGATGAGCACCAGCACGAGGCCGGACACCGCCTCGGTGCGCGTTGTTGGTGACAGCAGCAGCAGCACCATGACGCCGCAGCACAACACGATGTAGAGCAACGGCAGGAACGGATAGCCGAATGCCCGGTACGGCCGAACGATGTCGGGCCGTTTCGCGCGCAGGATGAACAGGCCGGCCGTCGTGAAGACGTAGAACAGCAGCGCGGCGAAGATGACGTAATTGAGCAACTGGTTATACGTGCCCGACAGGCAGAGAAACGCCGTCCAGACCGATTGCACGATCAACGCGAAGGCGGGGACCCGATTGGCATTGAGCGTTCCGGCGCGCTTGAAGAACAGGCCATCCCGAGACATGGCGTACAGGACTCGCGAGCCCGAGAGGATGAGTCCATTGTTGCAGCCGAACGTGGAGATGAGGATGGCGACGGCCATGATCGCGGCCGCGCTCACGCCGAAGATCGTTTCGGCGACGGCCGTCGCAACACGGTCCTGCGTGGCGTGACGGATTCCGCGCTCGACGACCGTGGCGCCACCGGCGACCCCATCGAACGGCAGGACGCTGAGGTACGCAAAATTGGCGGCGATGTAGAGGATGCACACGAGACCCGTGCCCATCAGCAGCGCGAGCGGCAGATTGCGTGAAGGGTTCTTCACCTCGGCCGCCGCGAACGTCACGCCATTCCACGCATCGCTCGAGAACAGCGACCCCACCATCGCCGCACCGAACGCGACGACCAGCGTATACGTCAGTGTCCACTCGCCGCTGAAATTGCCGGCGCTGAAGTTCGCGGCGATGGCGTCTGCATTCCGGCCGAGCGTCAGACCGAGCAGGATGAGCAACGCGAGTGCGCCCGTCTTCACAACGGTGAGCGTCGTCTGCACCATCTTGCCCTCGCGGACGCCGCGCAGATTGATCCACGTGAGGACGGCGATGCTCAACAGGCCCACCAGTCGCTGCGGATTGAGCCCGAGCGTGATGGCGTTCGCCGGATCGGTGCACCCCAGCGCGGCGATGCACACGTCACCGCGCGGGAACCAGGTGAAGAAGTCGGGGCTGATGCCCGGCACGAGGACCCCGAAGAATCGTCCGAACGCCACGGCGACCGCGGCGATCGTCCCGGTCTGGATAACAGCGAAGAACGTCCATCCGTAGAGGAATCCCATGAGCGAGCCCATGGATTCCCGCAGGAACACGTACTGCCCCCCCGCCTTGGGGTACATCGCGGCGAGCTCACCGTACGCGAGCGCGCCGAGCACGGTCATGACGCTCGAGAGCACCCAGGCGAGCACGAGCCACATGGGCGACGGAACGCCGCGCGCAATGCTCGCCGACGTGATGAAGATGCCGGACCCGATCATCGAACCGGCGACGAGCATCGTCGCATCGGTGAGGGACATCGCCTTCACGAAGCCCGATGTCGACTCGGCGTCGGATTGCGGCGTAGCGTCGGTCAGACGGGCCGAGCTGCTCATTCAGGTCGCGGAAAAAGCGGGAGTGACGTCGAAGGCGAAGGCCGCCGGCGTTTTTTTCGTGGCAATCTGGCAGAATGTAGGGATGCGTTGGGGGGATCGCTAGACCGCAGCCGGTGAAATCACGACTGGCCGATCCTGCACGCGCGATGTGCTAGAAGTCGTATCCGACTTGCGCCTTCATACGCAGCGGCGTTCCGTCCGGTCGCGTGCCGGGACGGAATCGCATCGAGCGCAACACGCTCGCAATGCGCCGGTTGTATCCACCGTCGCGCGTCTCCGTGAACTTGACGTCCAGCACCCGTCCGGTGGAATCCACATCGAACTCGGCGATGAAACGAAAGCCGCGCACGCTCGATGGCGGCGGGAGTGGGGGAAGAAAAAATTCGATCGGCTGCGGCGGGAAATTCGCTTGACTCCCGCCGCCGGTGCCGGAACCGATCGCATTGCCGCGGCCAGTCCCCACGCCCGCACCCACACCGCCGCCACTGCCCGGCCCCGCACCCGCCGATCCGTCAGCGCCACTGCCTCCACCGACGCCAGGCACGACAGCGACCTGTGCCTGCTGAGCCGGACGGACGCTCTGCTCCGGGACACGTGGCGTTGGCGCAGTTTCCACCGGCTTGGGAACGACCGGCTCCACCTTGGGAGTCGGCAGGGGTACGGGCGGCGGCACTGCGGGGAGCGACGTGGGCGTCGGCACCGGGTCCGGAGCCAGGCGCACAAACCGCAACGTCTCTACCGTGGCGCCTCCCGTCCTGCGACGTCCGCCGCCACCTCCGCCTGCCGGCCCCGCTCCCCCTGCCCCTTGCTCGATGCGCGCGATCACCGTGTCGGACACGACGAGCGGAACGACGAGCAATGCAACAATCAGCAGGTGCAGCGCAATGGAGATGATCATGCTCGCACGTCGCCCGTCGTCGCGTCGTGGCAGGCCGAGCGGAACGCGATATCGCGGTCGCGTTTCGGGGTCGGGTGGATCATAAGTTATGCGATTCTTGTTCGCGCTCATGAACTCCTGATGCGACGTGGACGAATGCGCGACCGATGGGCCGCAACGTTATACGGCGGACGACCCTGGAAAGGTTCGTCCGCCGTATCGACTCCGCGTGCCGGATGAACCGCCGGCGACCGCGCGCTACTTAGCCGCGCCGGGCGGGTCCTTGGGCGGAACACCGATGACCTTCACCCCGGACCCGCGCGACACATCCATCGCGTGCACGACCTTCTCGTACTTCACCTTGGGATCACCCTTCACGAAGATGATCTTCTCGGGCCGAGGCTCGTAGATCTCCTTCAGTCGGCGTCCCAGGTTCGCTTCGTCCACCTTCTCCGAATTGATCGAATACCCGGTGGGACTGACTTCGAGCACGATCTGATTCGACTGCGCATTCGCGGGCGCGAGCGACGGGGTGGGATCGGGCAGCTGCACGTCCACCGACTTCCGCATGCTCGGGATCGCGGCCATGAAGATGATGAGAAGCACCAGCAACACGTCGATCATGGGCGTGACGTTGATCTCGTTCGTCAGGCCGCCACTGCCACCGGAGGAGAACGCCATTATGGTGGCCCTCCCGTTGCCGAGCCAGGCGCTTTCGAGTCACCGACCACGGTGCTCGTCGTGCCCGGCTTCTGATCGCTGATGAGGCCCACGACACGGACCCCATTCTTGCTCGCCATGTCCGTGGCGTCCACGACCTTGGAATACTCGATGTCCTTGTCGGCCTTCAGGTACATCACCTTGTCCGTGGTGCGCACGTCATAGATGCGCTTGATCTCAGCCTCGATCGCCTCTTTCGCAATGGGCTTCTTGTTCAGGTAGTAGTTGCCATCGCGATCGATGCCGAGCACCTGATCGTTCTCTTCGTCCTCCGGATGGTCCTTGAGGTTCTGCCCCTGCGGGGGTACCGCGTTGAACCCGGCGAGGAGCGCTGGCGTGACCACCATGAAGATGATCAACAGCACGAGCATGACGTCGATCATGGGCGTCACGTTCGGCTCCGCCTTGACTCCTCCACCACTACTGCTGCTGGCATTCATTGAAAGACCTCCTCAGGGAAGACGGACGGTCAGTTGGCGATCGGCGAGTTGGCGCCCGACGACGCGTTGAACTCGCGGGTGAAGCGTGACCGGCCGAACTCACCCGACACGCCCTTGATGAGGTAGTCGATCATCTCCTTGGAGACGTACGTCATCTCGGCCGTGAGGTTGTCGATCTTCGTCTGGAAATAGTTGTAGCCCCACACCGCGGGAATCGCGACGAGCAGACCGAACGCGGTCGTGCCAAGCGCCTCGGCAATGCCCGCGCCGATGGAGGCGAGACCGCCCGAACCGGATGCCGCCATGCCCGTGAAGGCGTTGATGATGCCGACCGTGGTGCCGAGCAACCCGACGAAGGGCGCTGTGGCGCCGACCGTCGCCAGCACGGCCAGGCCGCGCTTCAGGTTCGTGATCTCGAGCAGCATGTTGCGCTCGACGGCGCGCTCCGCCGAGTTGATGTCGGACACCGTCACCGACCCGTCCTGAATGAGCGGCTTCACCTCACCGAGTGCGCCACCGAGCACGAGGGCGACGTGCGACTTCTTGTAGCTCTCCGCCAGCTTGATGGCCTCGGTAAGGTTATCCTCCTCGAGAAACTGAGAGAACTCCGGCGCGAACTTGCGCGTCTCCTTCTGCGCAATGCGGAGGCTCCACCACTTCTGCACCATGACGGTGAGGGAGTAGATGGACATGAGCGCCATGGTGACGACGACACCCTTGGCGAACATTCCCATCTGGTTCCAGAGGCCCATCAGTGACATATCCATGAGGCATTCTCCCGAGGTAGGTCGCTTCTGTTGTTACTTGGTGAGCGCGAACGTGAAGGGCTGCTGGACCATCTGCTTGACCTTGCGACCGCCAATCTCGGCGGCGTAGAACCGCATGTTGGGCAGCACGTTCCGGACGGCTTGCGTGAAGCCGTCGTGGCTGGACTTCAGCACCTTGAACGTGCCCATCTCGGCCCGGCCCGTGGTGTCGACCACGAACTGCGCCAGCACCTCGCCCTCGATATTCGCCGACTTGAGCATGTCCGGATAGCGCGGCTGCGGCGAGCCGGACGCGGTCGTTACCTGCTTCTCGACCTGGAACTCGAAATACGGCTGATCGGTGTTGACCGGCGCCGTTCCGCCCACGACACCCTTCGCGATACCGCCCGCGACGCCCTTGCCCGAGAAGTCCGCTTCATCGGTGACCTTCTTGGACAGGTCGATATCCGGCAGCACGTCCGGCACCTTGATCGGCGCGGTCAGGACCTGGAAGCCCTTGGGCGGTGGCGGCGCGGCCACCAACTCCTTGGGGATCGGCTTGGGCTCTTCCTTCGGCGGAGGCGGCTCGTCCTTCTTCTTCATCTCGACGAACTCCACCTTCTCCTGCTTCGGCTTCTCCAGCTCTTCCTTCGCCTGGAGCGTGCCGTACACGGCGCCCGTGATCAGAATGGCGTGCACGACGCCACTGAAGATCAGGCCACCCGTGGTCTTCTGCTTCGTCGGCTTGGACTCGATGAGATTATTGAACATGTCCGCGTAATCCTTCCGTTGGCTGGGGGACGGGACACACCGCTGACGACAAGGAAAGTATCCTGCGTCACACCATGTGCTACCCTCGGCGCATTAAGATTTCGTGAAGGGCGAGTTATTCTCCGGTGTCGCGACCTCCCACTCTCGACCTGGCTGCGACGGTCGTCGTGGCGGACTCTTCGCCAGCCTCGCGCATCGCTCGTTCCCCGCGCTCCCCTCGCGCATCACGCAATTCGCGCTGGTCGGCGCGGAGCTGATCCGCCGCCGCCACGTCGGCGGCGGACAGCAATGGCAGGGTGACGGCGAAGACGGACCCACGCCCGAGCCGCGACTGGACCGTGATCCGCCCGCCGTGCGCCTGCGCGATCCACTGCGAGATCGCGAGGCCGAGCCCAAAGCCACCGCGCTCGCTCGCGCGCGAGCGAGCGCGGTCGGCGCGCCAGAAGCGATCGAAGACGTGCCCGAGGTCGGCCGCCGAAATGCCAATGCCGGAATCCCGGACGGTGAAGGCGATCTCTGCCCCCACACGCTGGCTCAGGGAGAACTCGACCTTGCCGCCGCGCGGCGTGTACTTGATTGCGTTCGTGATGATGTTGAGGAACAGCTGGCGGAGCCGGCGGGCGTCGCCGTCGACCCACCCCTCCTCGAGGACGGACATCGACACCACGAGCCCGGCATGCTCGCCGAGGATGACCGCGGTCTCGTAGACGTCGCGCACGAGCGGCCCGAGGGCGATGGGTTCGCGATGGATGTCGAAGCGCCCTTCGTCGGCGCGGGCGAGGGTGAGCAGACTGTCGACGAGATCCGCCATCCGCGTCGTCTCCTGCAGCGCTTCCTCGAGTGCCTGCATTGCCTCGCTACCGGCCGCGTTGGGATGCATGGCTCGCTCGACGTCGGCGCGGAGCACGGTCAGCGGAGTCTTGAGCTCATGGCTGGCATCGGCGGTGAAGCGACGGAGCGCGCCGAACGACGACTCCAGTCGACCGATCATCGCGTTCAGGGTCGTGCCCAGGCGCGAGAGCTCCTCGTTCCCGAGGTCGGAGGGAAGGCGGCGGTGCAGCGACCGGCCATCGGTGATCGCCTCGACTTCGTTGATCAGGCGTTCCACGGGTTCGATCGCCCGTCCGGCGATCACGTACGAGGCGGCGATGGACACGAGCACGATGACGGGCAACACGATGAGCAGCGTACCGACGAGCAACGGTGGTCCGAGCTCGGCGATCGACGTCGGCACGCCGGCGACAACGCGCGTGATGTTCGGGAGCAACGCGGGATCGCGGCGGGCGGCGAGCAGCAGGCGACCGCCGAACAGCGAGTCCGACACCTCCACGCTGATGCCCTGGCCGCCGGGGACAAGACCGACCGCGGCTTCATCGATCGCTGACCGGTCTTCATCAGGCAACTGACGAATGCCGATGGAGCTGTAGATCTGCCGGTCGTCGCGGTCGTAGACGATGAAGTACCCGGGCACGCGCTCCAGCAGCGAGCGCAGGTCCTCCGTCGCGTACACCCGTGTGCCATGACGCCCGGACCTTTCGCCCGCCGCGCGCTCCACGGTGAGGGTGGTCCCTTCGCGTGACGCGGCGCGCAGGAAGGCGAGCGCGCGGTCGCCCTGTCCCAGCGCGGCGGTGCCGAGCTCCTGTTGCCGGCGCGCGTTGCGCGCGAAGTGCAGCGCCCCGGCGAAGATGATGAGATTGCCGACGAGGGCGAATGCGTAGGCGACGGTGAGGCGCGCGCGGAGGGACGTCATGCTACTCCTTGAGGACGTAGCCGACGCCGCGCACGGTGGTGATGAGCTTCCGCGCGTGCCGGGCGTCCACCTTCTTGCGGAGGTGGTTGATCACGACGTCCACAATGTTCGTGCCCGGGTCGAAGTGATAACCCCAGGCGTACTCCGTGATGAGGGTTCGGCTCATCACGCGACCGGCGTGCCGGGCAAGGTATTCCAGCACCGTGTACTCCTTCGGAGTGAGCTCGATCAGCTCGCCGCTCCGCCGCACTTCGCGCGTCGCCTGATCGATGGCCAGGTCGCCGACCTGCAGGACCGGCGAGGCGAGCGCACGTGGGCGCCTCGCGAGCGCCTCGACGCGCGCGAGCAGTTCCTCGAAGGCGAATGGCTTCGTGACGTAGTCGTCCGCGCCAGCGCGAAGTGTGGCGACCTTTGCGTCGACCGCGTCCTGTGCAGTGAGCACGAGCACGGGACGCTCGAACCCCTTCGCGCGCAGCGACCGGAGCACGTCGATACCGCTCTTGCCCGGCAACCGCATGTCGAGCACGATGAGGTCGTACGCTTCCGAGCTCGCGCGGCGTTCGCCTTCCTCGCCGTCCGTCGTGAGATCGACCGCACACCGATGCTCCTCCAGTCCGCGCTTGACGTACTGGCCAACGGTGGGATCGTCCTCGATGACGAGGATGCGCATCGCGCGCTATTCCTCGCCGCCGGGGCGCCGGAAGTTGTATTCCCGGATCTTCCGATAGAGTGTCTTGGAGCTGATGCCCAGGGTAGAGGCCGCCTTGCCCTGATGCCAGTTGGTGTTGTGCAGCACCGTCTCGATATGTCGCCGTTCCAGCTCGGCGAGCGAGATCGCGGGCGACGAGACCGGCGTCGGGTTGTGACCGGGTAGCTGGAGCGGCAGGTCCGTGGCGCGAATCTGCGGACCCTGCGCGAGCAGCACCGCGCGCTCCATGACGTTCTTCAATTCACGAACGTTGCCGGGCCACTGGTATCGCACGAGGAGCTCGAGCGCGTCGGGCGCGAGCGTCGGCGGCGTCGCCTTGCCGTACTGCTTGAGAAATTGTCGTGCGATGAGCGGGATATCCACGGCGCGATCGCGCAGCGGCGGCAGTTCAATCGCGATGGTGTTGATGCGATAGAAGAGATCGTCGCGGAACATGCCGTCGCGCACCCGGTCGGCGAGGTCACGATTCGTGGCGGCGAGCACACGCACGTCCACCTCTACCTTCTGGGTGCCGCCGACGCGGTAGAAGCTCCGCTGGTCGAGCGCCCGCAACAACTTGCCCTGCAGCTTCGAGGAGAGCTCGCTGATCTCGTCGAGGAAGAGCGTGCCACCCGCGGCAAGCTCCATCAGGCCGAGCTTGCGCTCGTCCGCCCCGGGGAAGGCGTTCCGCTCGTGGCCGAACAATTCACTCTCGAGCAGTCCCTCGGTGAGCGCCGCACAGCCGACGTCCACGAACGGACCACTGCGCTCGGACAGTCGATGCAGCATGTGCGCGACAAGCTCCTTCCCGGTGCCCGACTCTCCGCTGATGAGCACGGGCGAGTCGCTCGGCGCCACGCGTGCGATGGCATCGAGCACCGCGAGAAGTGGCGCGTACTGGGTGGTGATCTCGAGTGCGCCGCCGGCGCGGTCCAGTTGTGACTGGAACAGCACGTTCTCACGCGCGAGGCGTCGCTTCTCCCACGCGCGCCGGACGAGCACGTCGATCTCGGCCATGCGATACGGCTTCGCCATGTAGTCGTAGGCGCCCAGCTTCATCGCGCTGATCGCGGTTTCGATCGTGCCGTTGCCGGTGATGATGATGACCTCGGGCGGATCGGCGTCGGCGCGGACCTGCTTCAGCACCTCGAGGCCATCGAGCTCCGGCATGACGATGTCGAGTAACGCGACGTCGTATGCTTCGGCGCGAAGCGACTCGAGCGCGGCGCGGCCGTCGGTCACGGTATGCACGGCGTAGCCGCGCCCCCCGAGAAAGTTGGACAGGATCTGTCCCAGGTGCACCTCGTCCTCGGCGACGAGGACCTTGATCTTCGAATCATTCATGTCGCGTCTCCCGTTTCGTCCGCGCGCGGCAGGAGGATGCGGAACACGCTTCCCTCCCCTGGGGTGCTCTCGACCTCGATGCGCCCGCCGTGCTCGGCGATGATCGCATAGCAGATCGAGAGTCCGAGGCCAGTGCCGCGGCCCGGCGCCTTGGTGGTGAAAAACGGCTCGAAGATCTTCGTCAGCTCGGCGCGCCGGATCCCCTCACCCTGATCGACGATCTCGGCGACGACCGATCGGGCATCGTCACCCCATTTCGTGCGCAGTGCGACGGTGCCACGTTCCTGCATGGCATCCATCGCATTGAGGAGCAGCGCCATGAACACCTGTACGAGCTGCTCCTCGTTCGCGCGGACGACCTGCCCGAGCGTGCGGTCGAGGTCGATCTTCACCTGCAGCTTCTTGAATCGCGTGTGATGCTTCAACACGAACAGCGTCCGCTCGATCGCCGCATTGACGTCGAGGAGTGTCTTGTCGGCGGACTTCGGCCGGCTGAAGTCGAGCAGCGAGTCGACGATGCCCTTGCAGCGCAGGACCTCGCTCTGGATGAGCCGGAAGCCATCGGCGACGTCGGGCGGCGCGGACTCGTGCGTGAGCTCCAGGCTCTCCGCGCACGCGGCGATCGTGGCGAGCGGGTTGTTGATTTCGTGCATCACGCCCGCCGCGAGCGTACCGATGGCCGCGAGCTTTTCCGCCTGCGAGAAGCGATCCTGTGCCTGGCGCCATTCCGTGACGTCCTCGCCGACCGTGATGACATGCGTCACCGGCCCGTTGTCGAGCCGCATGGGAATCTTCGACAGGCGGTACGTCCGCAGCTCGCCCGTGGCCGTCGACTCCATCTGGAAAATCTGGAGCCGACCGGTGGCGAAGACTTCGTCGAACTCCCGGCGAAGCACGGTAGCGGGCTGGCGATGGAGGATCTCGAAGATCGTGCGACCGATCGCCTCTTCACGCGACACGCCCTGCATGCCCGTCTCGCGCTTGCGATTCCAGACCGAGATGCGGTACTCGCGGTCGATCACGTAGAGTCCGACGGGCAGGGAGTCGATGATGCGTTCGGTGACTCGACGCTCGCGATCGATCTGGCGTGTGCGTTCGATGACTTCGCTCTCGAGCCGGTGCGCGTACGCCGCCTGGCGCAGTACCGGGGCGAGG
>JBDSSY010000205.1:0-14269 GCA_039928585.1 Gemmatimonadaceae bacterium | reverse complement strand
AACGCCTTCACCGTCTTGCGCAGCTCTCGTCCCAGAAACGTCGCGCTGGCCGTCGAGTTGATGCGATCCTCGTTCTCGTTCGTGTATTCGAGCGCGCCGAACGCATAGGTCGCCGTGCCGTCCGGGCGCGCGTGCCGCAGCGGACCGCCGCCGGCGCCTCCGACCTGCGTCCGGCGGAATCCCTTTTGCGCCCGTCGGAAGTCGGAGGCGTTCTCCCCGTTGGGCACGAGGGGCGACTGCGCGTCGACAGGAAGCCCAGGGCGGTCATAAATGAATGCTTCCCCCGTCCACTGCTCGCCTCCGGCACGCGTCTCCATGTCGACGACGCCGTTCGAGCTGCGGCCGAAGGGCGCGCCATAGGCGTTCGCCAGCACGCCGAGCCGCGCGAGCGCCGAGAGCGGCACCTCCACGCGAGGGCCGCCGAGAAAGCCCTCGTTGTTTTCCAGTCCGTCCAGGGAATACTGGGTGTAGAGCGAGTTGGCGCCAGCGATGGTGAGTTTCGGTGCATCGCCGAAGAAGCCGGTGGCCTGTGCAACGCCGGGAATGTTGTACGCGAGCGCGATCGGGTCTCGTGCATCGGTCGGGAGACGCTGGAGCTCCTCCCGCTCCACAGCACCGCCTGTCGCGGCGTCTCGCGTGTTCAGCAACGGCCGACTGCGCGACGCAACCACGCTGACGACGTCGAGTCGTGCGAGCGGCAGCAGCGTCACGCCGACGACGCGCCGCGTCCCCTCCGCCAGAGCGGCCACGGTGAGGGTGGCCGATCGCAAGCCAGCTCCCACGACCGTCAGCGATCCGGCTACTGCGGCCGGGACACGCAGGACGAACCGTCCGCTGCTATCGGTCAGGGTACTCGCATCACCCGGAGAAAAACCAACGCGCGCGCGCGCCACGGGCTGACCGCTCAGCTCCCGCACAACGCCGTCGACCCGTGCCGGGCCCTGCGCGGCCGCTCGCGCGGGACAGAGAATGGCAACGGCGAGCGCGAGGATGGAAAGACAACGGCATGCGTGCAATCTGCTCACATCTTCATCATGTCGTGGCGCATGTCGAGCATCGCCTGCACGCGCTGCTTGTGCTGAGGCCACGTCGCCTGCAGGCTCGCCGTGTTGGCCTGAGCCATCATGCCGAGATCTTTCCGCAGGGCGGCGACAGCGTCATTCCACTTGCTCGGCGGTGTCATCTTCATCTGCTTCATCATCGTCTCACAGTCGGCGATGAGCGCCTCGACGGTCTGCCGGTGCGCCGGTACGAGCCGAACGATCGCGTCGCCCGAGGCGGCGTCCATCGCGGCGAGGTCGCGCTGCACGCGCGACACCACGGTATCGGCGTGCATTCCGGCCATCGCCATGCCGTCGCCAGACTTCATCGAGGAGTCGTTCGATGCAGCCGTGGCGGACATCGCGCCGGCGGCGGCGGTATCGCTGGCCGCCCGCTCGGAGGAAGAGCACGCAGCGCCCAGGATCAGCAACGAGACAGCGGGCATGAAACGCGGGTTGACGAACATGGAGCACCTCGGGAATGTGGTGTAGTCGGTCGGCATGTCCGACAAGTCACGGGCGAGCGAAAAGGTTCCGCTCAGTCGCCCGCGCGGTGCAGTGAGGCATGCTGGAATCGGCGCACCAACGCCGGCGCGAACGACACCGCGATGAGCAGTGCGGCCGCAACGCCCACTTTCACGAGTGCCGCTCGCGACGCGCCCTCAGCGCCGGCAATGAGGCTGTCCGCGAAGTAAGTGTACACGACAGTCCCGGGGACGATGCCGAGCGCGGTGCCCAACAGGTAGGCGCGCAGCGGGACCCCCGCGAGCCCCGCGGCGAAGCTCAACAGGTTGAAGGGCACGACGGGCAGAAGCCGGAGCCGGAATATGGTTGCGAAGCCGCCGCGCTCGACAAGGCCATCGAGCTTCGCGAGCTTCGATCCCAGCAGCTTGCGGACTGCATCCCGTCCGAGCCCCTTGGCGAGCAGAAACGCGCCGAGCGCCCCAAGCACGGCGCCGCACCAGTTGAGGACCGAGCCGAGCACGGTGCCGAAGATTGCGCCACCGGCCAGCGTGAACGGCGTGGCGGGGAGGCCGAATGTGGCGACAATGGCGTACGCAGCAACGAAGAGTGGGGCGATCGCCGTCACGCCACGCGCTCGACGTACCGCGGCGGCGAGCCGCTCCGGGTCGCGCAACTCGAACAACCCGAACCGCCACGCCACTAGCACCGCTGTCACGAACAGCGCGATCATAATTCCAACGCGCACGAGCGTGGCTCGCCGGCTGAGGGACGCTCCGTCGTGCGGAGCAGCGCCAGCGGTGCGACGGGCGCTCATCGCCACATCCTGAAGTACAGATCGAACAGTCCCTTCGCCCGTGGGGTAAGGCGTTGGCGGCGATACGCGTCAGCCGCCTTGCGAATCGCTTCGGCTTGCGTCGGATAGGGATGGATGGTCTTGCCGAGACCCGAGAGTCCGATTCCGTTCGACATCGCGGCAGTGATCTCGCTGATCGTCTCGCCGGCGTGCGCGGAGACGAGCGTCGCGCCGAGAATTCGGTCGCTGCCACGCGCGAGGTGCACGCGGAAGAAGCCTTCCGTGTCTCGGTCGAGCACCGCACGGTCCACATGCGCCAACGGCACGGTGATCGTTTCCACGGCGCCGCCCGACTCCGCGACTTCACTGGCGCTCAGGCCGACATGCGCGACTTCCGGCGACGTGTAGGTGCACCAGGGCATCACCAGGCTGCTGGCCTTCCCACCGCCGATGCCGTGAAAGAGCGCGTTCGGGACGGCCAGCCGCGCCTGCGCATCGGCGGCGTGCGTGAACTGGTATGTCGACGCGCAGTCGCCAATTGCAAAGATGCGGTGATTGGACGTGCGGAAGCGATCGTTCACGTCGATGCCCTTGTCACTGAACCGGACTCCCGCTCTCTCGAGCCCGAGATCCTCGACATTGGCCGCGCGACCCGCCGCAACGAGGATCCGGTCGCCGCGGCACTCGACACGGCGGCCGTCCACCTCGTAGGTCAGTGTACACCCGTCGCTGTCGCGGCGTGCCGCGAGGATCTCGACGTTCTGGCGCAGCTCGACACCGTCGGCGACGAGCGCGCGCTCGATGATCGAGGAGGCGTCGGCGTCCTCGCGCGCAAGTAGGCGTGAACCGGCGTTCAGGATCGTCACCTGGCTGCCAAGACGGGCGAACGCCTGCGCCAGCTCGCAGCCGATCGGACCGCCGCCGATGACGAGCAGGCGTGGGGGCAGCTCGTCGAGGTCAAAGACCGTTTCGTTCGTCAGGTAGCCGGTCTCCGTCAACCCATCGATCGGGGGTGCCGAGGCGCGGCCTCCCGTGGCGACGATCGCGCGCCGGAACTGGAGCGGCGTCTCGCGCTGATCGTCGCCGCGCACCCTGACGCTGGCGACGTCCGTGAACCGCGCGCTCCCGAAGTACACATCCACACCGAGGTCACGAAAGCGCGACGCCGCGTCCACGCTGCTCAACGCGGCGCGGATGTGGCGCATGTGCGCCATCGCGGTGTCGAAGTCACCCGAGCCGGTCGCGGCCGGCCCGCCGAAGCGGGCCGCCGCAGTTCGTGCCTCGTGCCACGCGCGGGCGGTGCGGATGAGCGCCTTGGACGGCACACATCCGACGTTGAGGCAATCGCCGCCCATGAGCGCGCGCTCCACGAGCGCGACGCGTGCGCCGAGCCCCGCCGCGATCGCCGCGCTGACCAGCCCAGCCGTACCGGCGCCGATGACGACCAGGTGGTAGCGACCGGCCGGGCTCGGGTTCTGCCAGTCCGCGGGATGCACGTTGGCGAGCCGTTTGCGATCGGCGTCGGATTGCAGCGGACTCGTCGCGACCAGTCGATCGGATGGACGCGTTGGTGGAACAGTGACCGGGGCAGAATCGCCAAGGTTGTCGTGCATCGCTATGGGCGAACTCTCGTGTGTTGGGCGCGAGTGAAACCTCGGTTCAGCACGACTCGATCGCTAAATATATGTGGCAACCCCGGACCGGTTCTTGCGCGTCGGGTCGCGACGCGCCCTCCCTCGATGACTTCGACCGTGCGCCCACTTGCACTCGTCCGACGGCACGCGCGCGCATCTGGCGTTCGCCCTCCTCTCCTGAGGCGCCTCGCTCGCGTCTTGCTCGTCGCGTCCAGTCTGCTCGCCGGCATGGTGCTTCCCCTGCGGGCGCAGGACACCGCATCTCGCATTCCCGTACGTGCGTTGTCGGCGGCAGATTCCGGCGATCTGTCGCTCGCGCAAGCAAAAGTCGACGTCAATCCCGTCGCGCGCGACGAGGAGATTCGTCGGCGCCTGCAGAGCGTGCTCGAGGCGACGACGTGGTTCGTGTCGCCGCACGTTCGAGTGGAATCGGGCGTGGTGTTCCTCGACGGCCAGGCGTCCACCGACCCGCTCAAGACGTGGGCGGGCGATCTCGCGCGAAATACGCAGGACGTCGTCGCGGTCGTGAACCGGTTGACGGTTCCCACACCGTCGATCTGGGACTTCGGGCCCGCGGCGCGCGGACTCGCGACACTGTGGCGCGATCTGATCGGCGCACTGCCGTCGCTGGCCTTCGGAGCCATCGTCCTCGTGCTGTCGCTGGGCGCGGCCCTGCTGACAATTCGCGGCGCGCGTCGGGTGCTCGAACCCCGCCTCCCCATCAAGCTGCTGCGAACGGTCATCGTGCGCGCGCTCGGAGCGCTCGTGCTCCTCATCGGCGTCTACGTGATCCTGCGCGTGATGGGGCTGACCCAGCTGGCGCTCACCCTCGTTGGCGGAACGGGGCTGCTCGGGCTCGCTGTGGGAATTGCGTTCCGCGACATCACCGAGAATTTTCTCGCGAGCCTCTTCCTCAGCATCCAGCGTCCGTTCGAACCGGCGGACCTCATCGAAGTCGCCGGCGTGACCGGGTACGTCCAGCAGTTGAACATGCGCACGACAGTCATGATGAATCTCGACGGCAACGTCGTCCAGATCCCGAACGCGACCGTGTACAAGAGCACGCTCAGAAACTTCACGACCAACCACAACCGTCGGGAAGTGTTCGACATCGGCATCGGCTATGACGACGCCATCGCCGAGGCGCAGGAGATCGCGCGTCGCGTCCTTGCGGCGCATCCGGCGGTGCTCGACGATCCCGAGCCCTCGGTGCTCGTCGATACTCTGGGCGAATCGACCGTCAACCTTCGGGTGTATTTCTGGCTCGACGGTCGCGAGAACAGCTGGTTGAAGGTGCGTTCCTCGGTGATCCGGCTGGTGAAGCGCGAATTCCAGGCGAGCGGCATCTCGATGCCGGACGCGGCGCGCGAGATCATCTTTCCGAAGGGTGTTCCGGTTTCGCAGCAGTCGCCCGTCGATCCGCCCCGCGACGTGTCGCCCAGTCCCGAGACAGGGCAGGAGATCGTGTCGACGAAGGCTGAGGGCGGACTCCATAGCGAGGCCTCGGTAATCGAAGAGCAGGCGCGTCAATCACGGAAGGTCGGCGAGACGGACCTTCTCGAGCCAGCCCCACGCGCCACGCCGGGGTTGGTGGGTCCCAGGCCGGCCCCGCCGCGGATCTCGAGGTGATTCAACGCCTGCGCGCACGATGGAAGCAGTGGCGGTCGAGCCTCTGGCTCGTGCCCGCCGGCATGGTACTCGGCGCGTTCGTGGGCGCGCTGGGCATGATTCAGCTCTCGGCGTTTGTGCCGCGCGAAATGCTGATCCGCTTCCCGCGACTGTTCGGCGCCGACGCGCAAAGCTCGCGCAGCATGCTGTCCACGATCGCCGGCTCGATGGCGACGATCGCCGGCGTCACGTTCTCGATCACGGTCGTGGCAGTGGCGCAGGCGTCGACGCAGTACACGTCGCGCATCCTGCGCAATTTTCTGAGCGATCGACCGAGTCAAGTCGTGCTCGGGATGCTGGCCGGGACGTTCGTTTATTGCCTGGTGCTCATTCGCACGATCCGTGGCGACGCGGATCTGCTGTTCATTCCCGGGCTCGGTGTCCTCGGCGCGTTCGTGCTCGCCATTCTGTCGATCGGGTTCCTTGTCTATTTCATCCATCACATCGCGGAGTCGCTGCAGGCATCGCACGTGTTGGCGCGCGTGCGTCGGGAGACGATCGCGGTCATCGATCGGTTGTATCCGGACGCTCTAGCGGAGAGTATGCCGCACTCCGCGACGACGAGGGACACGGCTGGGCTGCACTGGCGATGGACAAACGCGCAAGCTTCAGGGTATTTGCAGCAGGTCGATGGCGATGCGCTCGCGGCCTGGGCGTCGCAGCGCAACGCGGTCGTGCGTCTGGACTATCGCATTGGCGATTACATCGTCGATGGTACGCCGCTACTCGCCACGGCCTCGCGAGATCCTGACGTCACGGATCACATCCCGTCGGGAGACTCGCCCGACGCCGAGAGGCCGCTGTTGGAGGCGTGTACCATCGGCGCATATCGCACCATCGACGACGACGCCTCGTTCGGCATTCAGCAGGTCGTCGACATTGCGAACAAGGCGTTGTCCCCGGGAATCAATGACGCGACGACCGCCGTCGCGGCAATCGACACGCTCTGCGCGATACTCGTTCGGCTCGGCTCGCGCTGCACAACCCTTCCGGCGCGGATCGTCGACGGCGTCGAGCGCGTGATCCAGGCCGGGCACTCCTACGAGGAGTTCGTGAGCATCGGCCTGGATCAGCTGCGACGCAACGCCAGTGCCGACGTCGGCGTCTCGGTTCACTTGATGCGCGTCATTGCGCGCATCATCGCCGCCACACCGTGCGAGACGCGGCGCACGCTGCTCCTCGCAAGCGCGGACCTCCTTCGGGACGCGTCGAGCCGTCGCGCCGAAGTTGCAGCGGATGGCTTGGCCATCGACGCGGCGCACGCACAGGCACGCTTGACGGCAGTCACTGCCGTGACAGCGGAACCAGGACACGCGGTCCCAGAACCATCAACGTGGTGAGCGAGTAGAGTGGTGGGCGCTGCGGCGGTTGCCGCGGCCGGCGCCGATCATCGTGCCGACGGCAAAGTGGGGCGTGCCGCCGGCGGAACGCGCAGCGAGCGAGTAGCCGTGCCAACTCCGCCGCTCGGTCCTGCTTCCGGGGGCGCGCAGAGACCGACGGCGACGCGAATGTCCATGCCCTCGGCATCCGAGATCGTCATCCGCCCTGACCGAGCGGCCGCAGTCTGTCGAACCGCAGCGATCGCTGCACCTTGGGCCGCGGACGGCCGCCGCTGCTTGGCGATTGGCCCGTGCACGCAGGCCACCGCGCTGTCGGTCGCGACGACCTCCGTGAGAATTCGCATGGCGGAGTCGAGCCAGACGCGCTCGCCGCGCGGCTGCGGCGCAAGTGGTGTGGCGGGGAGCGCGATGGAGTGCACCAGCACCGGCGCACGCAGTTGATCCCCGAGCGCCTGGCCGAGCAGCGCGTCACCCGCGGCGCCCATGCTGGGACCGAGATGCCACACCGTGAGCACCGCGATGTCATTCGCCGGCACCGCGAGATTCCACCCCGCACGAGGACCGGCCGAGATGGGCCATACCTCGGCCAGTGCCGCGGCCCCGCGAGCGCGTAGGTCCTCAACCGGTGTAGCCCTCGCCGGCGGCGAGGAGGCTCTCGCCAGCGCCGACGCCTCCTTGATGAGCGACCGCGCATTCGGCACAGCGACTACGGTCACCGAGGGTCTGACTCCGGTCGACCGGCCGAGCCGGGCCACGAGCGTGTCCTCCAGTGCCACGGCGCGCGCCATCGTCCCGACGATCAGCAGGCGAAGGGTGAGCGTTCGCCGCTCCACGATGATCTGCGTCTGCACCGCGCCGGGGCTCGCCTCGCGCACGATACGACGCACCGCGTCGCGCGTCCGCACCTCCCAGGTGACTTCGTCGAGCGCATGTTTCAGCGGCACATACACTGCGGCGAGGAAGAGCAGCGGGATGAGCACCCGCATCGCGACGCCGTAGCGTGAACCGAAGAGCGCGCGCATCCGCCGATGCAGACGGGCCGCCGTGCGGTCGGCGCGCGTCCCCTCCACATCCACGAAGTCCAGCTCGAGCGTGGCCGCGTCGACCTGATTGAAGCCGAGCAGCAGAAAGCTGAGTGCGGACAGCACGAGAATCGCGGAGAAGTTCGCCGTGAAGAGCAGGGCGGCTCCACCAGCCACCGCCGTCGAACCACTGCCGATGCCGAATCCGATGGCGCACAGCGGGGGCACCAGCGCGATGCCGACCGCCGTTCCGGCCGCGGCGGCGGTCGTGTCCGAGCCCGGCCGGACTGTCGTGTAGGCGGCCGTGAGCGCGCAGAACATCGCCACGAGCAGGTCGAGCACTGTGGGAGCGGCGCGTGCACTGACTTCGGCCGTGATTTCCTGGAATGGCAGCGCCTGCGTGATCAGCGCGGCGGCGGCAATCGCGATGCACACGCTCAGCGCCACACGCAGCGACGCCCGTATCACGAGCAGCGACGACCCGACCGCAAACCCCATCCCGAGCTCCACGAGCGGCCCCATGAGCGGCGATACCAGCATCGCGCCGATCACCACCGCGGTGCTGTTCAACACGAGCCCGAGGGTGGCGATTCCGACTGCCAGAACGAGCTGGATCCAGTAGCCTGGCGCGCGTCGCGCGTTGTTCGCGAGCATGGCGACCACCGTCTCGGTCCGCCCCGCCTCGTCGACGTGCAGCGCCGACGCGATACGGTGCTGCCCACGCGCGACGGCGCTCGCCGCTGCCGACCAGGCCGAGCTCACGCGCGTGCCGTCCGCACGCCGATCCGACCGATTGTGCTGCGAGGCGACTGGCCGGCGGACGAGACGCCGCGGCGCACCGGCCCAGTCACTGTGCCGGCGTTGACGCGGGCGCGCACTTCCCTCTCGCTCAACATCTCGTCATCGCATCCGGATTCGTCATCCTGTGCTGGGCGCTGCTCCGTCCCGGCCTGGTGTTCGTGGCTGCGTATAATATCCACGCGCGGGAGCTGCGTGCGAGGTGGCGCACGAATCGCCACGCTGCGAGTGGAACGGTCGGAGACATGGGCAACAGCATCAGCATCGGCGCGTGCGGGCGTGCGTCGCGTTCGCACGCGGAGACGCCCTCGTAGGGGAGTCGCGCATGCTGGGCGCAGGCAAGGCCCAGGCCCTCCCGAGTGCGGGTGTCATACGCTCGGCGCCCAGCAGCCATCTCGCTCCCCTCATCCAATCTCCGCTGCGCCACCTGCGGATGACGTTGTCTCCGCCCCGCTCAATGCCGAGGCCCCCAGCGCGCGCACCGTACCATCAATGCGAGAGCGGAACGGTCCAGGCGAGGACCCCGCCTCCATGCCCGTCCGGCGCGATGCTCGTCTTGAGGATCACGCGGTCGATGAGGTTGTCGGGATGCGCGTGGGAGTACCGCACCACCTTGAGGCCGCTGAACGTCCCAATGCCGGCGCCGAGCACGACGTCGCTCGCCCAGTGCTTGTTGTGGTACATCCGCGAGAGACCAACGAGGGTGGCGCCGCCGTACGTCACCGGAGCAACGATCCACGTGTGCCCCGGCCAGATGCGCTGCGCCTCGCTCGTCGCGCTGGACGCGGCGGCGAAGGCGACCGTCGTGTGCCCCGAGGGGAACGAGGTGCGATCTTCGCCCGAGAATCCCTTGCCGAAGTTGAAGTCCCGCGGGTTGGTGTCGTTGGTGACATAAGGACGCGAGCGGCCGAGCACGCCTTTCAGCAGGCCGGTCACGCCCGTCGCGAGCACTACTGCCTCCGTCCCGTGCCACCCGAGATCCTCAATATCTGGATGGTGCGCATATCGACCGAACGCATACAGCGCGGGTCCAAAGATGAACGCGCCGGGGGTGGAGATGAGCTCGAAACCGGTGGCGCTCCGGTCGAAGAACTTGTTGGCCTTGGAGTTCTCGTTCGCGAGGCGCCCCGCGATGGAACGGTCGGCGGGAAACATGGCGATGGTGAGCCCGACGAATCCGGCGGCTAGCGCTGCGTCGCCGGCGGTGAAGAGAACCTGACGCTTCCGCGTTGTGTCGGTCTGCGCCGTGTCGCGCACGGTCTGGGCGGTGAGCGCGGTGGCGTGCAGCAGCCCGAGAGCGAGAAGGATTGTCGTGTGGCGCAGTAATGTGCTGGTCATGCTGGACACGTCTGGTCGAGGGAGGGCGTACGGCGACTCACGCAGCCGGCCAGTCGCGCCTCCGGAAAGCCGCGCGCTCAACCTAGCGCGCGAAGCTGACGGGACCATAACATTTGGCCGAATCCGGCCTTGGCGCCTGCGACTACCTAAAACGGCCGAAGCGAGCTGCGCCTAATGGGCCGGCAGCACCATTGGTTCACCCTCCGAACCAACGTTGAACGCCAGCCGATTCCCGTACTCCCGGCGGAGAAGCACAAGCGCCAACGCGAGCTGCAACCATACCGACATCACGCCGAGGTGCCAGATCGTCGAGCGCCGAAAGCTCGGCGAACGTGAGAGGACGATCACGGGAATCGCCACCACCACGACGCGCACGAGCGACGTCGCCACCGACGGAAGGGTGTTGCCCATTGCCTGGAACATGCTGCCCGTGACGAAGCTGATGCCCGACGGGATGAAGCTCCACGACACGATCCGCAGATACTCGTCGCCCACGGCGATCGCGGCCGCAGAGCGATCGTTTGCGCGGATTCGGTTCGGGTCTGCTCGCCGCACCACACCGCATTGCGAACCGGCCGAGGATCCGGGAGCTTTGTAGCGAGACCGCACGCGCTCGACGGATTCCCGCTCTCCCGATGCCCCAATTCCAACCGGTCGTTCTCGCCATCGCGGTGGCGATTCTGGTCGTCGCACTCACAGCGCTCGCGCGGCGGTTGCCGGTGCCGACGCCCATCCTCCAGGTGCTCGCGGGATTCGCCGTGACCATGGTGCCGGGCATCGCGATTCCCGCGCTCGATCCCGACCTCGTCTTCTTCGTCTTCCTGCCGCCCATCCTCTGGTCGGCTGCAATGTTCACGTCGGTGCGCGAGTTTCGGCGCAACGTCGAGTCCATCGGCGCACTGGCAATCGGCCTCGTGCTCGTCACAACGGCGGCCGTCGCCATCACCGCGCGCTTCCTCTTTCCTGCGCTGCCGTGGGCCGCCGCCGTCGCACTCGGTGCGATTGTCTCACCACCGGACGCGGTAGCGGCGACGGCGATCGTCTCTCGCCTGCCGGTGCCGCGACGCGTGATCACCGTGTTGGAGGGCGAGAGCCTCGTCAACGACGCATCGGCGCTCGTGCTCTATCGCACCGCGGTGGCGGCACTGGTCACGGGCGCCTTCAGCTGGGGCGAGTCGATCGTCCGCTTCTTCATCGACGCCGGCGTGGGCACGCTCGTCGGACTGCTCGTTGCATGGGCCATCATCCGCGTCGCCCGCTCCACGAAGGATCCGCTGGCCGAGGCGCTGCTCACGCTCGCTGGCCCGTACGTGGCGTGGGTGATGGCAGAGACACTGCACGTGTCCGCGGTGCTCGCGTGCGTGGCCGGCGGTGTCTTTCTCCAGCAGCGGCTCTCGACGGCCGTTGGTCCAACCTCGCGACTGCAGACGCGCACGGTGTGGGATCTCGTTGTATTCCTCCTGAACGCGCTGATTTTTCTTCTCCTCGGCGCGCAGTTCGGCACGCTGCTCGACCTCGTGTCTCCGGGCTCGCTCGGCCTGGTGTTTCGGAGCGGCGTGATCATCACCGCCGTGGCGATCGTCGTGCGTCTGCTCTGGGTTCCAATCGTCGCCATCCTCCGCCGCATGTCAGCCGACGGCCGGCGTACGTTGGGTCCACCGAACTGGCGTTCGTTGTCGCTCGTGTCATGGACGAGCATGCGTGGCGTCGTCTCGCTCGCCACCGCGCTCGCGCTGCCGCTCACCACCGCAGCCGGCGCACCGTTTCCGTTTCGCACGGAGATCATACTCATGGCGATGAGCGTGATCGTGCTGACGCTGCTCGTCCAGGGTCTCACGCTCGCGCCCATCGTGCGTGCGCTTCGCTTCGCGCCTGACCAGGCGCATCACGCCGAGGAGCGGCTGGCGCGGCGCGAGGCCACGCGTCGCGGGGCGGAGGCGCTCGAGGATCTCTCGCGCGAGGATTGGGTGGACCAGCGCGACGTGCAGGCGCTGCGGACCGAAGCGCGCGAACGCGTGCAGATGAGCGAGCAGCGGGGCGGCAGCTACGACGGCCGACAGCGCCTTCGGCTCGCCATGATCGATGCGGAGCGCCGGATGCTGATTCGCCTGCGCAATGAGGAGGCGATTTCGGACGAAGTGCTGCGGAGACTGGAGCAGGAGCTCGATCTCGAGTCGGTGCGGGCCGGCGCCGGTGAATCCCGGTAGCTATGTCCGCGCAGCGTCCGGAGCACGATCGGCCGCGCGCTCGCGTGCAGCGGGCCTGCGCGTGGCGCCGTCGTCCAGCCGCTCGGTGCGACTGAGGCGCTCCACGTCGATCGCGATGACGCCATCGGGACCGTTCGCGAAAATGCTCGCGAACCTCACGTCCCAGCGTATCTCGTCCCAGATGTAGGAACTCCGCGTCGTGACACGGGTGGAAAAGGTTTCCTCGAGCGCGCTGATGGAGATGAGCAGCTCCGCCTGGGATGCCGCGAGACTCTCCGGCGTCGTACCGGACAGTGGGCTGTCCGCCGTGATGGGATGCACCACGGTCCAGTGAAGCGTGAAGAATTCGACCGAGGGACGCTCGAGAGTGAGCTGGTGGAACGTGCGCTCGCGCACGCCACCGATGTCTTCGTAGCGAATCAGGTTTACGCGAGCCCGGACGTCGCTCAGCTCCCCCGGCTGGAGATTGACGATGCGGAACATGAGGCCACGTCCACCCTCGTAAGGTGCGATGACGGCGGACTCGCTGAAACCGATGCGCATGCGCGGTCGCGTCAGGCGTGCGATGAGGAGGCCGAAGACCACGACGAGCGTGATCGGCCCGACGAACGACTCAAGGTTGACCAGCCAGTTCGCGGTGGGGCCAAAAGCGTGCATGACCCCTGTGCCCGTCGTGGTGAAGACGCCGACACTGAAGCTGAAGGCGCCGAGAAACGGATCGGCGAGGCCCAGCGGCTCGGTCCCACGGAGGGCGCCATGTCCCAGGGCGAGGTAGGCGAGAGCGAAGCAGCCGTTGATCAGGAGCAGCACGCCCATTGTTCCCACGAGGAATGTGCTCCAACTTGTATCCAGCGCGGAGATGTACAGGCGAGCGGCGCGCTGGGCGCCTAGGCCGTACTTTACGCTGTTCGGCTTTCCGTCGCGGTTCAGGAAGCGGCCGCGCACGGACTGTGCAACGACGCGGCCGAAGCCGAGGTCGGCGGTGTCGGGCGGCGACGGAGGGGAAGGGGCGGGGTCCCGGGGTGGGGGCGATGTCACGCGAACGGGAGGAGAGAGGAATCGCTCTTGATCCAGGCGAACGAACGAATGAGCCAGTCGACACGTGCTCGCCGAAGAGTACGTCGAATGTCGCGAATCACTCACGAATGCCAACTTTCGGTATGATCACCGTCGCCATCATCGAGGATAATCGACTCGTCCGCGAAGGCATGACGGACATGTTGAACGACCTGCCCGATGTAAAGGTCGTCCTTGCCGCAACGAGTCTCAAGGCGGAGCGGCTGAAGTCCGCCAATCCTCGCGTCGTACTGCTGGACGTGGGGCTGGGGAACAGGAACTCGTTGCGACTCGCCGCGAAGGTTCAGCGGGAGATGGAGAACTGCCGAGTCATCGTGATGGATCTGCTTCCGGTGCACGAGGAGATTGCCGAGTTCGTGAACGCGGGGGTGGCGGGATTCATTCTCAAGGATGCCACCTTCGACGACTTCATCGGCACGATTCGATCGGTGGCCGAGGGCGGTCGAGTGCTTCCGCCTCGCATGACCGGCACGCTCTTCTCGCAGATCGCACGGACGGCGGTGCAGCGCGGGACGACAAAGGCGTTCGAGGCCGTGCGAATGACGCAGCGTGAGCGTGAGGTGATCGCGCTCATCGCCGATGGGATGAGCAACAAGCAGATCGCCCTCCAACTGAACATCGCGACGGACACGGTGAAGAGCCACGTCCGGAACGTGATGGACAAGCTGGCTCTGCACTCCAGGCTGCAGATCGCCGCATACGCGCTCAGGCAACCGGCGTAGCCCACCTCGGGAGACGCCGGCGAGCGGCTCCCGCGTGCTCCCCCCGAAGACGTACCTCCCGATTCACCCATCGAGGCGATGGGTGAATCGAATGCGGTGCGCTAGTGTGAGGGGATCCCCCAAGCGACGTCATCCGTGATGCCGCCTGGTCAGCACCCGGGGTGT
>JBDSSY010000204.1:0-9738 GCA_039928585.1 Gemmatimonadaceae bacterium | reverse complement strand
CGTTGTACTTCGGCAACGACCTGTACCATCGCGACGACAAGCTCGTGAAGGCGTCGTCGGCCGGAGCCATCCCCAGCTCGCGAGTAGTGCAGGCGCTCGAGGCCCTCGGCAGGATTGCGAAGGGCTGATGTCGTGCACCGGCGCGCCACGGGCCAGCGAGAGGAACGCTAGTCCGTGGCGCGTGCCGCGATCGCGGCGCTGAGATAGCTGGCGTAGCTGGCGAGCGTCGCATCGGAGGGCGAGGGCGAACCCGCGACATTCACGTCGATCGGGATCTTGTGACCGGCCCACGTCTGCTCCACGTCCAGCACGCCCTGCCAGACGGCGGCGAAGGCGTGACCCATCTCGCTCGGCAGCTTCGTCACGTCGAATCCCTTCGACTTCGCGACCCAGAAGGGCGGCTCGTCGCCGAGTCCGGCGGCGAGATATTCCCGCTTCACATCGTCGTAGACGATGTTCGCATTGTTCGTGTGCACGTAGATGCCCGGCCGATAGCGGCCGTCGGCGAGCACCGTGCGGACCCAGGCCGAGTAGTACTCGCGCATCGGCTTGGGCGTGAAATCCATGTACTCCACATCGAGGAATACGGTCGTGCCGCGCGGAAAGCCCTCGCGCTCCGTGCGGGCCACCGCGTCCTGCGCTTCGGTCACACCGCGAGCCGCCGTGACAAAGTCGGCGTTGCATGTGGCGTCCCTGGCCGGAGGCGGCGCCTTGCGCATCACTGTCTTCCGAACGGAACGCGTCACCCAGCGGCGCTTCGTGCCGCGGCCGACACGCGACCGCACTTTCTTCGACACCGTCACGGGCACGAGATGCGGCTTGCCAGGCATGCGTCCCCACGTCTGCTGTCCCACGTAGATCACGGCGAGGCCGTAGCCCATCGACGTCAGCGTCGCGCGCTTGCCCGACCATCCTTCATCCTGATGACACGGGGCGGGGAGATAATACCCGGTCCATTCGTACGGTGCTCCGCCGCTGCGCCATGCGCGCATGGCGGCATCGCCCGGATACCTGCCGGTATCGAAGCCCATGTGCCGGCCGGTCGACGTCGCGTCTGTCGCCAGTTTGGTCTGGCCGGTCAGCGTCGAGGCGACATCGGCCACCTGCTCCGACAGGCCAACCATGCGCGCGCGTGACAACCCGCCGTCGCCGAATGCGAGTGCGACGGCGACTCCGCCGAAAATCACGACGGTCAACGCTGCCTTCGAACGACGATGCATCGGCAACCTCCAGCGGACGGCGACGTTCGAGATGCTACCCCTGCCCGTGCTGATCGATCCGCATCACGGACCTCCGTATAAGGCATCCCCTGCGCCACACGGAGCGATGCCGGCGATGCATCGTTACGTGTATGCTTCTTGCTTTCCGGGGGGCCGCCCAATGGGGCACACGCCAGCTACCAGTCAGGAGACCCGATGTCCCGCGTCCTTCGCCGCACACCGCTCGTGCTCGCCTGCGCCGCTTCGCTCGTCGCCTGCGAGAAGCCGGATGCCGCGGGGAACGGCACGCGTGTCGTCGATTCCACGGGGGCCGCCGCCAGCAGCAGCCCTGCCACCGTGCCTGCCGCGCCTGTGCTGACCGATGCCAACATCATGGCGATGCTGGATCAGGCGCACGCGGCCGACAGCGCGACTGGCGCGATTGCCGCCGCGAGAGGCGCGAATGAGGACGTGAACGTGTTCGGCCGCCGGATGATGCGCGACCATCACGCGCTTCGGGTCGGCGGAGAGGCGATTGCGACCTCGGGGAACATCAGCCCGGTGCTTCGCGCTGGGGACGACGCCGGCGCTCGTGTCGCTGCCCTCGGCGACAGCCTCACCGTGATGCCGCGTGGCGCCGCGTGGGACAGGTTCTACCTCGACGAGGCCGTGATGCACCACGAGCAGGCGCTTGCCACCGCACAGGCTGGCGCCGCTGCGGCGCAGAATCCCGAGCTGAAAGCGATGATCGCAAAGGTCGCGGCGATCCTGCAGAGGCATCTCGATCGCGCGAAGCTGCTGCGAGCGAACATGGGGTAGGTCCGGTCAGGCCGCCGCCGCGACCTCCAACGACGGACTCGGCGTCTCACGCTGCCAGAGCGCACGCTGCATCATGATCCAGACAAGCAGCAGCGGAATCGTCTTCAGCCGATACGTATCGAAGAGGTGCCGCTGAAGCCAGACGGGCATCGCGTCCGACGACGACAGCACCGTGCCCACGATGAATAGTGCGAACAGCGCCCACGTCCATCGATCGCGCCTGTCGAGCGCGGTGAACCAGATCGCGACACCAGCGACGGCCACGACGAAGCCGGGGCTCTCCGCGAGGTGGTTGAAGAGCATGCAGAACACGAGCAGCGAGCAGAGATAGACGCGGCGAAAGCGCCAGTCGCCCCATCGCTCCCGCCGCGCGAGTACGGGCGCCAGCAGGAGCGCCACGCCTGCGAGCTGGAACGGCAGGTTCGGGAGTCCGAGGTGAAACAGCAGCTGGACGTGCTCCATCAGGGAGTACCCGCGCTTCACCGTGTCGGCCTCTCCGATTGCGCGCCACGACAGGTACTGCGCGTGCAGCACCGACGGCCTGGTGACGAGCAGTGGCAGGAGCGCGAGGCCGACGAACGACGCAGCCAGCGCGATGGCGACCCGCAGCTTGCGCGGGTGAAAGAGGGCGAGGCTGGCGCCCGCGAGTGGAAACACCTTGACGTTCGTGCCGATGGCCGTGGCAAGACTGCCCATCACGGTGTGTCGCCGTTCGTACGACGCGAAAGTCAGGATGATGAGCCCTGCGACAAATGCATTGCTCTGGGCGTTCTGCAACGAGCCCAGCATGTCGAGGAACACGATCGCTCTCGCCGCCGTCGCTGCGCGCCGCGGGAGCACCGCGCCGAGCGCCACGTACAGGATGCCGGCATTGAGCGTGTTCCACAGCAGGAGTGAGACGAGAAAGGGCGGAAGCGCGAACGGTAGGAACAGCAGGGCGAAGGTGGGACTGTACTTGTAGAAATCGACGTGTTCCGCGGGATAGGCGGCGTAGAGATCCTGCGCGTGCAGCAGGTGCTGCGAGGCGGCTCGGAAGATCAGGAAGTTGTTGTTGGGATGCGTGATGCCCTGCTGGATCGTCGCGGCGATGACAGCCGCCACCCAGATCACGGCGACGAAGATCTCGAGTCGGCGCATGCGGCTGGCGCTGGTCACGGGCGGCGTGGGATCGGTCATCGGATGGGGCAGGGGTGTGCGCGCAGGGGCGAAAGCTAGGCCCGAGCGGTGCACTCGGCACTGCTTTTAGCCAGCCGTCATCGTCGCTCGGCGATCATTCGCATTCCGTGCTTCGCCCGTAGCGTGATGATCGCCTGCGGCTCGACGCGGTGGCCGGGGACGAGGCGGAGCCGCCATTGCCGCGCGAACGTCGCCAGCGCGAGGACGCCTTCCATCCACGCGAACTGCTCGCCCACGCAGATGCGCGTGCCGGCACCGAACGGGAAATACGAGAACTTCGGTCGCGCGGGATTGCTTGCACTTCCATCGGGCAGCCATCGCTCGGGCTCGAATGTCGCGACGCGTTCCCACCATCTCGGGTCGCGGTGCACGATCCACTGGCTCATCAGCACCACGGTGCGCGGCGCGATCTCGTGTCCCCGCACGCGATAGGTATCCAGTGCACGTCGCCCCAGGATCCATGCCGGCGGGTACAGGCGCATCGTCTCGGCCAGCACGGCGCGCGTGTAAGGCAATCGCGCGAGGTCGTCCGCGCCGAGAGCGCCGCCGCCAAGTGCATCGATCTCGGCGTGGAATCGCGCCTCGGCGTCCGGCGCACCAGCGAGAAGAAACCACGCCCATGTCAGCGCATTGGCCGTCGTCTCATGGCCGGCCAGCAAGAGCGTCATCGCTTCATCGCGCAGCTGCTCGTCGCTCATCCCGCTCCCGTCGCCCTCCGTGTCGTGCGCGAGCAGCAGCATTGACAGAAGGTCTCCACGGTCGTCACCTGATGCCCGGCGGCGAGCGATCATCTCGTAGATCGTCGCATCGAGGCGCGCGCGCGCGCGGCGAAAGCGGATCGCGATCGGGATGGGCAGGCGCAGCAGGAACTCCGAACCGGGCAGCACGGTGACGTTGAACGTCGCGATCGCCGTGGTCAGCGCCTCGCCGATGTCGTGCGTCTCGCCTTCGATGTCCGCGTCGAACAGCGTCTTGCCGACGACGGCGAGTGTGTAGGCGGCCATCTCGCGGGCCACGTCGAGTTCCGCGCCGTCGACCCACGCGTCGGCGCGGCGTCGCGCGTAGTGGGCCATCGTGTCGCCGTAGCCGGCGATGCGAGCCCGGTGAAATGCCGGCTGCACCAGCCGGCGCTGTCGGAGATGAACGTCGTCTTCGCTGGTGAGGAGCCCGTTGCCGAGCAGCACTCGGGCGCGCTCCAGGCCGCGTCCCTTGTGGAACCGCCGTCCATGCGTGACGAGCACGTCGCGGATGTCATCGGGATGGCTGAGCAGCACGATCCGCTGCGGGCCGATATTGAACGCCGCCACGTCGCCGAACTCCGCCGCAAGGCGCGACAGAAAGTCGAGTGGGCGCCGTACGATCGCGAGCGCGAATTCGCCGGGATAGCGGCGTCGTGGGCCGGGAAGCGGGGCGGCAATCATGCGCGCGAAGTTAACGGCCGGGGTGGTTGCCGGCCGCACATGCGCGAACTCGCGCGTCAGGCGGTTGGTGCCGTCTATCGACGATCAGGGCGCTGTCGATGTTCATGCGGCGTCGCGACCGTTCCGTTCGGTACGACCCTTGTATAGGAATCCGCCACTGGGTGAAAACCTACAGAATTCCGAATGAGGCGGGTATGGCCGTGAGAGAGTTCACCGATAGCAGAGGAGTGGATTGGCGGGCGTGGGACGTGACGCCAAGCCACATGCACCCCGTGACGCGGGGCGAGGATTACATGGCCAACCTGCAGGATGGCTGGCTGGTGTTCGAGAGCGGCCGGGAGAAGCGCCGTCTGGAGGCGCCGTACCCTCGCGACTGGAGCACGCTTCCGATACCAGAGCTCGAGGAGATGTGTCGCCGGGCAATGCCCGTGCGCCGCGTGCCCCAGAAGTCGCCGAGCGGACAGCGCCGCGCCGTCAGCGCGGTGGAGATCGAGCAGGTGGCGATCGCGCAGGACGGCGGACGACGGACATTCCGGAGTCCGGCCGGGCGCGAGTGGACGGTGCGGCTCCACGAGTGCATGAACCGCGGCGGAGAGCCGGAGATAGTCCTGCGATTCACCGCCGACGATATCGTCGTCGAGCTGGCGACATGGCCGGAGAACTGGACGGACGCCACGATCGAGCAGTTCGCCCTGATGCTGCTCGACGCCAATCCCCCTCGGCGCCTGCCTCGAGGAAAGGGTCCGCAGCGCCGCAGCGACGACCGGGTCGACATGTCCAGTCCACCGCGAATGGCGGAGACGGCTCACCGAGCAGACTGAGCGAGTGTGCCGCTTCGCGCACCCGCGTGCGCGAAGCGGCACAGTGTAACGATTTGGTAAGCAAGTAGGTACTTGCATACGCAATTATTTGCGCTAACATGCGTTCATGGTTTCCCGTGAACGCATTCTCGAAGCTGCCGGCCGCGTGTACGCCAAGCATGGCTTCCGCGGCGCCACCACCCGCCTGATCGCGATCGAAGCAGGGGTCAACGAGGTGACCCTGTTTCGCACCTTCGGGTCGAAGGGTGCCCTCCTCGAGGCCGTACTCGAGCAACACCAGGAGCACGATCACGCCCGGAGCCTCCCGTCCGAGCCGGTCGATCCGTTCGCCGAACTCACGATCTTCGTCGCTGCGAGCCTCGAACGAGTGCGCGACATGCGCCCGCTGCTGGTGCAGACGATGAGCGAGCTCGATGAGCGGCCCGACGCCGCGGAGTTCGCCTGCCGTGGCCGGCACGATATCCATGACACCATCACGGCGTACATCCGTAGGCTCCAGGCACGAGGCCTCGCCGCCAGCGACATCGATGTCGACGTGGCGGCCGTGATGCTCACGGCGCTCGTGATGAGCGACGCCATGGCGCGCCATTTCGTTCCTGATGTCTACCCGCCGCTCGACGAAGCCGCCGAGCGATATGTGCGAAGCTTTCTCCGCGTGCTCGGCGCACCCGCGCCCGACGCTGCACCACCGGCGCGCGCCGCCTTCTCTCCTACGCCCTCGTCGCAATGAACGCCGCGCCTGCCTGGATCACGGTCGTCCGCTCGCTCCGTCGCGCGGCCGCGCCTCTCGTCCTGGCCAGTATTCCCCAGCTCGTCGTCGCCAAGCAACCGGCGCCCGGCGCAGGCCAGTCCGCGATCGTCACCGTCGGCCGCGCGCTTTCGCTCGATGACGCCATACGCCTGGCAGCGCGCGAGAGCGAGGAGCTCGACGTCGCGCGCGCCAGCGTGGCGCGCGCTGGCGGCCAGACGAAGCAGGCGCGCAGCCTGTACCTGCCGCAGCTCAACGGCAGTCTTGCGTATGCTCGCACGCTCCGTTCGCAGTTCTCCGCGCTCTCCCGCGGCGGGCCCGACACGTCGACCGTGCCGCAGCCGCAGTCCGTCTGTGCGCCGCGCATTGCGGCGAATGCGACGCAGGCCGAGCGAGACGCGGCGCTCGCACAGGCGCAAACCTGTGCCGCCGCGCAGGGCATCGACTTCAGCTCGGTCGGATTCGGTGCGAAAAATCAGTACACGCTCGGGCTCGCGTTCTCGCAGAACGTCTTCAGTGGTGGCCGCAACGCCGGCCAGAACGCGGCGGCGAACGCAGGACGCCGAGCGGCGGAGGTGGCGTTCACGTCGCAGCGCGCGCAGCTCGCGCTGGATGTGACGCAGGCCTACTTCGATGCGGTGCTCGCCGACCGCCTCGTGGAGATCGCCGATACCACATTCGCGCAGACCGACGAACTGCTGCGGCAGACCACGCTCGCGCGCCGCGTGGGCAACACGAGCGAGTTCGATCTGCTTCGCGCGACCGTGTCGCGCGACAATCAGCGACCGGTCGTGATTCAGCGGCGCGGCGATCGCGACGTCATCTACTTTCGCCTGAAGCAGCTGCTCAACCTCCCGCTCGACGAGCCGGTGACGCTGACGACGCCCATCGACGAGCCGACGACGGTCTCGCGTGTGATCGCCGCCAATGCGACCGCCGCCTCGATGGCACCAGGGACACCCATCGACACGCTGGCGCCCTTGCCGGCGCCCGATACCGCGACGGCCAACCGCGCCCCGGTGCGCCAGAGCGAAGAGAACGTGCGCGCGCAGGAAGGTTTCCTGCGGGTGGCGCGCGCCGACCGGCTGCCGTCGCTCGCCATCACGAGCAACTATCAGCGGCTGTTCTTCCCGAACAGCATCACGCCGAACCTGAACCGGTTCAGCGAGAACTGGACGATCGGCGGCTCGGTCGGGATGTCGCTCTTCAGCGGTGGCCGCGTTTCAGGCCAGGTCGACGTGGCACGGGCAAATCTCGACGAGGCACGCGCGCGCCACCGGTTGAGTCAGGAGCTCGCCGCGCTCGACACGCGTGTCGCGCTGAACCAGCTCCAGCAGGCCGAAGCGTCGTTCGCTGCGAGCCGCGGGACGGCAGGGCAGGCCCGGCGCGCATACGGCATCGACCAGATCCGATATCGCGAAGGCATTTCCACGCAGACGGACCTCACGCAATCGCGGCTCCTGCTCGAGCAGGCGGTCGCGAATCAGGCGCTCAGCGCGCGCGACCTCGCGGTCGCTCGCGCTCGCGTCGCCCTCATTCGCGACCTGCCCATCAACACCAGCGCATTCGGCGCCGGCGCGCAGCGCCCGTCATCACAGCAGCAGTCACAGCAGCAGCAACAGCCCACGCAACAGCAACAGCGCGCTCAAACCGCCTCCAGCTCCGCGGGCGCGGCACCATCCGGGAGCACCATTCCATGACGACGATGCAGACTATCCGCACGCGCGTTCCGCGCGCCACGACCGCTGCCGCACTGGCGATCATCCTCTTCAACGCCAGCGCCTGTAACCGGAACGATGCGAGCGCGGAGCCGGCAAAGACCGAGACGATGCTCGTCGGACCGGAGAACGTGACGGTCGTCCGCTCGGAGCAGATCCGCACCGGACCGGCGCTCTCCGGCTCGCTATCCGCCGAGCGCTCGGCGACGATCCGTTCCGAGATGAGCGGCGCGGTGCTGCAGACGTACGCTGAGGCGGGTCAGCGCGTGACTGCCGGGCAGCTGCTCGCCCAGCTCGACGCGGCGGTGCTGCGCGACCAGCAGATCTCGGCGCGCGGCGCCGTGAGCACGGCGCAGAGCAGCTACGACGTCGCACAGCGCGAACTGTCGCGCAGCGCGACGCTGGAGAAGGCGGGGGCGATCGCCGAACGGGATCTCGAGCGCGCACGCAATGCGCTCATCGCCGCGCAGGGGCAGCTCGCGACTTCGCGCGCGCAGCTGGCAAACGTGAACAAGCAGCTCGACAAGGCCAGCGTGCAGGCGCCATTCACGGGTGTCGTGGAACAGCGCCAGATCAACGCCGGCGATGTCGTGTCGCCGGGCGCGGCGCTCTTCACGGTGGTCGATCCGGGCAGCATGCAGCTCGAGGCCTCCGTACCGGCCGACGCGCTGGCGCAGGTACGGGTGGGCATGCCGGTGGAGTTCAAGGTCAATGGCTACCCCAACCGGACCTTCAGCGGCCGCATCACCCGCGTGAATCCGACGGCCGACCCCACGACGCGGCAGGTGAAGATCGTCGCCTCGATTCCGAACGGCGGGAACACGCTCGTGGGCGGGCTGTTTGCCGAAGGGCGTGTGTCGAGCGAGGCTCGCACCGCTCCGATGGTCCCGTTCGGCGCAGTGGACGAACGCGGGCTCAGGCCTTCGGTCGTGCGGTTGAAGGGCGGCAAGATCGAGAAGGTCGACGTCGGCACCGGCATTCGTGACGCCGCCGCCGAGACCGTCGAGATCACGAGTGGCATCGTGTCCGGCGACACGCTGCTCCTCGGCGCGGCGCGCGGTATCTCGCCTGGCACACCGGTGCGCGTCGCCGCGCCCAGCGACGTGCGGAAGCCGTAGCACCGTACGGTCCAGCCGCGTTCGTCATCGCAGGGTCTTCACCCCGTTCAGGATCTTCAATGTTCATCTCGGATTTCGCGATCAGGAAGCCGCTCATCACCGTGGTGGCGATGCTGACGCTGGCGGTGTTCGGACTGTTCGCATTGCTCAGGCTCAAGACGGACGAGTTCCCCGACGTCGCCCCGCCCATCGTCACGGTGGGCATCCCGTATCCGGGCGCATCTCCCGAAGGGGTCGAGAAGGAAATCCTGGATCCGATCGAGGAACAGATCTCCTCGATCGCCGGCGTGAAGCACGTCTTCGGCAAGGCGTACGATGGATATGGCTTCATCATGGTCGAGTTCCAGTTCGGCAAGGACCTGATGGAAGCGACGCAGGACCTGCGCGACGCCATTTCCGCCAAGCGGGCCGACCTGCCGCTGGAGATGAAGGAGCCGATCGTCCAGAAGTTCAACGACACCGATCGACCCATCGTGTCGATGGCACTGTCATCGAGCACGCTGACACAGGCCGAGCTGACGCGCCTCGCCGACCCCACGATCACACGGGAACTGCGGTCGGTGCCGGGTGTCGCCGAGGTGACGGTGTCGGGCAAGGTGGAGCGCGAGCTCACGGTGGAGCTCAAGCCGCTGCAGATGCAGGCCACCGGCGTGAGCGTCGGGCAGGTGGTGCAGGCACTGCAGCTCCAGAACCTCGCCGCTCCCGTGGGGCGTGTGGT
>JBDSSY010000203.1:0-5744 GCA_039928585.1 Gemmatimonadaceae bacterium | reverse complement strand
CGCCTGGCCGTCGCAACGGAATCCCACTCCCGTCGTGCGCGCTTCACCGCATCGCCATGCTGGGCGAAGTTTGTGGTGAACTCGTGATGACCGTCCGGATACGCCACGAAGAATCGGTACGGTACGTTCGCCGGGTACAGCGACGCGACGATCGATGGGCGTCCCGGCGACGCGATGGGTCCTGGCGGCAGGCCAGCGTATCGGTACGTGTTGTACGGGGAATCGGTCGTGAGATGCTTGTACAAAACCCTCGTGACATGCTGCCCCAATGCATACTGCACGGTCGGATCCGCTTGAAGGCGCATGCCGATCTTCAGGCGGTTGAGATACACCGCGGCGATCACGGGACGCTCCTCCGGTCGTCGAGCCTCCTTTTCCACTATGGCCGCCAGCGACATGACGTCATTGCGACTCATCGACAGCAGCTGGAGCTGCTGATCCCATTCCGGCCGCCACACGCTCCGGAAGCGGGCCACCATCACGTGTACCGCCTGCCGCGCCGTCGTGCCTTCGGGAAACACGTACGTGTCGGGAAAGAGATAGCCCTCGAGCGTCGGAGTAGGGATGTCGAGTGCGTGCAACAGCGCGGTGTCGCGCACCGCCAGCGTCACCGAATCGACTGGAATGCCGAGCACGCGCGCCAATTGCGGCACAATCTGCTGAAGCGACCACCCCTCGGGGATGGTGATGCTTCGCTCGATCCCCTTGCCGCCATGCAGGTCGGCCAGTACCTCGCCCCATGACGTTCCCTTCGAGAAGCGATAGGTACCGGCCCGAATGGAGCGGTCGCGACCCTTGAGCGACGCATAGACGCGGAACATCGTCGCGTTTCCCACCACACCGGCCCGCTCGAGCGAGTCCGCGACGACTCGCAGCGAGGCTCCACGCGGCACGACGACGCGCGCATCTCCGCTGCCCCTTCCGCCGCAGCCGGCCACGCCCACCAGCACGGCGATCACGAGCGCCGCGAGGCGGCTTTTAGACGAGCGTCGGAGGATCATCGGTCGAAGTGGGTGCATCGGCGGAAACGGTCGGAAGCGATTGCATCCGCAGGGCCTGCTGCAGAAGTACGGTGGCGGCGAGGGCATCCACATCTCCCTTTCTGCCTCGCGTACTGCCACCCATCTCCCGCACGGCGCGCAGTGCGGCGGCGGTGGTGAATCGCTCGTCCAGCAATGACACAGGCAGTTCTGTCCGCCGTGCGAGTTCCGAGGCCACGCGCCGGCATTCCGCCGAGCGCGCCGTCTCCTCTCCCGCGCCATCGAGCGGCAATCCCATGACGATCGCGCGCGCTTCGAGTGACACGGCGCGTCGAACGAGCTCGGCGACCGGGGCTCGCTTGCCCACTCGACGCTCGATCACTCCTGCCGGAGTGGCGATGATGCCGTTCGGGTCGCTGATGGCGAGTCCGATGCGTCGCTCTCCCCAATCGATCGCCATCCATCTCCCGCGATCGACCGGCATCGCCGGTTCGCTCGTCACCCCTCGCGCATCTGCACGAAGAATTCCCGGTTGTCCTTCGATCGTGACATCTGCTTGAGGAGGAATTCGATCGCATCCGCCTCGGGCATGTCGGCGAGGAAGGTGCGGAGCAACGTGACGCGATTGAGCTCCTCCGGCGAAAACAGCAGCTCTTCCTTGCGCGTACCGGATCGATTGATGTCGATCGCCGGATAGATGCGCTTCTCGGCGATCTCGCGGGCGAGCACGAGCTCCATGTTGCCCGTACCCTTGAACTCCTCGAAGATCATCTCATCCGCACGCGATCCCGTTTCGATCAACGCCGTCGCGATGATCGTGAGCGACCCGCCGTCCGCGACATTGCGCGCGGCACCGAAGAATTTCTTCGGCTTCTCCATCGCCTTCGCGTCCAGGCCGCCGGACATGATCTTCCCACCGCTCGGAATGACCGTGTTATGCGCGCGCGCCAGGCGCGTGATGGAATCGAGCAGGATGACGACGTCCCGTCCCGACTCCACGAGGCGCTTCGCCTTCTCGATCACCATCTCGGCCACCTGAACGTGGCGGGTCGCGTCCTCGTCGAACGTCGAGCTGATGACTTCGCCCTGCACCTCGCGCTACATGTCGGTCACTTCTTCCGGCCGCTCGTCGATCAGCAGCACGATGAGCGTGACCTCCGGATGATTCTCGGCGATCGCGTTCGCGATCTTCTGCAGCAGGATCGTCTTTCCGGCACGCGGCGGCGCGACGATGAGACCCCGCTGCCCCTTGCCGATGGGAGCGACGAGATCCATCACCCGCATGCTCAGGTCGCCGTCGCTGCTCTCGAGGCGTAGACGCCCGTCCGGATAGCGCGGCCGGAGGTTGTCGAAGGCGATTCGGGCCTTCGCCGCCTCGGGTTCGCCATCATTCACCCGCTCCACCTTGAGCAGCGCGAGATATCGTTCCCATTCCTTGGGCGGACGCACCTGGCCTGCAATCGTGTCGCCCGTTCGCAAGTCGAAGCGCTTGATCTGCGACGGCGAGACGTAGATGTCGTCAGGACTGTACAGATAATTCCAATCCTGGCTGCGCAGGAAACCGTAACCCTCCGGCAATACCTCGAGCACTCCTTCACCGACCAGCGTCTCCGCCTGGTCCAGCAGGCGCTGCTCGATGCGGAAGATCAGGTCCTGCCGGCCGAGGACCCCGTGTGACACCACGGCGAGCGTGTCGGCCATGTCGTGCAACTCGGGCATCGACTTTCGCTTGAGCTCAGCGATGTTCACGGGGCGGTCGTACGCGAGTGGGAGGCACGACGGTCGGCTGGCGCGAAGAACGCAGCGAGGCGACCGAGGGGCGACGCGGGGCCGCCGCGTGCCGACGTATCGGCGAGTGCGGCGGTGAGCCCGAGTAGCGTGTGAAGGTTACGAACGACCCTGGGAGGGGTCAAGTGCGACGAGCGCGTCAGAAGGAGGCGGAGAGGTAACGACGGGGATTCTTCTTGATGTCAGCGAGCAGCAGCGTCATCTCGTGCCGCGCCTGCCCGAGCGACACCGTCAGTGCGCTGTCCGTTCGCGCTCGGCCGATCGTCCCACGCGGTTCGTTCAACATGGTCTGCACGATGGCCAGTTCGCTTCGCACGTCGCTCACCGCCTTCATCAACGTGCTATCCCGTCGAAACCGGCCAACTGACGTCCGGGGCGACACGAGCAACGCGCGCACCGAATCGACACGGGCCATCGCGCGCGCCGCCCGACTCGACAGTCCACCGTTCATGATGGGTCCGAGCGTACCCGAACCGCTCGAGACGCGCCGCATCAACCGGCTCGCCTGCGCCCTCGCTCGAGTCAACTCCGCCAACCCCGGCCCGTTGAGCATCGCGCCGATCGTCCCCTCGGAGGACGTCAACTGCGAGCGCATCTCCTTCACATTCGAAAGGATGACCGGAATCTCCTTCGCCGCGGCGTTGAACTGGACGGTCGCGCCCTCGGCGTCGGTCTGCACGAGCGTGCGCACCGTGTCGCCTGGCTGCAGTGGCGCGCCGCGTGTCGATCCTGCCGACAGGTAGACCACGGGCGGACCGATGACGCTGCCACCGGCCCTGATCTGCGCGACGGCATCGCGACGCAGGACCTTGCGGTGCTCCTCGAGCACCTCCATCTGGATCTCGATCCGCTGTGTGGAGTCGCCGACTGTCGGCGTGCGAAAGCGGATAGTGGTGATCTTTCCGATCTTCTGGCCATTGAGCCAGACCTCGGAGCCCGTCGCCACACCTCTCGCTTCGCCGACGAGCGCGTACATGAGGAAGGTGTCGCCATGCAGCGCGCCCACCCGCATGAATGTGAGCACACCGACGGCGATGACGACCAGCACGAGGCACGCGATCAGGCCGCCGCGAACGTCAGTCCAGGAGAGCCGACGCGCCATGTAGCGAAATTGTGGGGGCGGGGGACGTGCGGGAAGGAGGATCCAACGACCGGATCCGGCGATCGCAATGCGCGCGGCGGGATTCGAACCCACGACCTCTTGCTCCGGAGGCAAGCGCTCTATCCAGCTGAGCTACGCACGCAGACTTGCTGGATTCGCGACGGCGATGCCGTCGCATCAACTCCACAAGAACCATATAGTTTAACCCCGCTCTCGGCTGCTCACAAGCAAGATCGTCCAGCACCCTTTCCCTCGTCACTCGATGCCGTCACGCCGTCTGGTGCTCGTGGGAGGCGGACACGCGCACCTCCACGTACTCCGCGCGCTCCGGCGCCGCCCCATCCCCGATACGGAGGTGGTGCTGGTCGCTGCCGGAGATCACTTCTACTCCGCGATGGTCCCTGGCTATCTCCAGGGCCAGTACGAGGTGGACGCGCTTCGAATCGATCTGCAGGCGCTCGCCAGACGAGCGGGCGTGCAAATGGTGCGCGCGCGGGCCGACCGGATAGACGCGGCGCGACGCACCGTGGTCGCCGGCGGGGAGGACATTCCGTTCGATTGCTGTTCCCTCGACATCGGGTGCGAGCCGGCCGGAACGGCGACACCCGGCGTGATTCAATGGGCGCTCACCCTGCGCCCGATGGAGCGCGCGCTGGCGTTGCGTGCGCGCGTCGACGCGCTGGTCGCCGCCGCGTCCGAGCGGCCGCCGGCGGTCGTCGTCGTCGGCGGTGGCGCCGGCGGAGTGGAGGTTGCACTGGCGATACGCCATCGCTTCAACGCGGCTGGCGTCGGGGGACGCGTGTCTCTCGTGGAACGCGGCCTCGAGGTACTGCCCGAATACGACTCGACGATGCAACAGCTCGCGACGCGCGTGCTGAGCGATCGAGGCGTGGCGGTGGCGCTCGGAGGTCGCGTCACGTTGGTGAGCGAGTCGGCGGTCACGCTGCACAACGGCGCGTCGCTCCCGGCGGACCTCGTCGTCTGGCTGGCCGGAGCTGCCGCGCCACGACTCGTCACCGAGAGCGGGCTCGCTCATGACGCCGACGGCTTTCTGCTCGTCGACCGGTCGCTGCGCGCGGTGGACGGCGCCTTCATCTGGGGCGCGGGGGACTGCATCACGCTTCGTGATTATCCGGACATCGCGAAGGCGGGGGTCTACGCCGTTCGGGAGGCGCCGGTGCTGGAGCGCAGCCTGCGCGCTGCGCTGGGCCATGGGCGACCGGGCCGATATCGCCCACAACGCAGCTATCTCTCCCTGCTCAATACCGGGCAGGGGTGGGCGCTCATGCGGTGGAAGGGCATCCATCGCCATTCCCGCTGGGCGTGGCGGCTCAAGGACATGATCGATCGCCGGTTCGTGCGCCTCTTCAAGGCGAGTGACGGAAAGCTCGTCGCCCCGAGTTGATGGAGTACATGCAAGACGCGAGCGATCATGCCATCATCGAACGGGTAATGTCGGGCGCTTCGTTCTCGTGACGAGCGCCGTCGTGCTCCTCTGCCACTTCATACTCTCCTGACTGGCCGAATGACCGTCCCGCCGCACGCTCCCGATCTTCGTCCGTCGTATGGCCCGGCGGCGGTCGCGGGTCTCGCCACGCTCGCGCTGTACATCCTCACGCTCGCGCCGACGACGGCGATGTGGGACGCCAGCGAATACATCACCGCCGCATACACGCTGGGCATTCCGCATCCGCCGGGAAACCCGCTGTTCGTGCTGCTGGGCCGCGTTGCGACCCTCGTTCCCCTCGGCAGCGTCGCCGTCCGCGTCAACATGCTTGCCGCCGTCAGCAGCGCTCTCGCCGCGGCTATCTGGTTCCTCGTCGCCGAGCGCGTGCTCGCTCAGTGGTTCGTCCTGCGATGGCCGCGCATCGCCG
>JBDSSY010000202.1:0-3272 GCA_039928585.1 Gemmatimonadaceae bacterium | reverse complement strand
GATCGGATTCGGTGGCGGCAGGCGGCGCCACGCGAGCCCCGATTGTGTGAGGGGCCGTAGCTCAGTTTGGTTAGAGCACTCGACTGTCACTCGAGAGGTCGCGGGTTCGAGCCCCGTCGGCCCCGTTGCATGTGTCGTTTCATGCGCAGGTGCAGGTGCAGTTGCCCTGGTGGTGAAACTGGTAGACACGCCATCTTGAGGGGGTGGTGCCGCAAGGCGTCGCGGTTCGAGTCCGCGTCAGGGCATTCCTCAGCACGTCGCCACAGTAGCTCAGGGGTAGAGCACTCGATTCGTAATCGAGCGGTCGTGAGTTCAATTCTCACCTGTGGCTCTCGATCCAGGTCTGAATCAGGACGATGGACCGGAGGCATGAAAGACGGCGCCCGCGAGGGCGCCGTTCGCATTTCTGAAGGTGCAATCCGTCAGGTCGCGCCGAGTCGGCGCACGATGAACTTGCGGATCGTTTCCTCGATCGCGCCCGTCGATGCGCAGACGATGGGATCCGCGCTCGCACCCTCGTTGCGGCGAAGCGATCCGCTCACATGCGTCACGCCGATGGTCTTGCCATCGGGCGTCGACTGAATGGCCGTCATGACGTTGGCGGTGAGTCGCCCCGCGTCCACGTAGGGACCTGCCATTCCGGATCCACACTGGAAGAAATCGCCGATTGGCCGCGTCCCGATACGCTTGGGCATGATGAAGCCGGCGTTTCCGTATCGTCCCTCGGCGCGAGCAGCCACCGCGGGCGCGATGCCCAGATCCGCGTACGCCAGTACGACCGCGGGCCAGACCTTGTCCATCGGCGCGGCGAAGCTCAGTCGAGCGTTCTCGTCGGAGGCCGAGCGTCGGATGACCGTACCGTCCGAATCGACGGCGAGCACGCGAACCGGCGCCGGCGAGGAGGCGGACGGCGACGCGGGCGCGCAGCCGGCGAGAAGGGCGATGGTGGCGACGAGCATGGCGCGGTAACGGCGCATGAAGTCCCTCGGAGTGAACGAGCGATGGAGTCGTGCAGTCGCAAGTGCGATGCGCAATGCTATCATCGCCGGCCGTTGGACGTCAGTCGTCGCACCGCGACCATGTTCTGCACGTACCAGTCGGCACGATCGCCGCCCAGGTCCAGATAGTTCACACCGCCCAGCGCGGAGGAGGCGTGGATGATCTGACCGTCGCCGACATAGATCGCGACGTGCGAAATGGCATCGTCCGGTTCGGCGAACAGGAGGAGGTCGCCAGGCAGCAGCGCACTGAGGTCGAGGGCGACTCCCTGTCCCGCGCGAGCCTGCTCCCGAGAGGTGCGGGGCAGCGCGATACCCTGCTTCGCAAAAACGTACTTCGTGAAGCCGGAGCAATCGAAGCCGCTGCTCGGGGTGTTTCCGCCCCACACGTATGGCACGCCGATGTACTGGTCGGCGGTCTCGAGGACCCGTGCCACGACGGCCGTTGGGGCGGGCGACCGGGGAATCCGGACGCTGCCTGACGAGCGCGATTCGCCCGAGCCGCTCGATCCGGTGGATCTCCTGTGCGCTCCCACCGCCTCGCCAACCATGACCGCCGCGGAGAGCACCGTCGATGGCGACACCGAAATCATCCCCTGCGCGCATCCGGCGAGGAGAAGCAACGACGACGCAAGGGCAGGATAAGTGGCGCGTGGCAGCGGCGAAGTCATGGCCATTCGCAAGGCAGCTTCGGCGCCACGACGGCTCAGGACGCGAAACTATTGTCGGGACGGGAGTTACATGTTCCCGGCAATGCACGAGTGATGCTTCGTCGTCCGCTTATGCGGACAGTGTGATCGCCCCCGTGAGACAGACCGTCGCTGCGCGGAATGACTTCGTCATGGGCACTTGGCTTCCGTCCGCATTCCGGGCTGAACGCGCGTCACCACTATCCGCGCGTCGGCAATACGGCCTCCGCCTGCCGCTTCGCCTGCGCGACGAGTCCATCCGCTCGCGCGTCCGCCTCGCGGACGATCTGGTCCGCGCGCTGCTCGGACTCACGACGCAGTCGGTCCGCCGCTGTCTGCGCGGCGATCTTCGCGAGAGGATTGGTCGGCCGGGCCTGGAGCGAATCGGCCCGAGCGTTTCCCTCGCGCCTCGTCGCGGCCGCGAGCGTGCGCGCCTCGGCGCGGATCATCGTCGCCTGCTTCTCCGCCTCGGCAATGAGTCGGTCCGACTCCGCGCGTGCGCGACGACGTGCCTCGTCGGCCGCGGAGTCGACCCGCTGTTTGACCGCCGCCGTTCGCGTGTCGATCTGCTGCTGAACGGCGTTCTGCGCCGTCTGGGTCAGTGCGTCGGTCACCCCTGCGAAGTTGGCCGTGACCACAGGATTCGTGACCGTCCCCGTTACCTGCGCGCCCATCCGGATTACATCGCCGGCGAGCTTTGCCGCGGTACGTCCGCCGGCGGCGCCGAGCGCAGTGCGGGGCAGCGCCAGCGCGAGGTCGTACTTGATGGATTGATCGATCCCGTTGGAGCCAGCGACCGTCATGTCCACCCCGCTGGCTTGCACGGCGAACGGCTTGACGCGCAACCTGCCATCGGCGACGTCGAACGACGCCTTCACGATGCCGAGCGACGGCTTGCGCAGCTGATCGAGTTTCGTGGCGTTGGCCAGCTTCTCGAACACCGGCGCACCCTGGACGATGAGGCGCTCGGTCTCGATCGCTCCCTTGCCCGTGAGGGATGGGAACACGGGGATCATGTCCGTGCCCAGCACGCCCTTCATCCCGACCGTGCCAGACACGGCCCCCTGCGCCCAGCGCGCAAGAGGCACGAGCTGCTGCACGGTGGTGAGCGCGGCGAAGGCCGACGGGATGTCGATGCCTGCAAGCCTGAAGTCGACGTCGAAGGTGGGGCGGCCGGGCACCGTGGTCTCGTAGAAGCCGTTCGCGACGACCGAGCCACGCAGCGTCTCCATCTGGAGCTCGTCGAGCGTGACGCGCTGATCCTTCACGCGCAGGTTGCCGCGCACGTTCGCCGCGGTAATGGCGCCGTACGTGACGCGGGCCGCTGTCGCCCTCAGCGCGAAGTCGACGTGTGGCGGCACGCGAATCGCCTCCGTCAGCTTCTCCTTCGATCGCCACTCGTTCAGGTCGAAATGATTGCTCGCCACCGTGGCGCTGCCACGCAGATCGTCGTTGCGTAGCGCGAAGCCGAGCACGTTGTCCAGCGAGCCCACGGCCCGCACGTCGCTCGCCCCTATCCGCGCCGAAAGCGACGTCAGCTCGGTGGTGCGCGGGGTAAGGCGCAGCGCTGCGGTGTCGATCGCGA
>JBDSSY010000201.1:0-3300 GCA_039928585.1 Gemmatimonadaceae bacterium | reverse complement strand
GCCGCCTGCAACCGGACGTGGGCGAGCACCGCTTCGGTGCCCTTCCCCGCTTCCTGCAGCTTGGCGCTCAGCCAGGCGCTGCCGAGGGCGACGACCGCGAACACGGCGAGTTGGAGCCACACCGCCGGCGTGAAGGGCGTCTCGACACTCCAGAACGCATCCGCCACATATAGAACATTGCCGAGCGCGGCGACGAGAAGTCCGCCCCCCACCGGCAGCAGAAGCGACGACGTGGCGATGACGAGGATGTACAGCGCGGCGAACTGCGACCCACTGGCGCCAGTGACGTGGACGACCGCCGTGACGAGGAGCAGGTCGAACACCGACTGCAGATAATAGAATGTCAGCCCGAGCGGGCGGTTGTAGAATTCACTGTACACCACCGAGACGGCCGTGACCACCAGGGTGGCGGCGAAGGCCAGCGACGCGACGAGCAGCTTGCCGGTGTCGGTGAGCGCGTCCTGCCAGACGAGGACGGCGGCCAGGAAGATGGCGGTGGCGATCGAGAGCCGTCCCACATAGACCCAGCGCACCAGTGGCGCGGGGTCGAGGTGAAATGGACGGCTGTCGGACGTGGTTCGATCGAAGAGTCGCACGAGACGTGGAATCGCAAACTGCCAGAAAAGCGTAGACACGCTTTGTCTGGCATTCTGCCACAGTTCACTGGCAAAGACGACTGGTACCGGGCGGGGTTACGCATGGCGAAGGACGGAGTGCTTCAGCTGTCGGAGACGCTGGCCATACCTCGGGCGGAGCTGGTCTACCGCGCGAGCCGCGCCGGTGGTGCGGGCGGTCAGCATGTGAACACGTCGTCCACCCGGATCGAACTGCTCTGGAACGTGCGCGAAACGCAGGCGCTCGACGACGCGCAACGTGCGCGCGTGGCTGGCAAGCTCGCGTCGCGGCTCGATGGAGACGGATGGCTGCGCGTTGTATCGAGCGCTCGACGGAGTCAGTTGCAGAACCGCGAGGCTGCGGAGGACCGGCTCGTGGCGCTCATCACCGCCGCACTCGTGGTGCCGCGGAAGCGAAAGGCCACGAAACCGACCCGCGGCTCGAAGGAGTCGCGTCTGGCCGAGAAGAAGAAGCGGGGCGACACCAAGCGGCAGCGGCGCCCCGATTCGTACGAGTGACGGGCGCTAGCCGAGCGGCGAGTCGAGGGCGCGCTCCGCCTTGATGCGCGCGATCGCCACGCGCGCTCCCGCAGCAACATCGGTATTCGGGTACAGCTCCACGATCCGGCGCAGCTCGACCAGCGCTCGACCCGGGTCGTCGAGCGCGCCGCCGTAGAGATCCACGAGGCGCGACGACGCGTAGAGCGCCTCGCGCGCGGTGGCGGTGGGAAGGTCGCGTACCTCGCGCAGCAGCTCGGCGGCGCGGCGTGGGTTCTTTCCCTGTCGCGCATGCAGTTCCGCCGCCTTGAGACGCGGCGACACCGCGCCAGGCCGCTCCGAGATCACCGCCTCATACGACGCGAGTGCTCCCGCCACGTCCCCGCGCGCGGCGAGCGACTCCTGATAGGAGTACTGTTCCTCGTACGGCGTGCTCGCGCCGCTCGGCATCGTCACGTACCGCGCGATACCCCCCGCCCCTGCGGCGGACGCCAGCGCCACACGATAGGTCAGCAGCGCGGAAAGCGATGACGCCACGACGGTGAACAGGACGGCACGCCACCCGTCGAACCCGAAGCGGTGAACGGCCGCGACGTACCACATCACCGACATCAGGCCAAAGGTCATCAGGGCGTAGCCACCTGCCTTCAGACGCAGGCCGGCGTCCGGCCCATGCCGGTCGAACATCGTCGGCTTGTATCCGCCGGAGGAGTCGCCGGGTGGGAGCACGGGCGGGGGAGTTCGCACGCCTCCAGTATGCGAGCCGACCGGTCGGGGCGACAGCCGCGCCGAGCGCTTGTGTCCTGTCGACCCAGCGCCGAGGTTGGGCAGATGAACCCGTACCCACGAGTCGGGTACATGCTCTTGCGAGCCCTCGGCACGAACAATCCCGCTGGCTCGTCGGTACGGTTTTGACCGGGGCACCAACTTTGCCCGGTTCGGTAGCGGCGCCGGTGCGGCGTCGTGGCTCTCGACCCTCAGTTGCGGTTCGACCGCGGACCTACGCGATGCTCCGTTCCTCCATGCGCCTGGCAGCGCCCCTCGCGCTGCTCGTCGCGATCCTGTGCGGCATATCCGACCCGGCCGACGCGCAGTACTTCGGCCGCAACAAGGTGCAGTACGAGAAATTCGACTTCCGCATCCTGCGGACGCAGCACTTCGACGAGTACTTCTATCCGGCCGAGTCGCTCGTCGTCCACGATGCCGGGCGCATGGCGGAGCGTTGGTATACGCGGCACTCCGACATGTTCCGCCACACCTTCGACCGCAAGTCGATCGTATTTTACGCCGACCAGCCGGACTTCCAGCAGACGAACGTCATCGGAGAAGAGCTCTCCGAGGGGACGGGCGGTGTCACGGAAGGGCTGCGCACGCGCGTCATCATGCCGTTCACCGGCGTATACGCCGACAACGACCACGTGCTCGGCCACGAGCTGGTCCACGTGTTCCAGTACAGCATCGCCGAGTCGGGCCCCGGGGGACTGCAGCGGCTCAACACGCTGCCGCTGTGGCTGATCGAGGGCATGTCGGAGTACTTCTCGCTGGGGCGCGACGACCCGCTCACGGCGATGTGGTTGCGTGACGCGACGCAGCGCGACCGCCTGCCGACGATTCACCAGCTCAACACGGATTCGCGCTTCTTCCCGTACCGCTACGGACAGGCGCTGTGGGCGTACGTGGGCGGGCGGTGGGGGGACCGGGCGGTGGTGGATGTGTACCGCGCGTCGCTGCGCCTCGGCTTCGAGGAGGGGATCCGGCGCGTCCTTGGCGTGTCCACCGATTCGCTGAGCAAGGACTGGATCGCCGCCACGCGCCGCGCGTACGTGCCGGTGCTGGATGGCCGCGCGAGCCCGAAGCAGGCGGGAGACGCCGTACTGCAGGGTGATCGCAAGGCCGGCGACATGAACCTGGCGCCGACGGTGAGCCCGGACGGCAAGCTGGTCGCCTTCTACTCGCGTCGCGGACTGTTCGAGATCGAGCTGTACGTGGCGGATGCCGTCACGGGCCGGATCATCAAGACGCTCGCTGGTCCGACGAGCAACTCGCACTTCGACGCGATCAGCTTCATCTCGACATCGGGCGCGTGGTCGCCGACGAGCGACAAGTTTGCATTCATTGCGCAGGCCGAGGGCGACCACGAGATCGCGATCCTCGACGTGGGCACGGCGCGCATCGAGCGACGCGTGCG
>JBDSSY010000200.1:0-12436 GCA_039928585.1 Gemmatimonadaceae bacterium | reverse complement strand
GGTCATCGGGCCCATGAGCGATCCGCAGCTCGACATCATCGAGCGCATGCGGTCGGTGACGACGCACCTGTCGGCGATGATCGAGGAGATCCTCGCGTTCACGAGCCTCGAGGAAGGACGTGAGACTGTGCGCCCGAGCGACTTCCTGGCGGAAGATCTCGTGCGCGCCGCGCTGGCGGTGATCGAGCCGATTGCCGAGCAGAAGGGAATCCGGCTGCACGTACAGCTTCCGTTCACGTCCGTGCGGATGACGAGCGACATCGACAAGGCGCGGCAGATTCTGGTGAACCTGCTGGGCAACGCGGTGAAGTTCACGGACTCTGGTGCGGTGACGCTGCGCCTGAGCCGAGGCGCGCGGGCGGTGCGAGTGGACGTGATGGATACGGGCATCGGCATTGCCGCCGACGAACTGCCTCGCCTGTTCCGTCCCTTCGCGCAGGTGGACACGGGGCTGACGCGGCGGCATGGCGGCACGGGACTCGGCCTCTACATCTCGCGGCGTCTGGCGACGCTGCTGGGTGGTCACATCGAAGTCGAAAGCGCCCAGGGAGTCGGCTCGACGTTCACGATCGTGCTGCCGTTGTCGTGGGAGGGTAACTGAGAACTGACGGGCGTCAGGCGCTACGCGTACGGGAACGGCTCGCGTGGAACGCGAGCCTACGGGGCGCGGCGCCCTCGCTGCGCTCCGGCGCAACGCTGACGGGGCGGGCAAGGCGGCTACGCCGCCCGCCCTTTCGGGAACACCATGTTCGTTGTCCGTTCCCGTAAGCGTGCCGTGCGCAGCACGGCCACGCGCCCCGTAAGGCGGCGCGGAGCGCCGCCGCCCCGTAAGGTGCGCGCGTAGCGCCGCACCGCCCCGTGTTAAATTCACGTCATGCCCAGCTTCCCTCCAGCCACCACCGTGTTCAACGACGCGTACATCGCCGAGGCGCACGAGCGCTACCGGCGTGACCCGTCGTCGGTGGACGAATCGTGGCGCCAGTTCTTTCGCGCGGCGGAGTCGCTCGTCGGTAATGCCGGTAATGGCGGTGACGGCAGAAATAGCGGTGTCGGCCGTGGAGCGGACGATGGTCTCCTGCGCAGCATTGCCGGTGCCGCCGCGCTCGTGGAAGCGATCCGCCACTACGGCCATCTCGCCGTGCAACTGGATCCGCTTGGTACGCCCCCGCCGGGCGGCGTCGAGCTGACGCCCGAATTCCATGACATCACCGACGACGACCTCGCGCGGGTGCCCGCGAGCGCGCTCGGGTTCGAGTCGGGCACGGCAGCCGACGTCGTGCAGCGGTTGCGTGGAGCGTACTGCGGCGCGATCGCCTTTGAATTCTCGCACCTCGGAAACGAGCCCGAACGTACGTGGCTCAAGGACGCGGCCGAGCAGGGCACGTTCACGCAGCCGCTGTCATCCGACGAGAAGATTGCCGTGTTGCGGCGGCTCACCGAAGTGGACGGGCTCGAACGATTCCTCGGCCGGCAGTATCAAGGCTACAAGCGGTTCTCCATCGAGGGCACCGATGCGATGGTGCCGATGCTCGACGAGTCGATCGCGCGGGCCGCGATGGGTGGCGCGCGGCGCGTCGTCATCGGGATGGCCCATCGGGGGCGCATCAACGTGCTCGTGCACGTGATGGGCATGTCATACGACGAGATGTTCGGCGAGTTCGAGGGACGGCCCAGCGAGACGAGCGTCGATGCGACGACCGGTGACGTGAAATACCATCTCGGCTTCGAGGGCGAGCGCGTCGTCGGCGACCGCACGGTGACGCTGGAGCTCGCGCCAAATCCGAGCCACCTGGAAGTGGTGAATCCGGTGATGAGCGGCATGACGCGCGCGTATCAGCGCGTGGCCGGATCGTCTGCCGATCGCGACGAGCGTCTCGTGCTGCCGTTGTGCATCCACGGCGACGCGGCGTTCCCGGGCGAGGGCGTGGTGCCCGAGACCTTCAACCTGTCGCGGCTGCGTGGATATCGGGTGGGCGGCACGATTCATCTCATCGTCAACAACCAGGTGGGATTCACCACCGACCCGAGCGACGCGCGCTCGACGCGGTACGCGAGCGATCCGGCCAAGGGGTTCGAGGTGCCGGTGCTGCACGTGAACGCGGATGACGCGGAAGCGTGCATTGGCGCGATGCGGCTGGCCGCGGCGTACCGCGACCGGTTCGCCAAGGACGTCGTGATCGACCTCGTGGGCTACCGTCGATGGGGACACAACGAGACGGACGAGCCGGCATTCACGCAGCCGAAGCTCTACGATCTCGTGCGCGCGCACCCGTCACCACGTCAGGTATGGGCGGCGCGCCTCGTGCGCGACGGCGTGCTCGGCGAAGCGGACGTGAAGACGATCGACGACGAGTTCGCGCAGAAGCTCTCCGCGGTGCACACCGCGATGAAGACTGCCGCGGCGCCGGCGACGAACGGCGCACCGGCCCGCGTGAACGAGCCGTCGGCCCCCGTGGAACCGGTGACGTCGGTTCCTGCCGAGACGCTCCAGTCGATCAACACGCGGCTGCTCGAATACCCCGCCGGGTTCACGCTGCACAAGCAACTCGCGCGGACGCTCGAGCGTCGGCGCGAAGCAATCGGGACGGGGAAAATAGATTGGGGCCACGCCGAAGCGCTGGCGTTCGGCGCGCTGCTCGCCGGCGGGATGAACGTTCGCCTCAGCGGCCAGGATGCCGAGCGCGGCACGTTCGCCCACCGGAACGCCGTGGTGCACGACGTGAACACGGGCGGCACCTTCGTGCCGCTCTCCGCTGTCGCCGGCGCGACGAGTCGCTTCGAGATCTTCAACAGCCCGCTGTCGGAGACCGCCGTCATGGGCTTCGAGTACGGATTCAGCACCGCGGCGCCGAACGACGTCGTGCTGTGGGAGGCGCAGTACGGCGACTTCGTGAACGTCGCGCAGCCGGTGATCGACCAGTTCATCTCGGCTGATCGCGCCAAGTGGGGACAGCGCAGCGGTCTGGTACTGCTCCTGCCGCACGGATACGAGGGGGGAGGTCCCGAGCATTCCAGTGCGCGGCTCGAGCGCTTCCTGCAGCTCTGCGCCGAGGACAACATGATCGTCGCGTATCCCTCGACGCCGGCCCAGTACTTTCACGTGCTGCGCCGACAGGGGCTGCGCGGCGATCGGAAGCCACTCATCCTGATGCAGCCGAAAAGCCTGCTGCGCCTGCCCGCCGCGGCATCGCGTCTCGAAGAGCTCACGGGTGGATCGTTCCAGTCCGTCATCGACGACGTCGCCGTGGCGTCACGCCGGCCGGGCGTGCGCCGGCTCGTGCTCTCCACGGCGAAGATGTACTACGATCTGCTCGCGGCACGAGGCCAAAGCGACAGCGGCGACGTCGCACTCGTGCGCGTCGACGAACTGTATCCATGGCCGGGCGCGGCGCTGGCGGCGATCGTCGACGCGTATCCCGACCTCGAGGATGTGGTATGGGCGCAGGAGGAACCGAAGAATATGGGCGCCTGGACCTACGTCGCTCCGCAGCTGCGAGTCGCCACCGGCAACATGCTCACCATCCGGTACGTCGGCCGTCCCGAACGGGCCAGCCCGGCGGAGGGATACAAGGACATGCACGATGCGGAGCAGAAGCGCATCGTGGGCGAAGCACTCACGCCGCCGCCGGTGCCTCAGGCGGGAGCGAAGCGCAAGGCCGCCCGGGTGTGATGGAGAAGACGACGCGACGGCTCCGCCGTCTCGCCCTGCTCCTGTGCATCGTCGCGCCGCGACTCCTCATCGCGCAGGATCGCGGCGCGACGGCATTGGGCGAGGCGGTGGCCGGCCTCGACGTCACGACGCGCGTACTGCAGATCGGCGCGCATCCCGATGACGAAGACACCCAGCTGCTCACGTGGCTTGCGCGCGGGCGCCACGTGGAGACCGCGTACCTGTCGCTCACGCGCGGCGATGGTGGGCAGAACCTCATCGGCAACGAGCTGGGTCCGCTGCTCGGGATGATCCGCACCGAAGAACTCCTCGCGGCGCGCCGCCTGGACGGCGGTCGACAGTTCTTCACACGAGCGTACGACTTCGGATTCAGCAAGTCGGCCGAGGAGACGTACACGCACTGGCCGAAGGATTCCATCCTGCTCGACATGGTGACGGTCGTGCGGGCGTTCAGGCCCCACGTGATCGTGGCGGTGTTCAGCGGCACGCCGCGCGACGGGCACGGGCACCATCAGGTGTCGGGCATGCTGGCCCGCGAGGTGTTCGACGCGGCGGCGGACACCGTGCGGTTTCCCACGCGAGCGACGCTCGGGCTGGGCGCGTGGTCGCCGTCGAAGTTCTATCGCGCGGCGCGATTCAATCCGGCGCAGGCAACGCTGAGCTTCAACGTGGGAGAGCTGAGCACACTGCGTGGGCGGACATACGCGGAGATCGCGGGCGAGAGCCGATCGCAGCATCTGTCGCAGGGATTCGGCGTCGTGCAGCGCCGCGGGACATCGATGGACTACCTCACGCTCGAGGCGTCGCGCCTTGGCGCGATCGGGCCCGAGCAATCACCGCTCGATGGTCTCGAGACCGGATGGTCGCGGTTCGCGAGCGTCACGCTGACGGCGGCAGGGCGCACCGCACTCGACTCCCTGGCGGGAGCGATCGCCGACGTCCGTCGCGTGGAGAATGTCATCGCACCGGCTCCGATGATCGCGCCACTTGCTCGCGTCGTTCGCCTGCTCGCCGAAATTCGTCAGGCCCAGTCGTGCGGCTCCGCTGCGGGCGTCGCACTGTGCGGAGGCGTCGGCGGCGACCTCGCCGTCTCGGTGGAGACGGTGCGCCGACGAGCGACGGGTGCGCTGCTCGCCGCCTCCGGGGTGTTGGTGGAGGCGACGGCGCAGAGGGAACTGGTTGCCGTGGGCGACACGATTCCCGTGACGATCTCGGTGTACAACCAGGGCGTGGCGTCGGTCACGCTGCTCGGCGTCAGTGCGGGGATGCAGTACGGGATGGGCGCCATCCATCGTGGTGGATCCATGGACGTCGCGCGCGACAGCGCTGTGCGCACGACGTTCGGCGTCCTCGCCGAGGCGGCGAGTGTCCCGTGGTGGTTGTCGGTGGGCAAGCGTGGCGACGTGTTCGTACTGCCTCCCACGCCGCTGCCGATGGCCATCGGTGAGGATCGGCTCGCCGACAGTTATGCTCGCGTGTCGTTGCGCGTCGCGGGCGAACCGGTGACGGTGGACGCCGGACCGATCGTCTACCGGTTCGCCGATCCGGCGCGCGGCGAGCAGCGGCGCCCGTTGGCTGCGGTGCCACCCCTCAGCGTCACACTCGAGGGGGAGGTGCAGTACATGCGCGCCGGCGTCGCCATCGACCGGCTGTACGACGTGCACGTCACGTCGGCCGCGACGGCACCGCGCGGTGTGAGCGTCACGCTCACCCTCCCGGCCGGACTGCGCGCGGACTCCGTGATCCGCCGCGTCGCGGTCGACTCGTTCGGTTCGGCGACGCTGACCTACCGCGTGCGCGGCACACTGCCCGTCGGACGTCATACGCTCTCCGTCGTGGCGACGAGCGGTGGCCAGGAGTTCGCGATCGGGTACCTGCCCATCGACTACCAGCATATTCGCCCCCTGCGCTACTACCGACAGGCTGCGGCGCTGATCGAATCGGTGGAGGCGGCGTTGCCGCGCAACCCGAGGATCGCGTATGTGCGCGGCGTGGGGGACAACGTCGCGCCGATGCTGACGCAGCTCGGCGTCCAGGTGAAGATGCTCGACGCCGAGGATCTCGCGCGCACCGACCTGTCCGGTTTCGGCGCTGTGGTCATCGGGCCCCGCGCCTTCGCGGCGAATCACGAACTGGTGCGACAGGCGTCCAGGCTGCAGGAGTTCGCACGCGGCGGAGGCACCGTGGTGGTGCAGTACGGCCAGGCCGAGATCCAGGCGCCGGGTATCCTGCCGTATCCCGTCACGCTCGCGCGCACGGCGCAGCGCGTGACCGACGAGCTCGCGCCGGTGCGCGTGATCGCGCCAGCCGACCCGCTGCTCACGACACCGAATCGGATCGGCGCTCGCGACTTCGACCGCTGGATACAGGAACGCGCCCTGTACATGCCGGGTTCATTCGATCCGCACTATCGCGCGCCGCTCGAGATGCACGATCCCGGCGAACCGGAGAACCGGGCGGCAGTGCTGGTCGCGCCGGTGGGCAAGGGTGCCTACGTGTATACGACGCTCGCGCTCTTCCGGCAGCTTCCCGCCGGGATACCCGGTGCAGCGCGCATTTTTCTCAACTTGCTCGCGGCGGACGGTCGCGCCGTGGGCTCGACGGCGGTGCAGCCGTGATGTGTGAACTCAACTGCCGCGACATCATCCGACCCGCATGAATCGCTTCGTTCGAAGACGGCTCGGCCACGCCGCATCGCTGTGCACCATCTCGCTCTCGGTCGCCATGGCCTGCGGCACGAGCGACGGACGCACCGTGCTCACGGTGTACTCGCCGCATGGCAAGGAGCTGCTCCAGCATTACGAGCTCGGGTTCGAGGCGTCGCACCCGGCGGTGGACGTGCAGTGGGTGGACATGGGGTCGCAGGAAGTGCTCGACCGATTGCGCGCTGAGAAGGCCAATCCGCAGGCGGACCTCTGGTTCGGCGCGCCGGCAGAAATCTTCGGTCGTGCCGCCACTGAAGGACTGCTCGAGCCCTATACGCCGACATGGGCCGACAAGGTGCCGGCCGACGCGCGGGATGCCCGCGCTGCCTGGTTCGGGACGTACATGACGCCGGAAGTCATCGCGTACAACACCAACGCGGTCAAGCGGGCGGACGCGCCGAAGGACTGGGACGACGTGCTCGATCCCAAGTGGAAGGGCAAGGTCCTCATTCGCGATCCCATCGCGAGCGGATCGATGCGCGCGATCTTCGGCGCGATCCTCGCCCGCTCCGTCGCGCGCACGGGCAGCACGGCGGAGGGCTGGGAGTGGCTGCGGCGTCTCGACGGCAACACCAAGGAGTACGTGCTCAATCCGGCGCTGCTCTACCAGAAGCTCGGCCGCGAGGAAGGGACGATCACCTTGTACAACATGCCGGACATCGCGACGCTCGAACAGCGCACGAAGACGCCGGTAGGCTACGTGATTCCCGCGAGCGGGACGCCGCTGCTGGTGGATGCGATCGCGATCGTGAAGGGCGCGAAGCATCCCGACGTCGCTCGGCAATATTACGAGTACGTGTCGTCGCCCGTCGCCCTGCGCGATGCGGCGGTGAAGTTCCTGCGCATTCCTGCGCGCACCGACATTCCCATCGACTCGCTGCCCGAGGTGGTGAAGCGTGCGAGTACGGACGTGAAGCCGATGCCGGGCGACCAGAAGCTGATGCGAGACAGCCTGGACGCCTGGATGAAGTACTGGGATGCGAACATCCGTAATAGTCGCCGAGGCAAGTGACAGACACGAGCGACGCGGTGCTGCACTCGGCGCCGGGCGCGCTCGTCCTCGAGCACGTCACGCGGCGGTATGCCGGCAACCCCGATCCGTCGGTGGACGACCTGTCGCTTACGATCGCGCCGGGCGAATTGCTGGCGCTGGTGGGCGCTTCGGGGTCGGGAAAGACGACGACGCTGCGCATCGCCGCCGGATACGAGACGCCCGACAGCGGTCGCGTGCTGCTGGGCGACGGCGCCGCCGCACCACGCGACATCACGCGGGAATCGCCCCAGCGCCGCGGGTTCGGCATGGTATTCCAGCACTACGCACTCTTCCCGCACATGCGGGTGGAGGAAAACGTTGCGTTCGGCCTCGAGGCGCGCGGTGTGCGAAAGGCTGACCGGCTGGCGCGCGCGCGCGCGGCGCTCGACGCCGTGGGACTGTCGGGCAAGGCGGAGCGATCGGTGCAGGCGCTGAGCGGCGGAGAACAGCAGCGCGTCGCACTGGCGCGTGCGCTGGTGATCCAGCCTCGTGTGTTGCTGCTCGACGAACCGCTGTCGAATCTCGATCCCACGCTGCGGCAGAGCATGCGCGACGAACTCCGGTTCACGCTGCGACAGTCTGGCGTCACGGCGCTGTTCGTGACGCACGATCAGGAGGACGCGTTCGCCGTCGCGGACCGTGTCGCCATGCTCGAGCGCGGGAAGCTGCTGCAAGTAGGGACGCCGGAGACGCTCTACCATGCGCCCGCGACGCGCGCTGTCGCCGAGTTCGTCGGGCGTGCCGCGCTGGTACCGGCCGAGCGCATGGGTGAGCGCGTGCGCATCACGATCGACGGCGTGGCACTCGATGCACGCGCGAGGCACGAGGGCGTCGTCGGTGGTGGCGCGCTGTTCGCGGTGCTGCGTCCCGAATCGCTCGTGCTCTCGGAAACCGACGACGTGCCGTCGTGGCGCGGCATGGTGGTGGGTCGCCGATTCGCGGGTGGACACGTCGTGTACCGCGTGACGCTCGGGAATGGCGCGGAGGTGGAGGTGATGGGCGATGGCGCCGGTGCGCGCGAGGGGACGCGAACGGGTGTTCGGCTGGCCGACGTGCCGGTGGCGGTGGTGCCGGCGTGATCCTGCGTCGCGTGCGGGCGGCGGGGTGGGGCGTTTCGGCCACCGCGCTCGGCCTGCTCGCGCTGTTGTTGTGGAGCGTCGTCTATCCGAACGTGGCCGTGATCGTCGGCAGCTTCGAGCGCGGATTGGCCGACTGGAAGGAGTTCGCATCGAGCCCCGCCGACCTCGACGCGCTGCGCGGCACGGTGATCGTGGCGATTGGCTCCGTGATCGCCGCGCTGCTGGTGGGCGTGCCCCTCGCCTTCCTGCTCACGCGCACGGAATTCCGCGGTCGTCGGGTGCTGAGTGGCGTCGCCACCCTTCCTGCCGCGTTACCCCCGCTCGTGGGTGTGCTCGCCTTCCTCTTCCTGTATGGGGAGAGTGGCGTCGTGACGCGCGTGGTGCAGCGCATGCTCGGCATGCGAGAGCCTCCGTGGACGCTGAGCGGCCTCACGGCGGTGATCTTCGTGCACGCGTACACGATGTACGTCTACGTCTTCCTGTTCGTGAGCGCGGGGTTGGAGCGCTACGACACGACCCTGGACGAGGCAGCTACAGGGCTGGGCGCGTCACGCGCGCTGCTGCTGCGGCGCATCACGCTGCCGCTGCTCACGCCGTCGCTGGCCGGTGCCATGCTGCTGGTCTTCATGAGCGCCCTCGGTTCCTTCTCGGCTCCGTACGTATTCGGTGGTGGCGCGCGTGTGTTGGCCACGCAGATCCTCGTGTCGAAGCTGAACGGCGCGCTCGGGCTCGCGTACGTGGAGACCACCGTGCTGGCGGTGACAGCGGTGCTCGCGCTGCTGCTGCTGCGCTGGCTGGAGGGCCGGCGGCGCTACGCGATGGCGGGGAAGGGTCGGATCACGCGAGCGGGACTTCGCTCGCCCGTGGCGCGTGCATTGCTGCCGGCCTTCGCAGCGGCCACCGTGATCATGCTCGTGCTGCCGCACGCGATGGTGGTGCTCGTGAGCTTCGCGCGCGATGGCGCGTGGACGACGCAGCTCCTGCCCCCGGAGTATACGCTGGACAACTATCGGCAGCTGGCGATGGACCGCGAGCTCTGGCGGCCGATCACCAACAGCGTGTGGATGTCGGTGCTCGCGACGGCGGCGAATGCCGTGGTGTGCTTTGCCATCGCGTACGTCGTCGTGCTCTCGCAGGCGCCCGGCCGCCGGATGCTGGCGTTGCTCGCGGCCCTTCCGTGGGCCATTCCCGCCACGGCCATCGCGCTGGGCCTGGCCGCCACGTTCGACCGGAATGCGCCGCTGCAGCTTCGCTTTCTGCTGGTCGGCACGTTCTGGATACTTCCGCTCGCGTATTTCATCCGCAACATTCCCATCGTGACCAGCGCCATCGAAGGCTCGCTGCGGCAGATGGATCCCACGCTCGAGGATGCAGCGCGCGGGCTCGGCGCCTCGCGCTGGCTTGCCCTGCGCCGCGTGGTGCTACCGGCCGCTCGCCCGGGCCTCGTTGCGGGCACCATGCTGGCCGGTGTCGCGGCGGTTGGAGAGTTCGTTGCGAGCGTCGTGCTGTACACGCACTCCAACCGGCCCATCTCGGTGGAAATTCTCGCGCAGGTGCGATCGCTCTCGTTCGGGACAGCCGCCGCATACAGCGTGCTACTCATCATGCTGGTGCTGCTGATCACGGTGGGCGCCCGGTGGCTCGAGGGGCGCGCGACGCACACCGAACGAACGGTGAATGCGGCATGAGCGCCACCGATAATCCGCGACGCATCGTGGTGGCCGCCGATGGGCGGTCATGGCAGGTCTTCATCGTGCCCGAGGGAATGCGGTGGGACCCTGAGATCGAGATGCGTCGCGCGAGCTGGCTCTGCTGCCAGACGGACGAGGAAACACGGTACATCAATCCGGTGCCTCCCGACTGGCAGAGGTGGAGTGACGAGCAACTGCTCGCGGCCATCATCGTCGCCCCCCTGGATCACCGCCGCGGGCGCTGACCGTGCGCTGCATCGCGCTCGGTCGTTTTTTCTGTCTCTCGCTTGGGTTGTCGCCAGCGGCCGGTGCCCAGGATCGGATCGTCACGCTCGCCGGTCGTGAGGTGGCGGTGTGGGAGGCAAAAGGCACGAGCACAGGTGTGGCACCGGTTCTGTTCTTCTCGCATGGGTTTGGTGGGTGCGAGACCGGCTCCACCTTTCTCAAGACCGCGCTCGCGGCGCGCGGCTACTGGGTGTTCGCGCCGCGACATGCGGACTCGCGATGCAATTCGTCGGGGATGTCCGGCGTTCCCAAACCGGCCGTTCCCTTCCGGTTTCCTGCTCGGTGGAGCGACGCGACGTACGTCGACCGCGCGAACGACCTGCTTGCGGTGCACGGGGCGTTGCAGGCGAGTCCCTCGTTCGCGAGGCGCATCGACTTCGCGCGCGTCGGTTACGTGGGCCACTCGCTTGGCGGTTACACCGTGGTAGGGCTCGCGGGCGCGTGGCGCGCCTGGCGAACGCCGCCCGGAGTGCGCGCGGTGCTCGCACTCTCGCCGTACGTGGAGCCGTTCGTCGAGCATGGTACGATGGCCGGCGTATCGGTGCCCATCATGTTCCAGGGCGGGACGGCCGACGCGGGTGTGACACCCTACGTCACGCGCAAAGGTGGTGCATACGACGGTTCGCCAGCGCCCAAGTACGTCGTCGTGTTCAGGGGTGCGACCCACGGCGCGTGGGGTGATCGTCGCAACCGCAGCCACGATGGCATCGTCGCCTACTCCATCGCCTTCCTCGATCGCTACGTGCGCGACATGGCTGCGCCCGCGCTGCTCACGTCGGCGGGGCAGGGCGTGTCGTCGTTGCGGTTTGACGCGGAGCGCTGACGGGGAACCGTGCGCTTTACGCCGTACGCGACCGACGGCCGTACGACGAGAGGCGTACGGCGCGTCGTGTGGGGTGCGGCGTTCGGCGTGCGGCGGGAATTCGGAAGGGGCGGTTGGATGCCAGCGCTGCGACGGGTTCTACGCCGTCACCGAACCCAAGACCACTTCCGAGTTCCACGCCGCACCCCGCACGCCTCTCGCCAAACCGACGCGCCGCACGCCTTTCGCCGCACGCGAAGGCGGCACCGTGCGGAGTAGGTGCCGGAGCACTGTGCTCGCGGAGGTTACGGATCGCGATACGCGCGAACGTAATCCACCACGAGCTGCTGAGGGAACGTCGTCGTGCCGTTCGGGTCACCGGGCCACGCGCCACCCACTGCGAGGTTGAGCAACAGGAAGAAGGGATGATCGAACACCCACTTCGAGCCACTGGGAAGATCGGACGGCGCGACGCGATGATACAAGCGACCGTCCACGTACCAGCGAATTTCATTGGCCTGCCAGGCGACAGCGAAGACATGAAAGTCGTCCGCATAGCCTCCGGATGGCAGCGTCTCGCCCTTGCTGATCCCGGCGGCCCCTGAATACCCCGGCCCGTGCAGGGTACCGTACGCGATGGTCGGCTCGCGCCCGATGTGTTCCATGATGTCGATCTCGCCACTCTTCGGCCATCCGACTGAATCGATGTCGGTGCCGAGCATCCAGAAGGCGGGCCAGAGTCCTTTTCCGCGTGGAACGCGAATTCGGGCTTCGAAGCGACCGAACGTCTGCGAGAACAGGCCCTTGGTCTTGAGCCGCGTCGACGTGTAGCCACAGCGTCCGTACCAGCAGTCGTACGCAGACGACGTTTCGGCGCGCGCGGTGATCACCAGGTGACCGTCGCCGTCGAGCGCGACGTTCTCGGCACGTGTCGTGTAGAACTGCCGCTCCTGGTTACCGAAGCCATGTCCGCCGCTGTCGGCTGTCCACTTCGTGCGGTCGAACGACGTGCCCGCTGGTCCATCGAACTCGTCGCGCCAGACAGGATCTGCCGAGGGTGACGGCACTGGTGCAGGCGTCGGAACAGGAACTGGCGCAGCGACCGGCGCCGGGGCCGACGCTGGTGCGCCGCACGCAATGACAGCGGCGAGTGTGATGAAGTACAGAGATT
>JBDSSY010000199.1:0-11593 GCA_039928585.1 Gemmatimonadaceae bacterium | reverse complement strand
TTCCAGTACGACCCGGTCACGAAGTCGACCATTCCGAAGACAGGGCTGACGGATCAGCAGATCGCTGACATCGTCGCGTACATGCAGGCGCTCAAGTAACCGCCGACACCGGAGATACGGACGAAATGGCAACCACGGCTACCGCACCGGTGTACACGCCGGCCGCGAGCTACGTCGGCGAGAGCGGCGTCTGGAGCTGGCTCACGACGGTCGATCACAAGCGCATCGGCACGCTCTACCTCTTCACCTCACTGTTCTTCTTCGTCGTCGGCGGACTCGAAGCCGGATTGATTCGGGCGCAGCTCTCCGGCCCGAACAAGCATCTCGTGTCGGCCGAGATGTACAACCAGTTGTTCACGATGCACGGCACGACCATGATCTTTCTCGCGATCATGCCGTTGTCGGCCGCATTCTTCAACTACCTGATCCCGCTGCAGATCGGTGCGCGCGACGTCGCGTTCCCACGCCTCAACGCGTTCAGCTACTGGGTCTACCTGCTCGGCGCCCTGTTCATGAACAGCTCGTGGCTGATCAACGCCGCGCCCAACGGCGGCTGGTTCGGCTACGCACCGCTCACCACGTACCAGTTCTCACCCGGCCTCAACATCGACTTCTGGGTCATCGGACTCCAGATCCTCGGAGTCAGCTCGCTGGCGGCGGCCTTCAACTTCATCACCACGATCATCAACATGCGCGCGCCGGGGATGAACCTCATGCGCATGCCGATGTTCACATGGAATGCGTTCGTCGTGCAGTTCCTGCTCGTGCTCGCCTTCCCCGTCATCACGATTGCGCTCGTCTTCCTGCAGTTCGACCGCTTCTTCGGCACCACGTTCTACGCGATCGGCGCCGGCGCCGACCCCCTGCTGTGGCAGCATCTGTTCTGGATCTTCGGCCATCCAGAGGTCTACATCCTCATCCTGCCCGCGTTCGGGCTCGTGTCCGAGATCATACCGACCTTCTCGCGGAAGCCGATCTTCGGGTATCCGGTCATGGTGTACGCGACCATGCTGATCGCCTTCCTTGGCTTCGGCGTCTGGGCGCACCACATGTTCTCGGTCGGCATGGGCCCCATCGCCGACACGGTGTTCGGCGTGACGACCATGCTGATCGCCATCCCGACCGGCGTGAAGATCTTCAACTGGATCTTCACGATGTGGGGCGGTTCGATCCAGTTCTCGACGGCCATGAAGTTCGCCATCGCGCTGGTGGGCCTGTTCACCATCGGCGGCATCTCGGGCGTGATGCACTCATCGCCCCCGGCCGATCTCCAGCAGACCGATACCTACTTCATCGTCGCGCACTTCCATTACGTGCTGTTCGGCGGATCGATGATGGGCATCTTCGGCGGCATCTACTACTACTTCCCGAAGATGACGGGACGGATGATGAGCGAGAAGCTCGGCAACTGGCACTTCTGGCTCACTTTTGTCGGCATGAATGTCACCTTCTTCCCCATGCACTACGCGGGGCTGATGGGCATGCCGCGACGCATCTACACCTACGATTCGGGCCAGGGATGGGAGCTGTTCAACAAGATGAGCACGTATGGAACGGGCCTGCTCATCATCGGCACGGCGGTCTTCCTCTGGAATTTCTTCCGGAGCCATTCCATCGGCGCGGTCGCCGGCAATGATCCCTGGAAGGCGTCGACGCTGGAGTGGTCGATCCCCTCGCCGCCGCCGGAGTACAACTTCGCGCGCATCCCGCGCGTGACGTCGCGCGTTCCGCTGTGGGACATCACATCACCGCGCCTGGCGTCCGAGGTGCCGCACACCACGAGCGGCGACAAGCGGCTCGACGTGGACGTGGCGAGCAAGCACGTCGGACACGCTCATCCGAATCCGATCGGCAATCAGCCCAAGCAGGCGGCCGAAGCCGGGCTGCACATCGAGCACGCCACGGGACAGACGGCAAAGGATCTCGGCATTCCGATGCCCAACCCGACGATCAAGCCGCTCATCTGCGCGCTCGGCATGACCATCATGTTCTCGGGCCTGCTGTTCATCCACAAGGACAACATGTCGCTCGCGCTCGTCACGATCATCGGCGGCGCGCTCGTCATGACGATGGCGCTCTACGCGTGGCTCCTGACTCCGCTCGAGGACGCACACTAATGCTTCGGCTCCCACTCCAGTGACCCACGCCTCCGCCGCCCACGACACGCACGCGCTCAGCGCGCACGACAGCACGCACGGGCACCCGCCGACGTCGACGGGGCTCGACAACAAGAAGATCGCAATCTGGGCCTTCATCGGCTCGGAATGCATGCTCTTCGCGTCGTTGATCTCCACGTACCTCATCTACAAGGGGCGCAGTGTCGTCGGTCCGTATCCGCACGACGCCTGCCTGCCCCCGCTCTGCAGCACGCCGCTGCCGGCCATCCTCAACATTCCCATCACGTCCGCCTCGACGTTCGTGCTGCTCATGTCGTCGCTGGCGATGGTGCTGGCGCTGGCGGCCGTCGAGATGAAGGATCAGCCCAAGCGCACGACGGGCGAACGCATCCTTGGCTCGTCCAAGTTGTGGCTGTGGATGACGGCACTCCTCGGCGCCACCTTCCTCGGCTTCCAGGCGTACGAGTTCACCTCGTTCGTGCACGAAGGACTCACCCTCCGCACCAACCTGTTCGGTTCCAGCTTCTTCACGCTCACCGGCTTCCACGGCGCACACGTGACGGCCGGCGTGCTCTGGCTCCTCTCCCTGCTCGCGATCGACTACCGGCGCGGGCTCGGGCCGAAGGATGCGATCAACGTCGATCTCGCGGCATTGTACTGGCACTTCGTCGACGTCGTCTGGATCGTGATCTTCACGCTCGTCTACCTCATCAAGTAGGCCGAAGCCAATGGCACACGACCCTGTACACGAGCCGCACTCCACGGTCGATCATGCGGCGATGGGCATCGCGAAGGAGCACCCGACCTGGTCCACGTACTGGAAGGTCGCCGTCATCCTGACGCTCATCACCGCCGTCGAAGTCTGGATCTACTACATCCCGAGCTTCGTCGCGTCGCGGCTGTTCGTGCCGTCGCTGCTCATCATGTCGGCGGTGAAGTTCGTGACGGTGGTGCTGTTCTACATGCACCTGCGCTACGACCACAAGCTGTTTCGTGCCCTGTTCATGGGGCCGCTGCTCATTGCCGCCGTCACGATGCTCGGCCTCATGTTCCTGTTCGGCAAGCTTTCGATCGGGGTGGGAGCCCCGAACTGATGTACCTGCCGGTCCCGCTGCTGCTGCACGCTGCGGCGCGCATCGCGGTGGACGAGTTCACGGTGCACTGGAGCACGGTGATCGGCCTCGCGGGGATCGGCGCGCTGTACTTCTGGCGCGCCCGCCATCCACCCGCGGGCGCCACCCGGTCGCCGTCGCCCGCGCAGCGAGCGCTGTTCTTCACGGCGCTCGCGTCGATCTTCCTGTCGCTCAACGGCTGGCTTCACGACCTGAGCGACTACTATCTGTTCAGCGCGCACATGGTGCAGCACCTCGTGCTGACCCTCGTCGCGCCGCCTCTGCTCATCATGGGGATCCCCGGCTGGATGCTTCGCCCCGCGCTGGCGTGGCGCGGTGTCGCACCTGCGGCTCGCGCACTCACTGCGGCACCGCACGCCTTCCTGCTCTTCAACGTCGTGCTCATCACCTGGCACCTGCCGCCGGTGTATGGGCTGGCGATGGCCTACCATCCGGTGCACATCGCGCAGCACCTGTGCTTCATGGTGGGCGCCACGCTCATGTGGTGGCCGATCCTGAGCCCCATGCCCGAGTTGCCGCGCCTCGCCTATCCGGCGCAGATGCTCTATCTGTTCCTGCTCACGATTCCGATGTCACTCGTGGCCGTGTGCATCGCGTACGCGGGCGAAGTGCTGTATCCCGCATACGCCGCGGCGCCAAGGATCTGGGGCATCACGCCGCTGCAGGACCAAATGATTGGAGCGCTCATCATGTGGATCCCGGGCGGGCTCTTCTTCTTCGCCATCATCTCGGTCGTCTTCTTCAAGTGGCAGCAGCAGGACGACGATTCCACCGTCGCGGCGCAGGTCGGGTGGGTGCGGGGCGCGTGATCGGCATGCGTAGGACTGCAGTTTCGAGTCGTCGGTCCACGGTCCACGGCCGAGCTGACAGCTGCAAGCTGTCAGTGCTCAGAAGTAAGAACGGCGGCGCCGCAGGGACGTTCCGCCGTTCGTCACGACCGCGCCCCCCTGCGTTGCGATTTCCCCGCGCAATATTCTACGATCAATTCAGTCAACTGTCAGCTTGAAGCTGTCAGCTCGGCAGTGCCAACTCCCGACTGCAGTTGGTAGTGGTGGGTCACACGGTCCACGGCCGAGCTGACAGCTGCAAGCTGTGAATGCTCAGACGTGAGAACGGCAGCACGGCACTGCAGGTCCGCCCTGGCAGCCTGATCTCGGGCACGCCCTCGTGTCTACTCGCGTCCGCCCAGCGCGTAGGAGAACTCGTCCTTCAGTTCGGGGTGTGCTCTCCACATGTATGCCCCCATCACCACCGCCGCCACGAGATTGCCCGACGCGACCTGCGCCCATCCGAGCGTCCCCAGAAACGGCGACTCCTGGAGCGCGGCGCTGAGCGCGTAGAATCCGATCTCGAACGCGACGAACAGCATCATCGCACCGGCGAGAACGGTTGGCTGGCGCTGCGCCCAGTACACGATGACCGAGAGCAGCATTCCCACGAGGATGAACACGAAATAGTGGAAGACGGTGTAGCCGACCACGAACGTCATCATGCCGTCGTTTCCGGGCGGGCCGAACAGGCGCAGGAGGCCACGCCCCAGCGCCGCCGGCGTCGCGAGTGGCTGCGCGTACAACGTGTCGATCGCAAGAAACCAGAGTGCGACCGCGGTGGCTCCCAGTGCTCCCGAGACGACGCCGTCCCGCATGACCGTGTGCTTCATCATTCCCTCCGCTCGACGTGTGTACACGCATCCCTGCAATCCCTCAGCGCGAGACTGTCGCGCCAGGCACACCTCAGTCGTCAATGAACACGTACTTCCTGGGTCACGCGTCCCGGAATCTGCCAGTCACCGGCGGCGGCCGGAAGGAGCCGCCCAGCGGCTCGACAAATGCCCACGTCTCCCGGTAGTCAACCAGGGTATGGAGCGGACGGTTCCGCCACCGCCGACGCATCGCCGAGGTTCTCATCATGGCCACGTCCCTGAGCGTTCACCCGGCTGTCTCGCCGAGCACGGGTGCTGCGGCACCGCCGCGGTCACCCGTTCGCGAGCGACTGCTCTCGCTCGATACTTTCCGCGGGCTCACCGTCGCCGGAATGCTCCTCGTGAATGATCCGGGAAGCTGGGGGAGCATCTACCCCCCACTCGAGCACGCGGCATGGCACGGCTGGACCCCGACCGATCTCATCTTCCCGTTCTTCCTGTTCATCGCGGGAATCACGACGCACCTCTCCCTGTCCTCGCGGCGCGCACGCGGCGATGACGAAGGCGCCATCCGGGCGCAGATCATCCGGCGCGGCCTCCTCATCTTCCTGTTCGGCTTTCTCGTCAACGGCTTTCCGTATTTCACATGGGGCACCGTGGCCGGTGTCGCGGATCCCACGCTGCTGCAGCGGGTCGGCGATCGCCTGCTGCACTGGCGTGTCATGGGGGTGCTGCAGCGCATCGGCCTCGCGTACATGCTCGCGGGCCTGCTCACCCAGCGGACAACGCTGCGCCAGCAGGTCGTGATCATCGCGAGCCTGCTGTTGGGATACTGGTTCGTCATGACGGTGCTTCCCGTGCCGGGCGAAGGAACGATCGGCGCACTGCTGCTCGATGGCCCACAGCGCACGATGGCCGCATGGACCGATCGGCTCGTGCTCGATTGGAGCCGCTGGGGGCTGGGCAACCACCTGTGGGTGTCTGGCGTCACGTGGGATCCGGAGGGCGTGCTCAGCACCGTGCCCGCCATCTGCACGGCGATGCTGGGCAATCTCGCCGGCCGATGGATCGGCGATCGCCGATCGCTCCCGGAACGACTGGCCGGGCTGGCATCGGTGGGCTCGATCGCCATGATGATCGGACTGATGTGGCACTGGGTGTTTCCGATCAACAAGAGCCTGTGGACAAGCTCGTATGTCGTCTTCACCGCAGGCATGGCCGCGCTCTGTCTGGCGACGATCATGTGGATCGTGGACTTCCAGAAGGTGAGCGGCTGGACGAAGCCGTTCGTCATCTATGGCGTCAATCCGATCATCGCCTTCATCGGCTCGGGGGTGATGGCGCGGCTCATCTACTCGATCGTCAAGGTCTCGTCCGACGGCAAACGGATCCCCTTGCAGGCATGGATGTATCAGACGCTGTTCGCGTCGTGGCTCACTCCCGTCAATGCCTCCCTGGCATTCGCCCTCGCGTTCGTCCTCTTCTGGTACGGAATCCTCTACCTGCTGTACCGCAGGAACATCATCCTGAAGGTCTGAGGTCGTGGAACGCGAGTTGCCTTTCTACCTCGTAATGCGACCATTTTCGACTCGGCCGAGCGCTCCATGCGTGACGGCAACACTGGCCCTTGCCGTTTTGCTGATTGCTCCCGCGGGTCATCTCGATGATCTGGCTCGACCCGTGGTGTGGCGTGAAGCGGCTCATTGGGCGGTTGGAACCGCCGACGCGCAGTCCCGCACGCGGCGTGCGCGCACGACGCGCCGGTCGACGCGCCGGGTCCGCTCCGCACGTCCGTCCGCTCCCCCGCCGATCGCATGGACGTCACCGCGCGGCAGCGGGGAGCTCTCGAACGATTTCGCGCGCATGATCGACGGCCGGGTGCGCAGCGGCAAGTTCGGCGTGATGATCGTGTCGCTCACGCGTGGCGACACGCTCTTCTCGCGCAGCGCCGGCGACATGATGCAGCCGGCGTCGACGATGAAGCTGTACGCCACGGCCGCGGCGCTGGACCGCTTCGGCCCCGAGCACACTTTCTCCACCGACGTGCTGCGTGACACCGCTACCGCCGGACCCGGCGTCGTGAACGGGAACCTGTACCTGCGCGGCGACGGCGACCCCTCGATGTCGTCCCGTTTCTGGAAAGATCCCAACCTGCCGATGACCACACTGGCCCGCTCCATCGCCGGTGCGGGTGTGAAGCACGTGAAGGGTGACCTCGTGTACGACGCGTCGGCATTCGACGACCAGAAGATCCCGGACGGCTGGAAGACCAAGTATCTCGGCTCCGCCTACGCCGCCCGTGTCTCGGCACTCTCGCTCAACGAGAATGTCGTCTGGGTTGCCGTGCGTCCGGAAGGCGGAACGGCCCATGTCGAGCTCGAGCCCGCGACGTCGACCATTCCGCTCACCAGCAACGTGCGCGTCGTGCGTGGCAGCGGCGGGCGGATCGTCGCGCGGCAGAGCGGTGACGGCATCGTCGTGACCGGATCCGTCGGCGCGAACAGCGGGACCATGCGATATTCGCTCGTCGTGCCCGATCCGGCGCTGTTCACCGCGGGCGCGCTCCATGCCGCGCTCACGAGCGCCGGCATCACGGTGGACGGCGTCGTGAAACCGGGGAAGACGCCTGCCGCGGCGGTGAAGGTCGCCGGCTTCGCATCGCCTCCCCTCTCGCAGATCGTATCCGACATGAACCGCGAGAGCATCAACGTGGTGGCAGAACTGCTCTATCGCAGTGCCGCACGGGCCACCGCGCCCGGTGGCATGAGCACCGCCACCGCGAGTCTCGCCAACATTCGCGAGTTGCTCTCGAAGAAGGTGGGCACCGATCCGTCGCGGATCAACGTGTCCGATGGATCGGGGCTCTCGACGCTCGACTCGCTGACGCCGCGCAACATGATTCACCTGCTCAGCTATGCGCATCGCGGACCATGGTCGTCCGCGTTCCACGGTTCCCTGCCCGTGGCAGGCGAGTCCGAGTTGCTGCGCCGGCGCATGCGCTCCACTCCCGCCCAGGGCAACCTGCACGCGAAGACGGGGACAACCGATACGGTGATCGGACTCGGTGGCTACGTCACGGCGAAGAACGGCGAGATCATGGCATTCTCGTTCCTCTACAACGGCGCCGACCGGTGGAACGCGAAGTCGACGATGGACGCCATGGGCGCCACACTCGCCAATTTCGTCAGGGACTGATGCACGGGATGTCGGGATGACCAGTCATCCCGACGTCTCTCGAACGTCCATCCCGCGCGCGCGGAGTTCGGCAATGTACGCCGCGGCCGGCATGCACTCGTCCGGCGTCCACACGCCCGGCGGCGTGACGTCGCCGCGCACCTGCATCTGCCCGGTGATGGACAGCGAGTAGCCCGTCGTGCGCATCATCGCGCTGATGCCGCGCTGCTCGTCGTACCGATCGATCAGGTCGAACTGCCGCGTGGCCGGCGCGCCGGCCTTCATGCCGCTCACCGTCACGCGGAGCGCGAGCAGGTCCCTCCCCTTCGGCTTGGTGAGTCGCGGACCGACGACGCTCACGAAGACGTCACGCGGGACGACCTTCTGCCCCTTCACATCCACCGGATCCAGGTCGAGCAGTCCGAGCTCGCGGATCGACTCCATCATCGAGGCGTGACCCGGATACCGCAGCGTCTTGTACTCCATCGTCGGAATCATGCCCTCGTACCGCCACGCCATGGTCGACAGCCCGCCGGCAGTATGAAACGCCTCCAGCTCGCCCACCGGCGCGGGGAACGACACGGCCTCACGTTCCGACAGCGCGACGACCTGTTCCCGCTTGCCGTTCCGTATCACCCACGACAGGGTCGTGTAGTAATCGAGGACGCCCTCGAGCGAGTACACGATCTGGTAATTGAGCGGCGGCTCGGGGCGCTGCGGTAGCCCGCCGACGTAGATCCGCACCGACTCCACCGTATCGAGTTGCCGGATGCCGTGCTCGGCGAAGATGTTCACCATGCCGGGCGCCACGCCGCAGTCCGGCACGATCGTCACGCCCTTCGCTCGCGCCTTCTCTGCGAGCTCCTTCTGCTGAAACACGATGCCGGTATTGCCGCCCAGGTCGCAGAAGTGAACGCCCGCCTCGACCGCGCATTCCGCGAGCTGGAGGTTGAAGTAGTACGGAATCGCGCTCATCACGGCATCGCATTCGCGCATCACGGCGAGCACCGCTTCCCGGTCGCGGACGTCGAGCGTGGTCGGAATGAGCCGTGCACCCGAGAGTGGCGCGAGGAACGGCGGCAGGTGGTCGAACCGCAGGTCGGCGAGTCGCACCTGGCTCACGGCAGGATTCTGCAGCAGATCATACGCGCACGCAGACCCTTGCAAGCCAGCGCCGAGGACGAGCATTCGCATGACGACGGTATCTCCGTTTCGGGCGTCTCAGGACACAGTCACCCAATCTAACCGCACGATCTCGGCGCCGGGCAGAGCACGAGGGCGCGCACGGACGTTGCACAGGTCCACTGCATGACTGCTCCCTCGACACCATCCGCCCCCGAACAGTGGCGAACGCATCTCATCGACGACGATGCGAACATCCGTCGGCTGCTCGAGCGGACGCGACGTATCGCGGTCCTCGGCATCAAGACGGAAGTCACTGGACAACCGGCGTTCTACGTCGCGCGGTATGCGCAGGATGCCGGATACAGTGTCGTGCCGGTTCCGGTGTACTACCCCGACGTCACGGAAATCCTGGGCGAACGGGTCCATCGCTCCGTGGCGGCCGTGGACCCGCCCGTGGACATGGTCAACGTCTTTCGCCGGCCGGCCGACATTCCCGCACACGTCGACGATATCATCGCCGCGCGTCCGTCGTCGGTCTGGTTCCAGCTGGGGATCCGCAACGACGAGGCGGCGGAGCGACTTGCCCGCGCGGGCATCGACGTGGTGCAGGACCGCTGCCTCCTCGTGGAGCTACAGCGCATCGGACGATGATGTCGTGCTCCGGAGCCCGCGTCAGCGAACGATGAGCACTCCGCGAACCAGATCCACCTGCCACCAGCTCGGCGCAAGCTCGCGCAGCGCGGACGGCAGGGAGAGAATTCGGCCGGACGTCATCAGCACACGCACGTCGCGCGCATCGCGCATGAGCGGGTAGCGCTCTCCCGGAGAGAGCCGCCGCGCCCGGCCGCCAGTGTGGAGGGTGAGGCGCATCGTCGCGACGTCCAGCGACGGCGCGAGCGCTTCGATCAGCTCGATACCGATGCGCGGCGATCGAGTGTACAGACTGTCCGAGCCGATCAGCCGCGGCACGACGTCGGCCCACACCGTATCCCTGTCGTAGTCCGGTCGCCCTCCGCCGGCGCCGCGGCGCGGCGGCAAGGGCAACTGGAACAGCGCGGTGGAATCGCGAGGCGGACGCACGCGCAGGGATGAATCGCTGCGGATCGTCGCGATCGATCGCCAGTCGAGCACCGAACGCCACGGAACCAGGAGCGCTCGGGCCACGGACGAATCGAGGCCAAACCGCAGCGCTTCCTCGATGAGAATCGTCCCGGGGAGCGCGGCACCTTTCATGGCGAGATAGCGCCCGAGCGCCGCGCGCGGCGTCGGCGCGCGAGGGTTCAGTCGCGACTGCGCGTAGTACGCCTCTTCGGCCTGCGGCCACAACCCCGCCTCGAGCAACGCATCGGCACGCGAGCGCGGTAGCGGAGAGCGTGCCCACTGTGCCGGGAGCGCCGCCGGCGCGACGAGCTGGATGAGGAGCCCGAGCGCGATGCAGCGACCGCGGCGCGTCGGCGGGATCATGGGCGGCCGATACGGGCGAGGAGTACCTGCTCCGGATCGAAGTCGAGCGAAGCCGGTGCCGAATCGAATCGGCCGGGAAGCGCCACCGTCGCGCGAGCGTCTGCTGGCACGACGACGTCGACCCGTCGCTGCGCGCCGGAGCGCTCGGTCACGAGCACCGTGAGCGGTACTTCGTACGCGCCACGCACGGAGTCCTGGAGCACGAGCAGGGAAATCGTTCCGGTCGCCGCATCGTGGGCCCATCCGATATTGGGCTGGGCCACGCCAGGGCGACGAAGCCATTGGTCGAAGAATGGACCGAGCGGACGGCCCGACGAACGCTCGAGCTCGAGCCGAAGATCATCGCTCAGTGCCGTGCCATGCCGGAATTTCGCCTGGTACGATCTCACCCCGCGAAAGAACGCGCTGTCGCCGATTTGTTGATTGAGCATGTACAGGACATACCCGCCCTTCTGGTAACTGTTCGCGTTCAGCAGCGCGAGGTAGTTCGTCTGCGCCGTATCGATCACCGGTCGGCTCGCCACGACGGAGTCTGCGAGGACCTGCGTGCGGATCCGCGCCATCTCGGCACGAAAGGCGGAGTCGCCGCTCGCCTTGCGCGTCCACAGCGCGGCGAAGTAGGTGGCAAAGCCTTCCGAGAGCCAGAGATGCCCCCACTCGCGTTCGGTCACCGCGTCGCCGAACCACTGATGCGCTGTCTCGTGCGCGATCAGACCGACACTCATGCGGCGCGTGGTGAACAGGTCGTACGCGTAGAAGATCGCGGTCGCGTTCTCCATGCCGCCGAACCGGGTCGCCGACTGGACGTGCGCCAGCTTCTCGTAGGGAAAGGGTCCGACGAGCGTCTCGAAATACGAGACGATGGGCGCCGCGGCCGCGAACGGGCCGGGCAGCCACTCGCGATGCTCCGGCATCACATACACCGACTGCGGAAGGCA
>JBDSSY010000198.1:0-4433 GCA_039928585.1 Gemmatimonadaceae bacterium | reverse complement strand
TGTGGCGAGAAGCGCGCATGACGGAGTGGGTCAGGGTTTTGTTCGAGAGCAATCGTACGCCGGCATCACGACAGCAGCCAGTCCCGCGCATCGGCCGGCGTCACGTTCCCCCCGCAGAGTGGCATGGCGACGAGCGCACCGGGCCACCGGTCGGCGTGCGCGAGCAGCGCAGCGAGCCCGGCGGCTCCTGCGGGTTCCACGACGAGACCAAGATGTTCGTGCACCAGTCGCATGGCGCGCAGGATGTCCTCATCCGACACGGTGACCACTTCCTGCACGATACCGCGCATGCACTCGAGCGCGTACGGCACCGGGTCGCGCACGGCGATGCCATCGGCGATCGTCAGTGCGGACGGCGTGGTCACCGCCTCATCACGCTCGAAGGACAGGCGCATCGAGGGCGCGCCCGCGGCAACGACGCCCACCACTCGCGCTGCGGGCGCGGCTCGATGCAGCCACGTGCCGATCCCCGTGATCAGCGCGCCGTTGCCGAGCGGCACCAGCATCGCATCGGGGGACACTCCCGCGTCGGTGAGCTCGAGCGCGATGGTACCAGCGCCTTCGGCGATTTCCGGCAGCGCGCCGTCCTCGACATAGCAGGCGCCCGATGCTTGCGCATGACGCCGCGCCGCATCCTTCGCCGCGTCGAAGTCGTCGCCCTCCTGCCGCACCGCTGCACCGAACGCACGCATCGCAGCGACCTTGAGCGGATTGGCGCGCTCGGCGGCAAACACGGTGAGTTCGATTCCGCGCCGCACCGCTGCCCGGGCGAGTCCCTGCCCGAAGTTCCCGGCCGATGCACACACGAGAGGGCGCTGGTCAGCGAGACTCGCGACGAGCAGTTCGGCGCCGCGCCCCTTGAAGGAGCGAATGGGATTCAGTGTCTCCGCCTTGAACACGACCTCGGCCCCGACGACGCGGTCGATGGAGCTTCCACGCATGAGTGGCGAGTGCAGAAACACGGGATCGATCACCGACATCGCGTCGGCGATGCGATCGGCCGACGGCGCCCTCACACGGTCACGCCATCCACGAGCGGTCGGAGGTCCGCGTCGCACCCTGCCCAGAGCATCGACGCCCGGGCGGCATCGTCGGACGCACGGTCAGGGCGCCCCAGGTGCGCGTTGATCTGTGACTGTCGCAGGAGCGCCGGCGCAAGGTAGATCAACTCGTACGGAGAGCTTTCGCCGATCGCGCCGTACCAGCCGAGCGCCTCTTCGTGACGCCCGAGCGCCAACAGTGCCTCCGCCCGCAGGAACCTGTCATGCGCCCCGGAGAAGAACGGGGAGGTGACGGTGAGCTGGTACCAGATTTCCGGCTGCGTCTCGCCGAGGATCGCGAGCGCGTCCGCCGGCCTCCCATCGGCGTGGGCGACCTGCGCGCGAATGCATCGGCCGAGATGCGCCGCGAATCCCGCGACTCGCGCGGCGTCGTCGCGGTGATGCTCCAGCGCATCCGCCATCGCGGCAGCCTCGGACGCATCACCCAGTCGAGCACTCGTGGCGCCAAGCAGGTAGAGCCGAAGGACGGCATGGATACCATTATGCGACGCCAGCACCTGATTCCGGTTATCGGGCGCCGCGTCCGCATTCCAACGTACGAGCGCATCGCGCGCGGCGACAATGTCGCGGCGCGGAGCCGTGCCGAACGGGAGCAGCGCGAACAGCGCCCGCAACTCGAGCGCCCACGCCGCGTCGTAGGACGCCGCGCGAACGAGCTCGGCGCTCGCCTTCACCTGACGACCGCGCGCCTGGCTCAGGAGCGCGAGCACGATGTGGCAGAGTGCCTTCGCTTCGGGCGCACGCGTGAGCTTCGTGACGATCCGTGCCAACCGGTGCGAACCGGCGAGATCGTGCGCGTAGAGCACGATGTCGGTGAACGCGATGACGACGGCCAGCGCGCGTGCGCGGCCGAGGGCCGTCACCGTTCGCGCCTTCTCGATCTCGTTGCCGAGTGCGAAGGCGCGCAGGGCGCGGACGCTGAGCGCGCGATCGCCGGCGGGACTGAGTCGAAGCACTCGCTCCACGAGGGCATCGAGTTCCAGCGGTTTCCGCTCGAACGCGGCCAGCCGAGCGAGGTGCACCAGTGCGCTCACGTGCTCGGGATCGTAGCGAAGCGCGCGCTCGAACGCCTCGCGCGATTCGGAGATCGAGCGTCCGCGCCTCGGGTTGTGATGGAACAGGACGTCGCCGAGCAGAAACCAGGCTTCCACGTCGTCCGGGTGCGTCGCGAGCGCCTGGGCGTACAGACGCTCCGCTTCGTCGGCCGCTCCACGCAGCCATGCGTGCTGTGCGTCCAGCAGCACCCGATCATGCCGACTCAGCCGGGCATTCGCGTCCAGGGCGAGCTGACACGCATCGCGCGCCAGCTCGGTATCGGCCGTGGCCGCAGCGGCGGCGGACAGGCGGTAGTTCGCCAGCGCGAAACCGGTGTCTTCGGACGCCGCGTTCTGAAACCACTCCAGCGACTGGAAGTAACGTCCCGCCCGCAACTCGCACTCCCCGCGCAGGTACGCTTTCAACGCCGGCAGCGATGTCGTCGTGCGCGCCGCCAGCTTCCCGAGTCGCGCACCCGGGCCCCGTCCTTCCGCTCGCAGCAACTCACGCGTGAGCTCGTCCACCATGTCGAAAATGCCGGCTTCGCTGCTGCCAGATGCTTCCACGCGGATGCGAGCCGTCGCACTTGCGTCGTACATCGTCGCGCCAATACGGATGCGTCCCCCCGCCTGCACGATACTTCCGAGCAGGAACCGTCCCGCGCCGAAGAAACGCGCCACCGCGCGCGCCTGGGCCGGGTCGAGTGTCTCGTGCTTCTCGCGCGTCAGATGCGCGAGCAGTGCGCGTGGATCCACCGTGCGCAGGTCTCCTGCGCCATCGAGCGTGGTGGAGAGAAGATCGACCATGCCCTCTCCGAGATACGACAGCTCTCGACCACCGAGGATCGCGAACGGGAACACCGCCACGACGTTCGACGACGTGGGCGGTGCGGGTACTGGCCGCGCGTCAGCTCCATCCGCCCGCCCGCGCGCGACCGTGCGCGGCAGGTCTTCCCTCGGCGGCGACGCGCGACCGTCCTCGGAACGGATCGTCGCGATCAGCGCGCTCGCTTCACGCGAGGGCTCGATCTCGAAATCGGCGCGGAGCCGGCGCGCGAACTCTTCGAACGCGCGCACCGCACCAGCTCGATCACCGGTCGCGGCAAGCAGCGACACCAGTCGACGCAGCGTCGCATCGTCATGCGGATCGAGCGCGGCCGCCCACCGTGCCAGACGCGCGGCCTCGTGCGGCTGCGACGTTGCCACTCGCTCGGCCAGCGTCCATCCACCCCTCGTCGCAAGATCCCGGAGTCGCGCGCGCTCATGCTCGAGCCAGCGCTCGAAGTCGGGCGCCCCGCTGATGTAGTACCCCTGCAGCAGCTCGCCGCGATACAGCGCAATGGCCTGCTCGATCTCGCTCGCGGCGAGCGCGTCCTCGAACGCTGTGGTATCACACCACAACGCTCCCGGCTCGAGGCCGATCTCCTCGTCGCCGCGCCCGACGATGACCTTGTCACCCACGATCTGCCGCAGGTAGTGGAGCGAGCGGCGCAGCGCGCCGCGAGCATGTTCGCTGTCCAGCTCGGGCCAGAACTTCGCCAGCAGCGCATCGCGGCGATGAAAGCGCCGTGGTGTCGCGACGGCAAGGTATACGAGCAGTGCCAGACGCTTCGGCTGTTGCAGGATGCGCCGCAACTCCGCCCCGCCGGTGCCGCGAAGGTCGAGCGTGCCAAGTGTGCGAAGCTCGATCATGGCGGATGGGCGGGGAACGAGCAGGCAGCGCGACGCGCAGGTCACGCTCGGGGGCACGGAGCGGTCACGACGCCTCGCGAGCTTCTCCAAGGTACGGACCGCGTCTGCGGCCGACAATGATACCGCGACCACGTGTCGCCCATCCCGAGGCATCCATGCAGCCAGTCACGTTCCAACGCGTGCCCAGTGCGGAGCCGTCCCTGCGCGCACCTTGCTTGCGGCTGACCGACGGCGAGCCGTCGCTGCCGGCAGTGACGTACGATTCCGAGGACTATGCGATGCTGAACCGTCCCCTGGAGACGGAGCGGCATCTTCGCCGCGTCGTCCGCTTTCTCGCGCCGGATGCTGGTGATCGCGTGCTCGAGGTGGGGTGCGGCCGCGGCTGGCTCACGAGGCGAGTGCAGCAACTCTGCCCCGCCACCTACGGCATCGACGTCAACCCGCGCTCCATCGATCACGGGGTGGCGCCGCAGTTGAGCAGCATGGATGCGGTATCGTTGCGCTATGACGATGCGCAGTTCGACAAGCTGTACTCCTTTCACGCCATCGAGCACATCCCCGACGCGGCCGGGGCACTCTGCGAGATGCGGCGCGTGGTCGTACCCGGCGGGCGCATCCTGCTGGTCTATCCGGCCGAGCCGATTCG
>JBDSSY010000197.1:0-4113 GCA_039928585.1 Gemmatimonadaceae bacterium | reverse complement strand
TCGGCGGGGTGTTCCTCGTGTGGCATCCGACCAGGTATGCCGAGTTGCTGGGCGATCTGATCGATCAGCATCACGCACAGGTGTGGCTCGTGAACACCGGCTGGAGCGGCGGAGCGTTCGGCGTGGGTAAGCGCATGAAGCTGGCCCACACCCGGGCGATGGTCCAGGGGGCGCTGAGCGGCGCGCTCGACGGGGTGAAGACGCGGACCGACCCGGTGTTCGGCCTCGCGGTGCCGCAGTCGGTGCCTCACGTGCCCTCGGAGATTCTCGACCCGCGCGGGACCTGGGGCGATTCGGCCGCGTACGATTCGCAGGCGAAGAAGCTGGCGGACATGTTCCGCAAGAACTTCGAGAAGTTCGGCGGCGTGGCGACGAAGATTCGCGAGGCGGGACCGCAGGGGTGAACTGACCGTGAACCGGGAACCGTAAACCGTAAACCGTGAACGGCAGACCGGAATTGATCTGGTGTGCCGTTCGCCCGTTCGGTTCACGGTTCACGGTTCACGGTTCACAGAGTTACGAATCTTCCCCCACGAGAACTCCGATGCCGTTCGAGATCATCCGCGATCCGCTCTGGAACAACATCCGCGTCGATCCGGTGGCGATGCGGCTGGTGGACACGGCAGCATTCCAGCGGTTGCGCTACGTGCGGCAGCTTGGGCTCGCCTATCTCGTCTATCCCGGCGCGAGCCATAGCCGGTTCGAGCACGCCCTTGGCGCGTACCACCTCGCCGGCCGCGCGCTCTCGATGCTGGAGGCGCGCGATGGCGTGCAGGACACCCTGCGCGCGTCAGGGCCCATCGTGCGATACGCGGCGCTTCTCCATGACATCGGGCATTATCCGTTCTCCCATGCGCTCGAGGAGATTGGCGCCTTGCATCATGAGGAGGTCGCGCGGCCACTCGTCACCACCGGCGCGGTGGCAGACGTCCTGCGCGCCGAGCTGGGCTCCGATGCGCCCGAGCGCATCATGGCGCTCGTGCGCGGCACGAGCGAGAGCCCGCTGCAGGGCCTCATCTCCGGATCGCTCGACCTCGACAAGATCGAGTATCTCAAGCGCGACGCGTTCATGTGCGGCGTCAACTACGGCGACATCGACGTCGACCGACTGTTGAACTCGCTCGTGCTGGTGGACGATCCGGACAGCGGACGCCCCACCGTCGGCATCTCGGAGAAAGGTCTCTCCGCCCTCGAGTCACTGCTGTTCGCCAAGTACCAGATGTACCGCAACGTCTACTGGCACCATGCGGTGCGCAGTGCGACGGCGATGTACAAGCGCCTCGTCGACGGCGCCCTGCGCGCCGGCTCGCTGAGTGCGGAGACGCTCGCCGCGTTCACCGACGAGGGATTGCTGCACGAACTCGATGCCCGTGCGCCGACGCCGCTCCTCGCCCGGCTCCGCGCGCGCCGGCTCTACAAGCGCGTCTTCGAGTGTCCCGCCGCCGAGTTGCCCGCAGGCGCCGGTGAATGGATTGCCGAGGATCGCGCGCTCGTGGTGGCCGTAGAGGATCAGCTCGCGCGCGAGCTGGGGCTCGCCCCCGGTGACATCCTGCTCGACTATCCCACGAAGACCCAGATGCTCGGCCTCGACATTCCCGTGCTGCGACGCGACGGCAGCGTGCGCCGGCTCACCGCGGCGGGATGGGAGGGCGCGATCAACCTGCCGAAGTTGTCGGAAGAACTGTACGGCAGCGCGCGATGGCTGCGGGTCTTCGCGTGCGGCCGACTCACGATCGCGCGCGACGTGGTGCGCCGCTTGGCCGAGCGCACGCAGTCCGACGTCCGAAGCAAGCTGGCGAGCGGACGACTGATTTCCTGACGACGAGCGTCCCACGGCGACTCGGCGTTTGCGCGACTATTCCGTCGCCGCCTTCTCGCGGCCGTGCGCCTCGGCGAGCTTTCGCGCGATGCCACGATAGTACGCGGCATTCTCCTCCTTGCCGTCGGCATCGAGCGACGACGCCGCGAGCTCGATCGCATAGAGAATGTTGCCCAGGTAGAGCTGCGCCAGCGCCGCGACCGTCTCGTCAGCCAACCGAGCGCGACTCCGTCGTGAGGTCCGGATCGACGGACGCTGGTCCGATCTCGAGTACCTGCACGATGATGGCGGTGATGTTGTCGAGTCCACCGCGTCCATTCGCCTCCGAGATCAGCGCCTGAACCTTGCGATCCGGCTCGGCCCGCGACGCCAGGAGCTGGGCGAGCCGGCGATCGTCCACCATGCCCGTCAAGCCATCGCTCGCCACCAGGAAGAAATCGCCCTCCCGCACCTCGCCGCGATACACGTCCGGCTCCACGTCCTGCCCCGCCCCGACGCAGCGCGTGATCACGTTGCTGTAGGGGTGGTAGCGCGCCTGCTCCGGCGTCAGGAACCCCGCGTCGACCTGCTCCTGCACGTACGAATGATCCTTGGTGATCTGGGAGAAGCTGCCGTCGCGCAGCAGGTATACGCGCGAATCTCCCACCTGACCGATGAGGTACCGTCCGCCGGACACGATGAGCACCGATGCCGTGGTCCCCATGCCCTGCTTGTCCACCTCCGTGAGCGTGCGGTCGTGAATCGCCCGATTGGCACGTCGCAAGGCACCGGAAACCAGCTTCACTACGTCGTCGCCGTCGAGGGTCTTTACATCGGCGAGCTCGCGCTGGAGAATCTGCACGGCCATTTCGCTGGCGACTTCCCCCGCGGCGTGACCACCCATGCCGTCCGCCACGATGAAGATCCCCCGTGTGGGGGAGGCGTCCACCGTGAAATTGTCTTCGTTGCCAGATCGGATCATGCCCACGTCGGTACGCGCGGCGTGTATGAGCTTCACGTGCGCACCTGCAGCATCCAGAACGCTCCCGCGGCGATCACGACCGCCACGACGATCCAGGTGAACACGGACACGCGCCCGCCCTTGGGAGAGAGCGGACCAGGTGCCGCGGTCGCCGGCGCGGCCGCTGGCCGTCGAGGGCGCTCCACGGAGGCGATGGCGCGCGTGCCTTTTACGTCGGCGCTATCGACGACGGCAGCACCGGCGGCGGTGAACCGCATCTTCATGCCGCCGAACCGCACGTCGGGCGTGCCGTCCAGCCGCCGCTCCGAGCTGATGCGCGTGCCCGCCACGTAGGTGCCATTGGTTGACCCCATGTCGATGACATACCACCCGTCGTCGCGTCGCTGCATCTTCGCATGTGTCTCGCTCACGCTCTCGTCGTTGAGGCGTACGTCGTTGTGGCCACCGCGTCCGATGTGGACAAGCACACTGCGCAACGAGAACTTCGTTCCCTTGGTGGGACCCTCGTTCAGCAACTCGAGCGACGCGAGCGTGGGGCGCGGATCCTCGTAGGCACGCTGCGCGAGTGGCGTCGGCGCCGACATCATCGCCAGGCGGGCCGCATCCGGCTCTCGGTCTGCCGACGCGCCCGTCACCGGCGGACTCGCCGCGAGAGACACAGCGGGCGTGGGCCCGGCGGCGAGCACGTCAGCATAAAAACGGAACTCCTCGCTTCCTACCCGCACGACGTCCGAGCGGGCAAGCCGATGCGAGCCCTGCACGCGCTCCCCGTTGACGAATACACCATTCGCGCTCAGATCGCGCACGACATAGCCCTGGTCGTCGCGCCCGATCTCCGCGTGCCGGCGAGACACCTCGTGCTGTGCGACGACGACGTCACAGGACGCGTCGCGTCCGAACACGAGACCCGTCGCCGCGATCGTATACTCCTTGCCATCCACGAGCGACACGAGGCGCCCTCCCGACGCCGCCGTGGGCCGCGCGGCCCCGGCGCGTCGAGCGCCGGCCAGCGTCGCGATGTCCTGCGCACTGACGAACTGGGTGGCGCCACCCTTCGCATCGTCGGCGAACCGCATTTCCAGCCCGCCAATCTCCACCTTGTCGCCGTGCATCAGCGGCGTTGGCTCCGCGCCCAGGGTGACGCCATTCACCTTGACCGAGGCGGTGGCCGCAGCACGCCGAATCGTCATCGGCCCTGCGCCCGCGCGATCGATGATCGCCTGGATACCCAGCTCCGGATCAGCGGGAAGCGGGATATCCGCATCCCCGCCCGCGCCTACGCGTGTCGTGCCCGCCTGAAGCGGAAACTGCTGATCGTTGAACTGCAGAACGG
>JBDSSY010000196.1:0-7509 GCA_039928585.1 Gemmatimonadaceae bacterium | reverse complement strand
GGCGTCACACCGCCGCAGTTGAGTCCCGCGTACGACGCGAGCGCGGCGTTCGTGTGGCCCGGCATGTCGATCTCGGGAACGATCGTCACGTACCGCTCGGCGGCATATCGCGCCAGCTCGGCGAACTGCTCCTGCGTGTACCAGCCTCCCGCGCCGCCCCCCACCTGTGTGCTGCCTCCCACCTGTGTGAGCGCTGGCCACGACTTGATCTCGACGCGCCATCCCTGATCGTCGCTCAGGTGCAGGTGCAATCGATTCAGCTTGTAGAGGGCCATCCGGTCGACGTGTCTCCGCAGGTCGTCCATGGGCAGGAAGTGTCGAGCCACGTCGAGCATGGAGCCGCGCCAGGCGTAGCGCGGTGCATCGATCACGACGCCCGCCGGAATGCGCAGGGCACGGTTGCGTGCGGCGGGATGCTCGATCGACACCGGGAGCAGCTGCCGCATCGTCTGCACGGCGTAAAACAGTCCGGCTGGTCGACGCGCGGTGATCGTCACCAGCGACGGCGTCACGTCGAGCCGATAGCCTTCGTCGCCCAGCGTGGACTCGTCCGACAGCCGCAGATAGATGCTGCGGGCCGGGATCGTGTCGGCAGCGACGAGTCGCCGAGGTGTGGTGGCAGGCGGCCGGCCCAGCAGGGCGAGCACGTACGTCGCGATGCGCTCCACCTCGGCGCCGGCTCCGGGCGCGAGCACGACCATCGTGGTGGTGTCCACCACGAAGTTGCTGCCCTCCACCAGCGTGACCGATGCAGGTCGCGGAATGACCGCGTGCGCGATCGCGAGCCGGGTGGGCGCGGGCACCGAAACCGTAGCGGGGGTGGGGGCGGGCGCGGGAGTGGGACGCGTGGTGGGCGCGGGCGCAGTGCCGCACGCGGAAAGCATGCTGGCCGCGCACGCCACCGCGATGAGTGCGTGATGGCGAAAATGCATCAGGTGGAAGATCCGAGATGCTCGAGAAGGAGGGTGACGAGTGCATCGTGATCGAGCGGCAGGACCATCACCGTGAGTCCGAGGCGCTCGGCCACGTCGGCTCCGTCGCGCCGTGTGTGGCGGGACCGGAAGAGGTGGACGGTCGCGCCGGTCATCAGCGCAGGTCCGATGAACGAATCCGAACAGGCTTCATCATCGTCGCAGTCAATGAGGGCGATTCGTGGCCGGACGCGACGCAGTGCGGCGCGCGGGCGCTCGCCATGTCGCGAAAAGTGGGGAACATGTCCAGCGAGTTCGACCGCGGCCCCCAGTAGCGCGGCGGCGAGGGGATCGGGAGAAAGGATCAGGATGTCGTGACGGCTCACGTCGCCATCAATGGTGAAGTCTGCATCCCGGCCGGTGACGAGTGGACCGAGAGAGTGGCGCAAGCGCGGGGCCAGCGCATTGGCGCATCGCGCGCTTGGCGCCCTTGACGTGCGCTCGTCGGCGGTAAACATTCGAAGCGACGATACCGGGCCACGGGGCGCCCCACTGACGTCGAGATACTTCCTCCCTACTCCGCAGCGGCTCCGATCGCATGATGATGGCCCACGACTCGAGCTCTCCCCCGCCGAGTCGCCTGGACGACGACACCGTCGCCGCAGTGCGGGACGCGTTGCGCGCGTATCTCTCGAATCCGGCCCACACGGCGCCGCTTCAGGAGGCATTGCTGCGCGTATCCGCGGAGGCGCGCGCGCGTGCGCTCCTGCCCGAGCAGTTGCTGGTAGTCCTGAAGGGGATCTGGGGAACGCTGCCCGAAGTGCGCGCCATGACCGACGCGACCGAACAGGTGCGCCTGCTGCAGCGCGTCGTGACGATGTGCATCAAGGAGTACTATAGCGCGTGATGGTTGGACGTCCGGCGGCTGAGCGACCCTTCGCGCGACTCGTTGCGCGCCTCGCCGCCGTCTCGCTGCCGCGCTGGCGACGGATCCTGATCGCGCTCTATCTGCTCGCGGTCATCGGCGATACCGCGGGCAAGGCGCTCGCATCCAACCCTGACGTGAACCGGGCAATCGCGCGGGCGTTGCCCGCCCGCGCTGCTGTTGAAGTGACCGAGGCACGTCGGCCGCGCGGCAACTTCGAGATCTTTCGCGCGGCGCCGGGCCATCTGTTCGCCGGCGAGGATCTGTACGCGTGGTATCCCGACGAGCTTCAGGATCAGTTCAAGTACAGCCCCGCGTTCGCGATGCTGTTCACGCCGTTCGCCTGGCTTCCGTGGACACTCGCCCTGTTCCTGTGGGGAGCGGTGAACGCCTTCGCGCTGTTCATCGCGATCGAGCGGCTGCTGCCGCAGCGTGCGGCCCTCGTCGCGCTCGCCTTCCTGCTCCCCGAGGTGCTGCGCGCGATGCAGAACGCGCAGAGCAACGCACTGGTGGCGGCGCTCATCATCCTGGCGTTCGTGGCGCTCGAGCGCGGTCGTAGCTGGCGGGCCGCCGCCGCGATCGTGTTCGGTACGGCGATCAAGCTCTTTCCTCTCGCCGCGCTCACCTTCGCCCTTCCTCGACGCGCAGCCATCCGGACCGGCCTTGCCACCGCGGCGGCGAGCGTGCTCATGCTCGCGCTGCCGCTGCTCGTGACGCCGGCGTCGACGCTGGCGAGCCAGTACAGATCGTGGCGCGCGATCGAGGCGAGTGACGCGTTGCTGCGCCTGTTCTCAGCCATGGAGATCGTTCATCGCTGGGGCGGCGTGGACTGGGCGAACTGGCCGATCCAGGTGGCTGGCACCGCCATATTGCTCGCGCCGCTCGCACTGCGCCGCGAGCGGTGGACCGACCATCGATTCCGCCTGCGCTATCTCTGCTCCCTGCTGCTCTACGTCGTGCTGTTCAATCACATGGCGGAGCGGGCAAGCTTTGTCATCGCGTTCACGGGCATCGCGATCTGGTTCGCCAGCGAGCCGCGCACCGCCTGGCGTACCGCGATGTTCGGTGTCGCGTTCGTGACGATTCCGCTCATGGCCACCGTACTCCCCGTCCCGGCATTCCTGAAATCCGAGACGGGAACGCTGTATCGCCTCGCGCTTCCGACGCTCGTGATCTGGGGTGCCATGCAATGGGCGCTGTGGCGGCGGCAGGAGAGCGAGGCGAGCGCACTCGGCGACGCCAGCGACGGAGACCGCATTGGTCTCGACGCTGGCACGCGACCGTTCGCCGTCAGCTGACCAGCTTCGCCTCGAGGTCGATCTGCACGTTTCCCTTCAGCGCGCCGGACACCGGGCACCCTTCCTTGGTGGCGGATGCGATGGCCTGGAACTTCGCATCGTCGATGTTCGGCACGGTGGCGCGCGTCGTGAGCTGCATGCGGGTGATCTTTAATCCCGCACCCACCTTGTCCACCGTGCACGCGGCGTCGGTCTCCACCTTGGTCGGCGTGAAGCCGCCCTGCTCGAGCCCGACCGCGAGCGCCATGCTGAAGCACGCGGCGTGTGCGGCCGCGAGCAGCTCCTCGGGATTGGATCCGGTCCCGTTCTCGAATCGCGACGAGAAGTTGTACTGACCGCCCAGCCCCGTCTGTCCCTTGAACGATCCGGTGCCCTGCTGCAACCCGCCCTGCCACGTCGCGTTCGCCTTTCTCGTCGGCATCTCTCGATTCTCCTGCTGAATGCACAATGGTTGATCGCGAGGCCGGCGGCGCTTGACGCGTCACCACTCGCGCGGTTTATCTCCTGCCATGATGGACACGGCAGCCAGTCAGCCCATTCCTCCGAGCGTCGCGCGCGTATTGAGCACGTTTCGCGCCCTCGGTCGCGAGGAGAAGATGCAGACCCTGCTGCACTTCTCGAAGAAGCTCGAGCCCGTTCCGGAACGATTCGCGTCACTCGATCGCGCCGCGTTCACCGTTCCTGAATGCCAGACCCGGGTCGATCTGTTCCCCGAGGTGGTGGACGGCACCCTGCATTTCTACGCCGACCTCAACGCGCGACAGTCGCCCACCATCGCGGCATTCCTCGCCATCCTCTTTTCGGCGATCAACGGCCAGCCGCCGCGTACGACGCTCGCCATTCCCGACGATTTCGTGCGACAGATGATGGACGGCATCGGGCTCGCCGGCCGTGAGGCCGGCCTGAACGCGATGCTCGCCCGCGTGAAACGCCACGCGCAGCACGCCCTGGAGGTGTGAGCTCGAATGCGCTGCCCACGCTGGCATTGGCGACCTGCCGGGACTGGTGGAGCGATGCCCGCGTGGTGAGCTTGCGACCGCCGATGCGATCACGCGCGAACTCCGCGACTGGCGCCCGGACGTCGCCCGCACCTGGCGGGTCGTTCCTCTCCCGACACTCATAATGCCCGTTACCATCACCGTCCGCCACAACGGCCCGTACCGCATCGACCTCACGCAGGGCGACATTGCGCTCGTCGATCAGGAGGGAAATGCGATTCCGCTTCCCGAAGGCAAGACGACGATCGCGCTCTGCCGCTGCGGCGCGTCCACGAAGAAGCCGTTCTGCGATGGGATGCACAGCAAGGTGGGATTCGTCGCGGCCGAGGCGGCGCAGAAGATGGCCGATCAGGCGGGCATCGTGCTGCCGCCCGCCCAGGCCTGACAGAGTTCGCGCGCGTCTCCCCGCGTCGCATGCAACACATTCTCAGCGCCTGGGCTTGGGTCGTCTCGATCGGCGTGGTGATCGTCGGCTTCTTTTACGTCGCCGCGATCTGGATGGTCACCGCGCCGTTCGACCGCGGCCGATACCACGCCGGACGTGCGTTCCGTCAGCTGGCCATGGCGGCTGCCAGGCTCAATCCGCTCTGGCACTTCGAGACCGATGGTGTCGCGCCGGCGGATCCACGGCTTCCGTACGTCGCGGTGTCCAACCACGAATCGTACGCCGACATCTTCCTCATCAGCCATTTTCCCTGGGAGATGAAGTGGCTGTCGAAGGACACGATCTTTCGCATTCCCGTCATGGGCTGGATGATGCGCATGGCCCGCGACGTCCCGATCAAGCGCGGAAAACGCGAGAGCGTCGTGAGCGCCATGCAGGGCTGCCGAGACCGGCTCGCCAAGCGGGTGAGCGTGATGATCTTTCCCGAAGGCACGCGCTCCATGACCGATGAGCTGCTGCCGTTCAAGGACGGCGCATTCAAGCTCGCGATCGAGGCGGGCGTGCCGATCCTCCCCATCGCCGTCGCCGGCACGCGCGACTGCATGGCCAAGCACAGCTTCGCCTTTCGTCGCGCGCGCGCAAAGGCGCGGGTGATGGCACCGATTCCCACGACCGGCATGACGAACCAGGATGTCGCGGCGTTGCGCGACCGCACGCGCGAGCTGATCGACGCCGAGCGACGTGTGCTCCAGCGGGAATTGGCCGCCGAGCTGGCGGGACACACGCGCGCCGGATGAGCGTGGCCGAGCGCGCTCCGCACTCGGAAGGCGCGCTGGAGGAGTTGCTGTCGCGACCCTGCGCCTCGCTCGTCGCGACGCTGCGGGAAATTCCGGGCGACGTCATCGTGCTCGGTGCCGGCGGGAAGATGGGGCCGTCCCTTGCGCGCATGCTGAAGCGCGCCGACCCCGCGCGGCGCGTCATCGCCGTGTCGCGCTGGACGCAGCCGGCGGCGGAGACCTCGCTGCGCGCCGACGGCATCGAGACGTGCCGCGCTGACCTGCGCGACCCGCGCGAGGTGGATCGCCTGCCGAGCGCACCGCACGTCGTCTTCATGGCAGGGCAGAAGTTCGGGACGTCGGGTAATCCGTCGGCCACATGGGCCATGAATGCGGCCGTACCGGCATTCGTCGCAGAACGGTTCGCCGGTACCCGCGTCGTCGTGTTCTCCACAGGAAACGTCTATCCGCTCACTCCAGTCGCGCGTGGCGGATCGCGCGAGACGGACGACCTCGCGCCGGTGGGCGAGTACGCCTGGTCCTGTCTCGCACGGGAACGACTGTTCGCCGCGAGCGCGGCGCGACATGGCACGCGCGTGTCCATCGTGCGGCTGAACTACGCGCATGACCTGCGCTACGGCGTGCTCACCGATCTCGCGTCACGCATCATCGCGAAGGAGCCGGTGGACCTCTCGATGAGCTACGTGAACGTCCTCTGGCAGGGCGATGCGAACGCCTTCGCGCTCGCCGCGCTGGCGCGGGCCGCGGCGCCGGAGCCATACGTCATCAACGTCGCCGGCCAGGCGACCCTCCGTGTCGCCGACCTTGCCGATGCACTGGGCACTCGCCTCGGCATCGCGCCCCGGTATGCCGGCAGCGAGGGCGCGAACGCGCTGCTGAGCGACAGCACCCGCATGCGCGAGCTGCTCGATCGTCCTCTCCTTCCGCTCGAGACTCTGCTCGACTGGGTTGCGGACTGGATCGCACGGGGCGGTTCGCTGCTCGGAAAGCCGACTGGTTTCCAGACGCGCGATGGCGACTTCTGAACGGCTGAGTGTCCGGGCGCATCTGCAGCGCGGCCAGGTCATCCCGGCGCATCCGCTCGCGCTGACTGCGCGTCGCACGCTCGACGAGCGTCGACAACGCGCGCTCACGCACTACTACGTCGACGCTGGCGCGGGCGGCATCGCCGTGGGCGTGCACACCACGCAGTTCGCCATTCGCCATCCGCATCACGGGCTCTATCGCCCCGTGCTGGAACTGGCGGCCGATACGGCGCGCTCGGTGCGCGCCGGCGCCGACGGACCCTTCGCGCTCGTCGCCGGTGCGGTGGGCGACACGCGCCAAGCCACGGGCGAGGCGGAAATTGCCGCCGCGCTGGGTTACGATGTCGTCCTGCTCAGTCTCGGCGCCATGGCGACGGCGAGCGAAGCACAGCTGATCCAGCACTGCCGCGCCGTGGCCGACGTGCTGCCGCTGTTCGGCTTCTATCTGCAGCCGGCCGTTGGTGGACGAGTGCTGAGCTATCGCTTCTGGCGGGAGTTCGCCGAGATCCCGAGCGCGTGGGCGATCAAGATCGCCCCGTTCAACCGGTATCGCACGCTGGACGTCGTCCGAGCCGTTGCCGACTCGGGGCGCGATGACCTGGCACTCTACACGGGCAACGACGACACCATCGTGAGCGACCTGCTCACCGCGTTTCCCGTGCAGCGAGGTGGCCGAGCGGGAGTGCGGCACATCGTTGGGGGCCTGCTGGGTCAGTGGGCAGTGTGGACGCGCACGGCGGTGCAGCTGCTCGAGCGCGTGCGAGCGCTACGCGATGCGCCGCTCGACGCATCGTGGCTGACGGAGGCGGCGGCGCTCACCGACGCGAACGGCGCGATCTTCGACGCCGCACACGATTTCGCCGGTTGCATCCCGGGCATACACGAGGTGCTTCGCCGGCAGGGCCTGCTGCAGGGCACGTGGTGCCTCGACCCTACCGAGACGCTCTCGGCCGGTCAGGCCGAGGAGATCGATCGCGTGTGCCGCCAGCACCCGGCACTCGGCGACGACGCCTTCGTGGCGGAGAATGTGGAGCGGTGGATGAGGGGGTAGGTCGGTAGGTCGGTAGGTCGGTAGGTCGGTAGGTCGGTAGGTCGGTAGGTCGGTAGGTCGGTAGGTCGGTAGGTCGGTAGGTCGGTAGGTCGGTAGGTCGGTAGGTCGGTAGGTCGGTA
>JBDSSY010000195.1:0-5334 GCA_039928585.1 Gemmatimonadaceae bacterium | reverse complement strand
GGGTTCCAGCTCAACCGTCCCGCCTCGAGCGCCGTTCGGTCTCCCTGCCTCAGTGCCGCCAATCCGTGGGCGATCTCGTGTGCGATCACGGAAAACAGCAGCACGGGAAGGACGAGGAGAATGCTTTGAAGGATCTGCAACAGGAGGCGGGCGAGGTCAGCGGCCACCCTGCGAGCCAAGGTGGCGCAACGGGCGTAAACTAGTCCTCGCCGGGAGGAGAGTAAAGCGCTGTGCCAGCTTGACTTCGCCCTTGGGTCCGCCTAGTTTCACCCCTTCGCGACATGCGCGAGCTCTACCGAATTTTTGGAGATGTCAGTGCCGAATATCGCATCCGCGAAAAAGAACATGCGGAAGTCGCGCGCCGCGACCGTGCGCAACCGCGCCCAGCGCTCTGCCCTGCGTACCGCTCTCAAGAAGGCGAAGGCACCTGAGGCCACCGCTGAAGAGAAGATGGACGCCGTGACCCTGCTCGATCGGGCCGCCCGCAAGGGACTGGTGCACAAGAATCTCGCGGCACGACACAAGAGCCGGATGGCCAAGGCTGTCGCCGCATAGCGTCGTCCAGGAAGAAGCAAAAAACACAACGCCGGTCAGCCTCGCTGACCGGCGTCGTTCGTTGGTGGCTGTCGCATCACCCTGTCACATCGATGCCAGCTCGGCGCCGCAGCGTTCGCAGTACCATTCCGTGGGATAGTTGGTGGCACCGCACTCGCCGCACTTGAGGGTCTTCGACGCCTCGTTCGACTTGTCGCGCAGGACGATGGGATTATTGCCGCTGACGTTGGAGGCGAGCCCGGATTTACCCGCCGCGCGCTTCGACTCGATCTTGGGGCCAGCCGCGCCGTCGTTGTTGATGATCTTGTCCTGCGCGCGCTGGGCGAATGGATTGCGGCTCGGTGGGGGTGCGGGACGCGCCACCGGCTCCACGTGTGCAGCGGCCGTGGGTCGATACGCTGGCTCTTCTGGCGGGGCATCCTCGTCCACCACGGAGTTCAGGAACGCCAACTCATCAAAATTGGGAGCGCGTGTCTCCGGGGGATTCATGACGCCTGGCGCCTCCTCCCGACCCGGCAGCGGACGAAGGCGGGCTGCGGCCGGCAACGGTCCGAGCGCCGTGCGCTGGACCGGCACGTTGGTCGTTCCACGCGACGGCGCGAACGGCAGTTCCGTCGAGGCGTCCCCTCCGCCCGCCGTCGGGGACGGCGAGATGGGAGCGGCGGCGATGACAGGGGTGGCCGGACGCTCGGCGTTGGCCAGAAAATCCCTCGTACGGGCGAGCGCACCTTCGGCCTCGACGTGCTGGCGACCCAGATCGGCGATCAGGGCGTCGGCTTTCGCCGCCGCCGTGTCCCATTCCGACGACGTCGTCTCGCCGACATGTGCGCGCAGTTCCGCCTCGGCGCGCTCGTCGCGCGCGCGGTGCTGTTGCTCCTCGATCGACGCGATGCGCGTGGTGAGCGTGGTGAGCTCGGAGCGGAGGCCCTCGACCTGGCCGCTCAAGCGACCGATGACCGACTCGAGCCGCGACGTATAGTCGGCGTGGACACGGGAGTAGACGTGCTTGGGCGTTTCGGCACGCTTCGCCTCGAGCGCCCCGAGCCACAGTTCGTAGCGACGACGCTCCTCCATCAGCTCGCCGACCGTGGAGGTCGTCGAGTCGCTGCCCGTCGATTCGACCTTCCCCGCGTCGTCGCGTGGGTTCTCGTCCCTCATCGCCGCTCTCCCTCGTGAGGTGCTCGCCTCGGGCCACCGCACACCCGTGCGCTGATCATAAGCAAAACACCGCGGATCAACCACTCACCCGAATGCGGACGAATTGTCCTGCGACCTCGCAACGGTTCGACTGTGAGCGATCACTGCTCGCGGCGATGAATCACCCGTCCATCCACGACGGTCACGTCGACAAGTCCGCGCAACGTGTGACCAGCATACGGCGTGTTGCGGCCCTTGGACCTGAACCTGGCCGGATCGACCGTCCACGTCGCATCGGGATCGAAGACGGTCACGTCCGCCACCGAACCGCGTCGCAGCGTGCCGCCGGGAAGCTTGAAGATGCGCGCAGGAGCGCAGGCCATGCGTTCCACCAGCATCGGCAGGTCGATCACGCCGCGATGCACGAGCCAGGTGAGATTCACGGCGAGTGCCGTCTCCAGTCCGACGATGCCATTGGGCGCATCGGCGAACTCCCGCTCCTTCTCGTCGTAATGATGTGGCGCGTGATCGGTTGCGATGACGTCGATGGTGCCATCCTTGACCGCCTCCTGGAGCGCCGCGACGTCGGCCGCCGTGCGTAGCGGCGGATTCATCTTGGCGTTCGTGTCGTACCCCTCCACCGCCTCCTCGGTCAACGAGAGATGATGCGGGCACACTTCCGCCGTCACGTTGATGTGCCGGTCCTTGCCCCACCGGATCAGTTCCACCGAGCCCTTCGTGCTCATGTGGCAGAGATGGATGTGTCCTCCGGTGAGTCGTGCCAGGAGGATATCGCGGATGGCCATGATTTCTTCGGCTTCGGCCGGGATGCCTCGCAGGCCCAGCCGTGCGCTGATGATGCCCTCGTTCATGGCGCCGTTGGCCGCGAGTGTGGGCTCCTCGCAGTGATCGGCGACGGGAATGCCGAACGTGCGCGCGTATTCGAGCGCAGTGCGCATGAGTTGCGCGCTCACGACCGGCTTGCCATCGTCGCTCACGGCAACCGCGCCGGCGCCGACCATCTCGCCGAATTCGGCGAGCGTCTGGCCCATCTGGCCGATGGAGATCGCGCCGATCGGATACACGCGTGCCCCGCCTGCCCGCTGCGCCTGACGGATGATGAAGCCGACGGCCGCCTGGTTGTCGGTCACGGGATCCGTGTTGGGCATCGCGCAGACGGCGGTGAATCCGCCGGCCGCCGCCGCGCGGGCGCCCGTGACGATCGTCTCCACTTCTTCGCGGCCCGGCTCACGCAGGTGGCAGTGCACATCCACAAAGCCTGGCGACACCACCTGCCCCGTGCAGTCGATTGTCTCGAGCGCGCCGTCGCGGCGGATCTCGCCGAGGTGGCCGCTTCCCTCGATGAGGCCGTTCACGAGGAACAGATCGCCGATTTCGTCCAGGCCCTGCGAGGGATCGACGAGCCGGCCGCCGCGCAGCAGGAGCGCGGGCACGCTCATCGACTCCCTCCGCCCTTGGCAGCTTCGGCCAGCTCCGGCCGTCCACCCGCGAGCAGATAGAGCACAGCCATCCGGACGGCCACGCCGTTGGTCACCTGATTCAGAATCACGCTGTGCGGTCCGTCCGCCACGTCGGAGTCGATCTCGACACCCCGGTTCATCGGGCCGGGATGCAGGATGAGGATGTCTTTCGGCGCGCGCTCGAGCCGCTCGCGCGATACACCGAAGACGCGGTTGTATTCGCGCAGCGAGGGGATGTAGCCACCCTGCATGCGCTCCAATTGCAATCGGAGAATGTTGAGCGCGTCGGCCCACTGGATCGCGTCCTCGATGTGTTCGAACACCGTCACGCCGAACTCCGCGATGGCGTTCGGCAGGAGCGATCGCGGCCCGCACACGGCCACCTCCGCGCCCATCTTCTGCAAGCCCCAGATGTTCGAGCGCGCCACGCGCGAGTGCAGCACGTCGCCGCAGATGCACACCTTCAGGCCCTCGAGCCGCTTGAAGCGGTCGCGCAGGGTCAGCATGTCGAGCAGGCCCTGTGTCGGGTGCTCGTGCGTTCCATCGCCCGCGTTGATGACGTTGGATTCGATCCGCTCGGCGAGGAACTGCGCGGCGCCCGACGCACCGTGACGGATCACGACCATGTCGATACGCATGGCTTCCAGATTCCGCGCCGTGTCGACGAGCGTCTCGCCCTTGCTCACACTGGAGCCGGTGGAGGCGACGTTGACCGTATCGGCCGACAGCCGCTTCTCCGCGAACTCGAACGAGATGCGGGTGCGCGTGGACGCTTCGAAGAACAGATTGACGATCGTGGAGCCGCGCAGCGTGGGCACCTTCTTGATCGCCCGTTCACTGATCTCCTTGAACGGTTCGGCGGTATCGAGAATGAGGCGGATCTGATCGCTCGACAGGTGTTCCAGGCCGAGCAGGTCCTTGCCGAGCGATTCGCTGGCCGTCACTTCCCCTCGGCGCCCGTCATCGTCACCGCGTCGCGGTCATCGAGCTCCTTGACCATGACGTCGACGCTACCCCCACTCGCGAGTTCAACCGTCTTGCCCACCACGTCGGGCTGAATCGGCAGCTCGCGACCGCCGCGGTCGATCAGGACGGCGAGGGCGATGCGGCGTGCGCGCCCGAAGTCGGCAAGCTCGTCGAGCGCGGCGCGCACCGTGCGGCCGGTGTACAGCACGTCATCCACGATCACGACGCACTTTCCGTCGATGGCCCACGGCAGATTCGTCGGCCCGACGACGGGACGCGGCCCCACCGTCTGCAGGTCGTCGCGATAAAGCGTGATGTCGAGCGCGCCGTTCGGTACGTCGACCCCTTCGCGCTCGTTGATCGAGGCGACGATGCGTGCGGCGAGCTGGACTCCTCGGCGCTGGATACCGACGATGATGAGGTCGTCGGTGCCGTCGTTCAGCTCGACGATCTCATCGGCCATCCGCCGCAGCGTGCGGTCCATGGCGCGCCCGTCGAGGATGGTAGACTGGTGGTCGGTCATGGCGGGGAATATGACCGTCGACCGGGGCAAAGACAAAGGGGAGTGACTTGACCGTGGAGCCGCAGCGCTATGTGGGCGGCCGGTCGTGACGCCGTATCCAACAGGGCTGCAGCGGGTGCTCGATGCATCGCGAAGCGTACGGTCGGGCAAGGAGCGTCGTCGTCAGGTAAGCGATCTCGCCCAGCAGCAATACGGCGAGCACGAGCCGTCGAGCCGCCAGGTGCGTTCGCTCGCGTTGGCGGAGCAGGCGCCAACCGACGTACAGGAGTGCGCCTTCGATGACGAACTCCAGCGGTTCGAATTGCTGAAGGTTCAGACCGTTCGGTCCGCCCACCCACAACGGCTTGCGTCCGGACAGCATGTCGAGGGCGATGTGCGAAAGCACGACCAGTCCGATCACCCACGCCGTTTCCTTATTCCGTCGCACCATCCACGCGACGAGCGCCGCGCCCGCCGCGAGCCCGACGCTCCAGGGGAGCGCGTGCGAGTAGTCGTTTCGCGACCTCAACCCGATGCCCCAAGGCACGAGGCAGAGGCGCAGGAGGTCGGGCGCCATCGTCGCGAGCAGCAGCCACGGCAGGGAAATACGGCGCCAGCGTGCGCGTGCCGCATACGCGACGGCGAGGTGTCCGATGATCATGTGTCAGGGATTGCCGCTACGGAGCACACGCC
>JBDSSY010000194.1:0-14590 GCA_039928585.1 Gemmatimonadaceae bacterium | reverse complement strand
TCCGATCAGGCACTACGTACACTCCGTCCGTCGAGGCCGTGGCGCGTCATCGGCGCCCCAGCGACGTTGGCGTAAAGGCTGCGGGAAGTAGATCCGACATCGTCCAGCGTGCGTCCGCGCCACCACGCGTCACACTGATCACCTCGAGCCGAGGTGCAAACTCCATCATGACCTGCCGACAGATGCCGCAAGGCGGTGTGGGCTGTTCCGCGTCCGTCGCGATGACGATCGCCACGAAATCGCGAACACCGCGGGCCACCGCGGTCGAGATCGCACCACGCTCCGCGCACATCCCGGCCGGATATGACGCATTCTCGACATTGCACCCTTCGGTAATGCTTCCGTCGATGGCCAGCAACGCCGCGCCCACGCGGAAGCCGGAGTACGGGGCGTACGCTCGCTCCTTGGCCGACATGGCGCGCTCGGCGAGCACCGTGCGCTGACGCGAGCCGGGTGCCAGATCGTCCGCAAGCGTCGTCAATGGCCGCGCTCCAGCGCGGGCAGGAACGACTGGCCACCGCCTCGAAAACCGACGTTGAGCCACTCGGCGACCGTCGCGCCCAGGTCGGCGAACGTCTCGCGCTCGCCAAGCGGAACCGGATGGACGGGGTCGCCGAAGACGAGCAACGGCACGTTCTCGCGCGCGTGGTCGCTGGAGCCGGTCGTGGGGTCGTTGCCGTGGTCGGCGGTGATGAACAGCAGATCGTCCTCGCGGAGTGCGTCGCATATGGCCGGCAGGGCGTCGTCGAACTCGCGCAGCGCGCGCTCGAATCCCTCCGCGTCGTTGCGGTGCCCGTACAGCGTATCAAAATCTACAAGGTTGGCGAACAGCAACCCACCCTGACTACCCCGCAGCCACTCGAGAATTCCCTCGATACCCTCGGCGTTGCTGCTGGTGTGTCGCGCTCGGAGGTGCCGGCCCGCGAAAAGGTCATCCACCTTTCCCACACCGGCGCGAGGCACACCCGCGGCGGCGAGCGCGTCGATGAGCGTTTCTCCTGGCGGCTCGATCGAGTAGTCGCGACGATTCGTCGTCCGCTCGTAGGCGCCTGCCGCGCCGGCGAAGGGCCGCGCGATGACGCGCGAGACATCATGGGGCGCAACGAGTTGGCGGCGCGCCACGAGACACGCCGCGTACAATTCCGCCAGCGGAACGACCCCTTCGTGCGCCGCGATCTGGAAGACGGAGTCGGCGGAGGTGTACACGATCCATGCGCCGGACCGCTCGTGCTCCTCGCCGCATCGGGCGAGGATGTCCGTGCCACTGGCGGCCACATTACCCAACACCGCGCGGCCGGTGGCTCGTGAGAACGCATCGAGCACGTCGGCGGGAAATCCGTTGGGGTACGTCGGGAACAATTTGCTGAGGCGCACACCGGCCATCTCCCAGTGGCCCGCCGTGCTGTCCTTGCCCGCAGACGCGGGACGCATCAGTCCCCACGCCGCGGCCGGCTCGGACGTCCGGTCGACCCCTGGCAGCGCGGCGATGTTGCCCAGCCCCGCCATGGCGAGGTTCGGCAGCACGAGCGCTCCGCGCGCTCGCGCGAGATTCCCGAGCGTGTCGCTGCCGACGTCGCCATACGCGGCAGCGTCGGGGGCGGCGCCGATGCCGACACCGTCGAGCACGAGAATCACGGCGCGGCGCCTCACGCAGCCACCACCTCGCGCGCCCCTTCGGCATATCGGCGGGGCAGTCGCAGCCGCAGGCCCGTGAGGATCTCGTAGGGCGAGAGACCGGCGCGAGTGGCCATCTCGCTCACCGTGACGACGTCGTCGCCCTGTCGCCCGAGAAGGGTCACCACGTCACCGAGATCCGCGTCCGTGTCCGTCACGTCGAACATGGTCATGTCCATTGTCACGCGACCCGTGACGGCGATTCGACGACCCGCTAGCAGCGCCTCTCCTCGGTTGCTCAGGCTGCGTTGATACCCATCGGCGTAACCCACAGGAACGGTGGCGATGCGCCGCGTGCCGCTCGCACGCCAGGTTGCGTCATAGCTGACCGACTCTCCGTCCCGAATCGTCCGCAGCTCAACGATGCGAGCCCGCATGCTGACGACCGGATCGGGTGCGATTGCACCGCCCTCGAAGCCGGCGACGCCGTAGAGAAAGATGCCCGGTCGGCATACGCTCCAGCGGGACGGCGCGCGACGCTCCACTGCCGGGCCGTTCTCGGCGTGCACCAGTGTCGGGACGTCGGGGAGGGCAGCCAGTGCCTGATCGAATCGCTGCTCCTGCTCGCCCCGGCTCGCGTCGTCCAGTTCGGCGGAATGGAAGTGCGTGAACACTCCGTTGGGCCGCGCCCGCGTCAGGAGCGCACGATGCTCGGCGACGAGATCCCACTGCATGCCCGCGCGCGACATGCCCGTGTCGATCTGGAGGTGCCAGGGCCGACCCGTTCGCGCCCACGACTCGATCACGGCAGGATCACCGAGCGCCGGCGTCAGGTCACCGCGGCGCAATGCGTCGATCTCGTTGCGGAGGATGGGAGTGAACACGATGACAGGCCGGGTGATGCCTCCGCGCCGCAGCTCATCGCCTTCGTGCACCGTAGCGACACCGAAACCCCACGGGTCGAGTCGATCGAGCGCGAGCGCGGCGCGCAGGCCGCCGAGTCCATACCCATCGGCCTTCACCATGGGGAGCAGGGGCACGCCCGCACGTGCCGCCACGGCAGCCCCGTTGCGGCACAGCGCGTCCAAGTCGATCTCGACCCAGGCGCGTGTCATGGGACGGCGCGATTCGCTATCATGTGAAGAATGAACAACATACGGGGCGGAGGAGGCTGATGCAAGAAAAGGCGGGGCTGTCGGAGGCCCTTGAACTGATGAAGGATCTGCGACGGCGATGCGACTGGGATGCGGCCCAAACGCACGAGTCGCTGCGCCCATATCTCATCGAGGAAGCGTATGAGGTGGACGACGCGATCCGTGCCGGGAACGACACCCAGCTTCGCGAGGAGCTCGGTGATCTGCTGCTTCAGGTGCTCTTCCACAGTGTGGTCGCGGAGGAGCGGCATGCGTTCGACTTCGGCGACGTAGCGGAAGGTTTCCTCCGAAAGATGAAGTCGCGCCATCCGCACCTGTACGAGGGGGGTGAGCGACCGAACTGGGAAGAGATGAAAGCGAGAACGCGCGCGAGCCTCGTCGACGGCTTGCCGGCGGACCTCCCCGCCCTGCACCGGGCGTTCCGTCTGCAGGACCGCGCGGCGGGCGTGGGGTTCGACTGGCCCGACGCTGCCGGTCCGGCGGCCAAGGTGGAGGAGGAGCTGGCGGAGGTTCGTGCGGAGATCGCCGTCGGCGCACACGTCAGTGGTGACGGAGTGCCCCATCCCGCCCTGGAGATGGAACTGGGCGACTTGCTGTTCTCCGCGGTGAACCTGTGCCGAAAGCTCGGCGTGCATCCCTCGCTCGCGCTGGACAGGGCGAACACGAAGTTCGCCCGGCGGTTTCAGGACGTGGAGGTGCTGGCAAAATCCCGCGGGATCGAGGTTCAATCCGCCGGGCTCGAGGCCCTCGACGAGCTATGGAACGAGACGAAGAGAACCGGTGGGGGGAACGGGGAGCGATCGACGGGTGACGGGTGAGGGGTGGCCGCTGACGGTGTGAGCTCTGCGGGTCACCGTTTACCGTGTACCGTCAACTGCAGCGGGAGAGCGCGGGAGCCGGCAGCGAGAAGCGGTGGGCGCTGAGCAATGAGGGGCATGCTCCTCATCGCCCATCGCTCACCGCTTCACGCTTCACGCCCCAGGCTCGCTGGCTATCCGGCGATGGTGGCCTGCAGTGGTGCAGTTCGTTCACCGTTCACCGCTAACTGCACGGCAGCAAGAATGTGCGGGAGCTGGCAGCGAGAAGCGGTGAGCCCTGAGCAATGAGAGGTGGTACTACGGCCGCAGCCGGTGCATCATCCGCGGAAAGGCGATCACTTCGCGAATGTGCTGGATGCCGCAGATCCACGCGATCGTGCGCTCGAGGCCGAGTCCGAACCCGGCGTGCGTGAAGGTCCCGTACCGTCGCAGATCCAGATACCAGTCGTACGCCTCGACCGGCAGCCCTTCCTCCTTGATACGCGCGAGCAACTTGTCGTAGTCGTCCTCGCGTTGCGAGCCGCCGATCATCTCCCCGAACCCTTCCGGCGCCAGCAGGTCGTCACACAGCACGGTGCGCGGATCGTCGGGGTTCTCCTTCATGTAGAACGCCTTCGCTTCCTTCGGATAGTTGAAGACGAAGACCGGCTTGTCGTAGTCCTCCACGATCAGCGCTTCATCCTCGGCGCCGAGATCGTCGCCCCACTTCGCCGTGCTTCCCTTGCGTTGCACGAGGGCCACGGCGTCGGTGTAGTTCAGTCGGGGAAATGGCGCCGTAATGCGCTCGAGCTTCGAGACGTCGCGCTCCAGCTCGTCCAGCTCGGGCCGGCGACGCTGCACGACGCGCTGCACGAGAAATTCAACGAAGTCTTCCTGCAGCTTCATGTTGGCCTCGGAGTCGTTCCACGCCACCTCCGGCTCGATCATCCAGAACTCCGTCAGGTGGCGGCGGGTCTTGGATTTTTCGGCGCGGAACGTGGGGCCGAAGGTGTAGATCTTTCCGAACGCCGCGGCCGCCGCCTCTCCGTAGAGCTGACCTGTCTGGGCGAGATACGCCGTGCCTTCTTCGAAGTACTCCGTCGCGAACAAGCCGGAGCGCTCGCCGATGGCAGCCGTGAGGATGGGCGTATCCACTCGCAGGAAGCCGCGTTCGTAGAAGAAGTCATGGATCGCCTGCTCGACCTCGTTCCGGATCATCATGATCGCGCGCTGGCGCGGCGACCGGAGCCAGAAGTGCCGATGGTCCAGCAGGAAGTCGATACCGTGCTCCTTCGGCTGGATCGGATAATCGCTCGGGCTCGGGCCGATGATCTCGAGGCGCGTGACGCCGATGTCGAGCACGGACGGCGCGCGGGGATTCACGCGCGCCTCGCCAGCGATTTCCACGGAGGTCTCGGTGGTGAGCTCGGCAAAGCGTGCCCACAGGTCGTCGCCAACCTGGCTCTTCACGAACACGGCCTGCGCGACTCCGGTGCCGTCGCGCAGCGCCGCAAATGCGACCTTGCCTGACGAGCGGACGTGTGTGACCCACGCACGCACGACGACGTGCTGGCCCGCGTGCGCGGGCAACTCGGAGATGCGGAGCGACGGAGCCGTGGTCATGTCTCGGGTAGCGGGCGAGTGGCGCGAAGATCGCGCCTCGTCTAGAATCCCCGAACAGGCGCGCCGCTCGACGCGAGGACGCATCGGCGGCGCCTGAGGGCCGAGCCTCCAATGGTACACCCCCTCACCGGTGCGGCAAAGGGCGGTCCGGCTGCCATTCCGCTCCATGCACGTCTACCCGCACCAGCAGTCACTCCTCATGACCCTGCGCTCGAGGCTCGCCCTCGGCCTCGTCATCATCGCCGCCGTCCTCGTCGTACCACTCGTGGTAGCCCGCTCCTCGATGCAGGCGCTGCACGGTCAGGTACGAAGCCTACGCGAGGGCGAGTTTCAGGCGTCGCTTCTGCTCGGCCGGCTGCGAGATGCGTTGTCCGACGTCCGAGCGCGCGAAGTGGCACTCGGCATCGTCCAGAGCGATGCGGTGCATGAGGAGTTCCGAACCGCGCTCCGGCACGCGGAGATCCTCGCGGATTCGCTCGACAGGTTTCAGCTGCACAGTGCGTCGGGGCGCATCAGGCGCGACCTGGCGACCGTGCGTCCCGCGAGCGAGGCGGAGTACATCGCGATGCGTGCCGGCCGCGGCGAGCAGGCGGACTCGATCTCGCGCGTGACGATCGGCCCCGCGCTGCGCGATGCCGACCTCGCCCTCTCGCCCGTGGAGCAGGTGCTCCGCGGGCGGACGACCGCGCGCGTGCTCGAGGCGGAATCGGCGCTGACCGAGGCGGAACGCGTGTCGTTGGTCGCGCTCATCGTCGCACTCGCCCTCGCCGGCGCCATCGCGTTCTGGCTGACCCGCTCCATCAGCGGTCCGGTGACGGCGCTCGAGGAAGGCATGCGCGCCGTTGCCGATGGAGCGTTGGGGCACGCACTCGCCTACCAGACCGACCGTCGCGACGAATTTGGTCGGTTGGCGATCAGCTTTCGCGAGATGAGCCGCCAGCTCGCGGAGCTGGACAAGCTGAAGGCCGAATATGTCTCGATCGCGTCTCATGAGCTCAAGACGCCGATCAATGTGATTCTTGGCTACCTCCAGCTCATGCAGGAGGGGATCTACGGCCAGCTGACGGAGAAGCAGCAGCAGGTCACGGAGACGATCAGCCTTCAGGCGCGCACACTCGCGCGACTGGCCTCGCAACTCCTCGACGTGAGTCGTTTCGAGGCGGGCGGGGGGCGAATCGAGCCGCGCCGCATCCAGTTCAGCACGATGCTCGACGAGCTTGAGCGAACGTTTCACGTGCTTGCCGTCCAGCGCCAGATCGACTTCCGCATCGTCCGGCGAGACGCGCTGCCGGAGTCCGTCGTCTGGGATCCCGAGCGCATCAACGAGGTGACGGGAAATCTGCTGTCCAACGCGTTCAAGTTCACGCAGGCCGGAGGCGTCGTGGAACTCACGGCATCGCCGTCGGAGAACTCGATCCTCATCACCGTGCGGGACACCGGAGCCGGCATTCCCGAGCCACAGCTTCCGCATGTCTTCGAGAAGTTCTACCAGGCCGACAACCAGCGCGCCGCTTCGGCGAAGGGCACGGGGCTCGGCCTGGCGATTGCAAAGGAGATCGTCGAGGCGCACGGTGGACGCATCCATTGCGAGAGCAGCGTCGGCACGGGGACAATGTTCACGCTCTCGCTTCCGGTGGTCGTACGGGAGCGCCGCCGGAGTAGCGCCCAGCAATCCCACGTCACGGATCCGTCGGCATGAGTCTCGTTCGCACAATCGTGTTGCGCTCCGCGCTCGCTGCCGGGCTGTTCGCCATGGGGTGTTCGTCGTTGCGTGCCGCCAACTCCGCACGACCGGCGCCCGTTGGCGCCGAGTTCGCAGAGACGCTGCTGCTCGCGGAAGCCGAGGTGGCCGCGGGGCGATTCGGCGTGGCGGACCGGATGCTCGCCGACTTCGCCGAGCGTCGCGCCAACACGCCCGAGGCGGCGGAGACGGCGTTGTGGCGCGCGCTCTTCCGTCTCGATCCGGCCAATCTGACCGCGGGACCACAGGACGCCCTCCTGCTGCTGGACGGGTATCTGAATGGGCCGGTGACCGTGGCGCATCCGAGCGCCGCCACCGCGCTACGGCGTGTGGCGGTGCAGCTCGACCGCGTCAGTGTCACGCCGGAGAACCCTGCAGGTGTGGGGGCGCCGCGAACCGACGCGAAGCCTGATGTCAAAGCGGATGAGAAGGCACGCGACGAAGAAATCCATCGGTTGAAGGAAGAACTGTCCAAGGCGAACGCCGAGCTGGAACGGATCAAGCGGCGGTTGGCGCAGCCGAATCCCTGAGCCGCGCGAAGCGATTTCACGTCACCCGATTCTGAAGAGTTCCAGCGACCGCGCGTAACGCTCGCCCATCACCCGACGCAGCGGTGCGTGCGCTGGCGCGTCGAGCTCGGGATCGCCGGCAAGCAGTCGGTCCGCGGCGGCACGCGCCTGCTCGTTCAGTCGTTCGTCGCGCAGCGGGTCCGCGACCCGAAAGGTCGGCACCCCGCTCTGGCGCTCGCCGAAGAGATCACCCATTCCGCGCAGCTGCAGGTCCGCACGCGCGATCTCAAACCCGTTGTCACTGCCCACGAACACGTCGAGCCGCTGCTTCGTCTCAGGCCCCACGTCGCCGAGCAGGATGCAGTACGACGCCTCGGCGCCGCGACCCACGCGCCCGCGAAGTTGATGCAGCTGCGACAGCCCGAATCGCTCCGGGTGCTCGATCAGCATCACCGTCGCATTCGGCACGTCGATGCCGACCTCGATCACCGTCGTCGCCACGAGCAACTCGATCGCACCATCGCGGAACCGACGCATGATCTCGTCCTTCTCGTCGGCCGGTAATCGTCCGTGCAGCAGTGCGGTGACGCGGCCGGAGAACGGACCGCCCGACAGGACATCGAACATCGTCGTCGCCGCCTTCAAGTCCAGCTTCTCGGACTCCTCGATCACCGGGTACACGACGTACGCCTGACGACCGGCCGCGAGCTCGCGTTCGACGAATTGCATCACCCTGTCGCGCGCCGCCTCCGGCCGGAGCGCGGTCGTGACGGGCTGCCGGCCCGGCGGCCGCTCGTCGAGGAGCGACAGATCGAGGTCGCCATACAAGGTGAGCGCGAGCGATCGCGGAATGGGCGTCGCCGTCATCAGTAGCACGTCGGGCGCTTCACCCTTGGCTCCCAGCGCCATGCGCTGCTCCACGCCAAAGCGGTGTTGCTCATCCACGACGGCGAGCCCGAGGCGGGCGAATGCGGTCGCCTCCTGCACCAGCGCGTGTGTGCCGATCACCAGCGCGGGCGCGGGGTCCGCCAGGCGAAGGGCGAGCGCCTTGCGGGCCCGCGATCGCAGGCTGCCCATCACCAGCAACGGCTCGATGCCGAGCGGCGTCAACAGGGTCGTCATCGAGCGCAGGTGCTGCTCGGCCAGAAGCGCGGTCGGCGCCATGATCGCCGCCTGATAGCCGTTCTCCATCGCCAGGAGCGCGCTGAATATCGCGACGATCGTCTTTCCGCTGCCGACGTCGCCCTGGAGCAGCCGCTGCATGCGACGCTCGCTGCACATGTCGGCGAAGATCTCGCGCAGCACGCGACCCTGCGCGCCGGTGAGCTGAAAGGGGAGCGACTCGCGCAAGGCCGTCGTGAGCGACCGTCGATTCTCGAAGCGGATGCCGCGCCTGACTTCGCGCGACAGGGCGCGGGCTCGCAGATGCAGCAGCTGAACGAACAGCAATTCCTCGAACGCGAGGCGGTCGCGACCCGACATCGCCTCGGCCAGTGACGAGGGACGGTGCACCATGCGTAGCGCATCGCCGATGCCCTGCACCGCCGCGCCCGCGAGCACCTCACGGGGCAGATACTCGGTGACGAGGGGCAACAGCTCGTCGAGATGGGCCTCGATGATGCCGCGAATCACCTTGAACGACAGGCCCTCGGTGGCCGGATACACCGACAGTACTCGTCCCTGCGCGGTGCCCGAATCGTCGTTGCCCAGGTTGACGAACTCGCGTGGCTGCAACTGCCGACCGTGAAAGAAGCGCACGCTCCCGCTCACCAGCAGGACGTCGTCTTTCGCGATGGTGCGATCGAGGTAGGGCTGGCCCGGCCACGACACTTCGATCAAACCGCTCTCGTCGCGCAGCACGGCCTGGAAGATTCGCAGTCCCTTGCGGGTGGGGAGCACGCCCTTGGACACGACTCGGCCGATCACGGTGCCCTGCATCCCCGTCTCGAGCGACGCAATGCTCGCCACCGTGCTGGCGTCCTCGTATCGATGCGGAATGTGATAGAGCAGGTCGCCCGCGACGACGATCCCGAGCCGTCGCAGCGCGTCGGCCCGCACCGGACCGACGCCCTTCAGGTAGGTGACGGGTGTGTCCAGCCGCAGTCGCTGACGGCGAGGCGCGTCGCGCGTCACGCGCTGCCCAGCAGCTCCCCGGCAAAGTCGTGCGCGTCGAACGGAAGCAGGTCGCCGCTCTGCTCTCCTACCCCGACGAACTTGACGGGGATGTTCGTCGCCTCGTGCACGGCCACGACGACGCCGCCGCGCGCCGTACCGTCCAGCTTCGTCACGACGAGGCCGGTGACCGACACTGCAGCAGCGAAGATCCTGGCCTGTTGCACCGCGTTCTGACCGATGGTGCCGTCGAGCACCAAGAGGGTCTCGTGTGGCGCTGCGGGCAGCCGCTTGGTGATGACGCGCGAGATTTTCTTCAGCTCGGTCATCAATCCCTCACTCGTGTGCAACCGACCCGCGGTATCCACGAGCAGCACGTCCACACCGCGCGCCACGGCCGCATCGATCGCATCGAAGGCCACAGCGGCCGGATCGGCGCCGGCGTTCGCACCGATGAACTCCGCCCCGGTCCGCTCGGCCCAGACGCGCAGCTGATCCACCGCGCCGGCGCGAAACGTGTCCCCCGCCGCCACCATGACGCGCTTGCCCTCGCCTCGGAGCCGCGCGGCCAGCTTGCCGATGAACGTCGTCTTGCCCGCGCCATTGACGCCCACGACGAGGACGACCGTGGGAGACGCGGCGGCGATCTGCAGAGCAGGGTCGCTATTGCCAGCGCGCAGCGCGCTGGTGATCTCCTCCTGCAGGGCGCGGAGAAAATCGTCCTGGCTCTTCACCTTCCCGAGCGTGGCCAGGCGCTGGACTTCGGCGACGAGCCGCAATGTCGTCGGCACGCCGATGTCGGCCTCGAGCAGCAGTTCCTCGAGCCGTTCGAGCGAACCCGCATCGACGCCCCCACGGGCGATGACAGCGACGTCCATGAGGGCGACATCCTTGATACGGTCCCACAGGGATCGCTTGGGAAGATCGCCCACCTTTTTCAGTATGCGCATACGGAAAGCTACACGGCGTTCTCCGACCTCCTCAATCGCCGACGACGCGCGCGCCGCCCGTCGCGCATGACCCTATTTCACGCCCGTCCGCCGGCGAAGGAGCCACTCGCCACAGAGCATCGCCACCGTCAGGAGGTACAGCCACCCGAGGGAACGGAGTGCCACCGCGTCGCCGAGTGCCGACGCAACGCCCGAGCGTCCCGTGGTGATCGTCGGTCGGCGAGGCACGAGCTCCCGCGACGCATTGACCACGAGTACCGCGTTGCCTCCATCCATTCGCGCGTCGTAGACGCCGGACGGCAGTGGTGCACTCTCCGTCACGGTCGCTCCGTCCGGAAAACGGAGCGGCACCGAATACACGCGTCCCGTGGCGGAGCGACGCGTGATCGTGACGATGACCACGCTGTCACCGCTCGCACCGCGGCGCCACCGGATCGGTGCACCCGCACGCTGCGGACCGACGTCGGGAACCGCGGCGCGGCGATCGCTCCTGCCGGCGGCCAGCCAGTCGTACACCGCACCGAAGAACGCACCATACGCGTCCGCCCGCGTGCCCCCACGAAACCGCCACCGCCAGAATCCAGCCGCTCCCAGCACCGCGATGTGTCGCGGTGCGTCCCATCCGACGAGCGCCGGGCGCCGATCGTCGGGCGTGCCTCCGCGGCGCACCGTCAGCCCCTGCCAATCGCCGCGCGGGAGCACGGCCGCGACGCTGAGCGGCGGCAGGCTGTCGAACGGAATGGCGCCTACGATCACCGAGAGCGGCGACGCGGGCGCGGTGGCGGCAAACCACTCGCTCCCGTCGTCGAGCGGCGGCGCGAACAGCAGCAGCGCACCGCGCGTCGCGGCTCGCGGCGGGCCGAAGACGCTCGTGTCCCCGTGGAGCACCACCATGGGCGCGTCACGCAACGCCGCGCGCACTGCGGCCTCCTCCACTCGCGCCATCGTGCCCTCGACCCGCCACGCGCCCGCCGCGACGCGGTAGTATGCGCGCGTCGGCAGCGAGGTCACTCCACGCAGTGCCGCCACCGCCTCGCGGGCATCGTAGTCCGGCGCGGTCGAGACGAACACCGCCGCAGGTGAGCGGCTCACGTCCACTCCCACGCCAAGGGTGTCGTTGCGCGGCTCCATGTCTCCCGCCGCTCGTATCGTCGCGCGCAGCACCGCCGCGCGCTCCGCACCACCAGCCGTGATGCGCACCTCGATGACCTGCTCACCATACGGGCCCATGTCCATCACCGGTGCGGCGCCAAGCACCAGGTCATCGAGACGCACATCCACTCGACTGGCATCCACACCGGCCGCGCCTGCCGCAACCGTGACGCGCACCGTGGTGGTGTCGCCGGACAGCAAGGTGTGGGGCGTCTCGAGCGCGGTGAGCGCCGCGTCGCGTCCCGGTGGACACGACATGACGATTGCGCGCGACCCGCGCGGCAGGTCGCTCATCGCGTCGGCGTCGTCACTCTCGCCATCGGTGATCACGATCACGGGGCGACCGCCACCCGTCGTGCGGTCGGCGACGGCGCGCAGTCTCGACGCGCGATCCTCCGGGGCCCCCGGCCTCCGCTCCAAACGGACGGAATCGCCGAAGGCGATCCAGTCGCTCCCTCCCAGTGCGCGCGCCGAATCCACGGCGTCCCGCCACCGCGTGCACGCGGGTGCGGCGCGCAGCCAGCTCTCGGATACATCCAGGGCGACGAGGGGTGCGACGACGGCTGGGCGACCCGCGGGCGCATCGAGCAGCAGCGCGACGACGAGCATGACCGCCAGTGCGCGCAGGACCGCGAGTGCCGCGAAGCGGCGCGTGAGTGCGGCGCGTCCGTATTGAAACGCGGCGACGAGACCACCGACCACGACCGCGATGAGCCAGAGATGCATGGGGAACGCTTAGTCGCGACTGCGCACGAATGCCAGCCGCGAATGAAGAACCCCCGCGTCGCCAAGAGGCGAGCGCGGGGGCGTGAACGCGGCGAGGTAGCTGGTTGTCAGCGCGACGCGAGTCGCACGATGCCGGGCGCTCCAGCGAGCGATGCGAGCATCTGACCGCGTCGCGTCTCGAACGCGCCGCGCTCGGATCTGAGGATGGGATCTCCCGCTACCGACTTGAGCGCGACGCGCGAATCGCGCTGGACGCCGCCAATGAGCACCTCGAAGTGGAGATGCGGCGCGGTGCTCATGCCGGTGGTCCCGACGAACGCCACGGTCTGCGCAATATTCACGCGGACGCCGGGCCGGATGCCCTTCGCGAAGCCTCTGAGATGACCGTACCGGGTCACGTAGCCATTGCGATGACGCAACTCGAGCACGTTCCCGTAACCGCCAGCCCATCCGGCGCGAATCACCGTCGCGTCGCCGATGGCGCGCACCGGCGTGCCGGAATTCGCGGCGTAGTCGGTACCCTTGTGCGCCTTGAGGCGGCCGAGAATGGGATGCCGGCGCAGACCGAAATTGCTGGAGATGCGACGGAACTCCAGTGGCGCGCGCAGGAAGGCCGCACGCAGCGAGCGGCCGGTGGCATCGTAGTACTGCGGACTGGCCGACTCGCTGTCGAACAGGACGGCGGAAATCTCTGCACCGGACAGGGTGAAGGAGGCCGCGAGCACCTTTCCGACCTTCGTGATGCCGCCCGGCCCGACGCTACGCTCGACCAGCGCCTTGAACTGGTCACCCACCTGGAGGTCGCGGCTCATGTCCACGCGATACTCGAAGATGTCGGCCAGCGCCCAGGTCAGCTCGTCCTTCGCGCGCGACGGAAAGTAGTGGGTCGCCTCGGCGTCCATCGCCTGGTACAGGGTGCTCTTGATCGAACCGCCGACCACGACCGTGTCGGTCGTCCACGGCAGGCGCTCCTCGACACCGACCCAACCCTGGGGAGAGCGACGCATGCGCAACAGGCGGTCGATGCCCAGGTGGAACACGAGCTCCGTGGGATCCTGGCCAGCGCTGTCTGCCTTGAACTCGACCGGCATGCCGGCCTGCAGATACCGGGGCTGGATGGACGCACCGCTCGCGGCGCGCACGATCTCCTGCGCCGCCACGTCGGAGACGCCGACGCGACGAAAGAGCCCGATCAGCGTCTCACCGCGATTCAGGGTCTCTGTGCGGGATGCCACGACCGGCGCCACGAACTGGGCGACCGTGCGCGGCGTCATCTGCTGCAGCACGCCCGCGGCCGCGGGAGTGTTGGGCAGTTCGGGGGTGTAGCGGAGTGCCACGAGGACCAGGAGGGCCACCGTCAGGTACGCGGTGGCGCGGGCGGGACGCTTTTTCAATCCATCTGTCTCCGTATGAAGGTCGGGATCTCCATGTCGCTGAGATCCTGCGACCCGCCTGCCGGCTGGCTCGGGGGAGCCGGTGACCGAGGGGCTCGGGGAATGTCGTTCGCGGGACGAGCGGGAATGCTGCCGCCTACCCGAGAAGGACGACTACCGGGGAAAGGAATAACAGGAACGCCCTTCTGGGTCACGACCGTGGAGACTTCGTGCGCCGGCGTGACCAGCCCGGGCTGAATCGCCTTGTCGAACCCCGTTGCAATGACGGTGACGCGGATTTCGCCCTGCATGGCCGGCTCGTGCACGGCGCCGAAAATGATCTCGGCCTCATCGCCGACGGCATCGTGGATGATCTCGTTGATCTGGTGCACCTCGCCGAGGGTGAGGTCGGCGCCGCCCGTGATGTTGACGAGCACGCCCATCGCCCCCGAGATGCTGATATTGTCGAGCAGCGGCGAGGAAATCGCCTGCTGCGCCGCTTCCATGGCGCGATTCTCCCCGCGACCGACGCCCGTGCCCATGAGCGCCGACCCGCCGCTCTGCATCACGGTGCGCACGTCTGCGAAGTCGACGTTCACGAGGCCGGTCACGCTGATGAGCGACGAGATGCCCTGGGTGGCGTGCAGCAGGACCTCGTCCGCCTTCTTGAGCGCATCCTGAAAGGGGATCCCCTTGCCGACCACGGCCAGCAGCCGCTCGTTCGGCACGACGATCATCGTGTCGACGTGCTTGCGCATCTCGGCGATGCCCTGCTCCGCCTGACGCATGCGCTTGCGCCCCTCGAAGAGGAACGGCCGCGTCACGATGCCGACGGTGAG
>JBDSSY010000193.1:0-3029 GCA_039928585.1 Gemmatimonadaceae bacterium | reverse complement strand
GGACCCGTGGGTGAGGAATTGCATGCACTGACGGCGAGGGAAACAATTGCGACTGCGACGACGGTCAGGTTGCGGCGGGACATTGGCGACTCCACGGTGAGGACGAGACGGCCGATTGGACTGCTGTTTCGAACGTAGGGTCGACGTGCGTCGCGTAAACCGGCATTTTGTGACAAAAAAACCGGTTTTTGCGACACTCTTCACCCCGCGGCCCGCGTGCACGTCGTTGCCTGCCTTCCTCGCTTCCTCCTCGCGCACATCAGGGTCGTGCTCGGAGAGGTGCATACCCTCGTCACGGCGACGGATCCAGCGGAGCTGCACGTCCTGCTCGGGATAGGGGACGCCGACCTGCTGATCCTCGATCCGTCGCTGCACAAGGGGCCGGTGGCCGAAGCGATCGAAACGATCATCGAGCGGCACGCGCCGCTACCGGTCGTGGTGTACACGACGCTCACGCCCGCGTCGATGCGTCAGGTGTTGCGGTTGTCGCGGCTGGGCGTGCAGCACGTGGTATTGAACAGGTTCGACGATGAGCCATCTCGGTTTCTGGAACTCATCGAACGGGTGCCGGCGCACCCGGTCGCCGAACTGATGTTGCGGGAGCTGGAGGGATCGTTACGGTCGATGCCCGTAGTACTGGCGCGCGCGGTGGAGCAGCTGGTTCGGTCGCCATCGCGGGCCAGGAACAGTCAGGAGTTGGCGGCGATGGCGGGCATGACCCTGCGCACGCTCTATCGCCATCTGACACCGCTGGGGCTCCAGCCCCGGCACCTGATCGTGTGTGCGCGGCTGCTGCGGGCGTACGTCTTCCTCCGCGGGCCGGGCAGTCGGTTGAAGGAAGTGGCACTCAAACTGGGATATCCCGATCCCAGCCATCTGAGCGAACAACTGCGGGACTGGACCGGGTTGACTCCGAAGGAGATCGGGCGAGGTGTACAACCGGCCGAGTTCGTGCGTCGGATCGCCGAGCACCTGCGTGGTGTCGAAGTGGAGGTCGAGGATGAAGTGGGGCCGGTGTGACTGTCACCCCACGGCGCGATGCCGCGAGAGGATGTGCATGAGCGAGACTCACGACGAGGACGCGATGATGCGGGAACCCGTGCGGGTGCTGGTGGTGGACGACGAGCCGGCTATCTGCAAGGCGCTCATGATCGCCCTGCAGCGAGCCGGCTACGACGCGCGATCCGCGCAGTCGGGCGACAGCGCGCTCGCCCTGATGGGAAGGGAGCACATCGACGTCCTGCTGATCGACCTCCGCATCCCCGACACGCGTGGGGACGTGGTGTTCGAGCTTGCCGCCGCGACGCATCCGCATCTGCGGCACCAGACCCTGTTCATGACGGGCGACATCTCCGAACGAGCGACCCGTCTGATCGCGTCGTGCAAGTGTCCGATGCTCAAGAAGCCGTTCGAACTGCGCGAGATGTTGAGCGCGGTGGCGGCACTCGTGCCGGAACGGAAGCTCGACGTGCGGGGGCAGAGCGCGTGACCGGAGCGGCTACAGCGACCAACCCTTCAACTTCGCAATGGTGTCTTCCAGCGCGCGGCGCTCGTCCTCGCGGCTCGCTTCGGCCCACAGGCCTTCGAACGTCCTGACGGCGAGGTCGAGCGCGAGCGGATCGTGTTCCGCGCCAGCAACACTCGCGGCGTTGTCGGCGAGTGCCGCGCGCGCCAGCTGATCGGCCGGAAATCGCTTGGACACGCGGGCCCATCGCTCCATGCGAGCACGGGGAGAGGATTCGGCGAGCGCCCAGAGGTGCCAGGCGCCGCGATTCGACTCGTCGGCAGCGATCGCCCGGCTCGCGAGTGCCCCGACGACGTCGGCACCTCGACCGGTGAGCCAGTACGCGTTCGCGAGGATGACCATTGATTGCGCGTCGTCGGCGCGCGCGGCGACGACGCGTTCGTAGACCGGGATGACGACTTCGGGGAGATCGCGGAACGGCGCCGCGGCGGCGATGAGCGCGTCCGGTTCCGCTCCCTTCGCCACCGCCGTCACCCGGTCCAGGAGTGCGCCGACGTCGCCCAGCAAGTGGTATTGCTCGACGGCGGCCGCGAGCGCAGCGACTGGATCGGCAGAGGAGGAGCGCATGCATGAAAGCTATCCGGGCGATCGCGCATTGGTTGCCTCGTCCGCTTCGCGGTGGCGCGCATCGTCGGACCACCCACGCACGATATTCGCGTCAGTGGAGGGTGGGTTGCGCGAACGGCGCGCATTGACGATACTCGTGGCGTCTGGTGGTCCGACCGCGTTCGCGTCCGACCGTCCGAGCAACGTCGCGCGGCAGTCCAGTGGCCCGTGTTCAACGGGTGCACGAGGCAAGACGAGTCGCCGCGCCCAATCAACACCATCGTCCGGCCCCGCGTGTGGAATCCGCGCCGGCGGACGAACGAGGCACAGCACCGATTCGCGTCGCATTACTTCGACGTACCACGTGGACTCGCCCCTGCGCGAGACTCCACGAGCATTCACCCTGACCTTCAGCACTGCATGAACGAACGCCGGCGTCCCCCTCGTCGTGGTCGCGGACCTCGCCCTGGTGCTCCCGTTGGTACCGATGACATGGGAGAGGACAATCCGTATCGCGAAGGGCCGATCGACGGCGGTGCTCCACCGTCGTCGGACACGCCTCCTCGAATGATCGATGCGGACGCTCCGCCTGCGGGAGCCGACACATCGCCGTCGGTCCCGCATCCCGTGCCGCAGCCGAACGGGGACGCCCCACCATCCGGACCGACCGCTGGTGCGCCTCGCGATCCTCACCGAGAAGCTCGTCCACCGCGCGAGCCACGCGAGCCGCGAGGGGCGCACGAGCAGAACGGTCGTCGCGGTCGCCGGAATCGAGGGCGCGGCCGGCAGCAAGGCGGTGCGCTTCCGGGTGAACGACCGCAGCCCGCTCCGTCCGCTCCCGTGCAGTTGGTGGCGACGGGCGAGACGAGAGGGTGGTACGATCCGGCCCGCGACGGCGGGTATGTGCGCCGAGCGCACGCGAGCTATCTGGTCGATACCGGTGACGCGTTCGTGCCGT
>JBDSSY010000192.1:0-3786 GCA_039928585.1 Gemmatimonadaceae bacterium | reverse complement strand
CAAGGATCGGCTCTACGTCTGGAACGCGCCATTCGATTCCGCGTCCGCACGCGCCATCGTCGAGAGCGACAACCGCGCGGCGGGCTACGTGTTCACGACCGATGGCAAGTGGGTGGTGCTGAGCGAGAACGTGAGCGGCGTGGCGCACACGTACGCCGTCGCGCTGGACGATCCGTCGACGAAGCGGCTCATCTATCGTGCGCGGGGCGCGCAGGTGGGGTTCACGCAAGGAGGCTTCGGTGGCGGCAATGCGCGCGGCGGGCCGGACGACGACGGGTTCTACGGCAATCCGGGCGCCGTCGTGCTGCGGCCGGGCGCCGGCGGCACGCCGGCGGCGCTGGTGAGCTCGGACGGGCGAAGCCTGTATCTGGAAGGCACGCGTTTCGACCGCAATCCGCAGAACACCGCGCCGCGGATGTTCGTCGATCGCCTGGAGCTGGCGACGGGCACGAAGTCACGCCTGTTCGAGAGCGACACGGCGGTGTACGAGAGCAGCCCGTTGCCGCTGGACGACGACTTCAATCGCTTCGTCGTGAGCCGTGAGACGGAGACGGTGGTGCCCGATCAATGGCTGCGCGATCGCGCAACCGCCAAGCTCGTGCGCCTGACGGAGAACCGTGACGTCACGGCCGAGGTGACACGGCTGCCGCGCAAGCTGGTGCAGGTGACGCGCGCGGACGGTTTCAAGTTCTGGGTGAACGTCACGCTGCCGCAGAACTACCGGGCCGGCACCAGGCTTCCCGGCATGTTCTGGTTCTATCCCTACGAGTACGCCGACCAGGATTCGTACGACCGCACGCGCCGCTCGTTCAACAAGCACAAGTTTCCCTCGGCCGGTCCGCGCTCCATGGAGATCATGGCCACGCAGGGCTACGCGGTGATCCAGCCCGACGCCCCGGTGTTCGGATCGCCGGGCCGCCTGAACGACAATTACGTGCCCGACCTGCGCAACAACCTCGCGGCCGTGATCGACGAGCTCGATCGCCAGGCGATCATCGATCGGTCGCGGCTCGGGCTGGGTGGCCACTCGTACGGCGCGTTCAGTACCGTGAACGCCATGGTGAATACGCCGTTCTTCAAGGCGGGCATCGCCGGCGACGGCAACTACAACCGCACGCTCACGCCGAACGGTTTCCAGAGCGAGCGTCGCGACCTGTGGGAAGCGCGCGACACGTATCTGCAGATGTCGCCCCTGCTGTACGCCGACCGGCTGCAGGGCGCGCTGCTGATGTATCATTCCCTGGAAGACCAGAACACCGGCACCGATCCGATCAACTCCGTGAAGCTGCTGCATGCGCTGCAGGGAATGGGCAAGACCGCGGCGCTGTACATGTATCCGTACGAGGATCACGGGCCGCTCATCCAGGAGACGCTGCTGGACCAGTGGGGTCGCTGGGTCGCGTGGCTGGACGTCTACGTGAAGAACTCCGGCAAGTCGTCCGCACCGGCCGACAAGTCCATCACCGCGGGGGAGCTCGTTCCATGAAGGTGATCATTCCGCTGGCAGGGAAGGGCACGCGGCTCCGGCCGCACACGCACCTGGTACCCAAGCCGATGCTCAAGATCGCCGGCAAGCCGGTGATGGCGTACATCCTGGAGGATCTCGAGAAGCTCGGCAACGTGAGCGAAGTCGTCTACATCACCGGGCATCTGAAGGAGAAGGTCGAGGACTATGCGCGCACCCAGTTCGCGAAGTTGCCAGCGAAGTTCGTCGAGCAGAAGGTGCAGGACGGCACGGCGGGCGCGGTGAAGCTGGCGCAGCCGTTCGTCGGTGGCGAGGACGTGCTCATCATCTTCGTGGACACGATCTTCGAGACCGACCTTTCGGTGATCAAGTCCACCGACGCCGACGGGATCATCTGGGTGAAGGAAGTCGAGGACTACCAGCGCTTCGGCGTCGTCGTCACCGACAAGAGCGGCAACATGACGCAGATCGTCGAGAAGCCCACCACGCCGATCTCCAAGCGCGCCAACATCGGCCTCTATTACATCAGGAACTCGAAGCTGCTGTTCGAGGGCATCGATCACGTGCTCACCCAGCCCACCAACAAGGGCGAGTACTACCTGACCGACGCGTTCCAGTACATGATCGACAAGGGCGCGAAGCTCAAGGTGATCGACGTCGAGGGCTGGTATGACGCGGGCAAGCTGGACACGCTGCTGGAGACCAATCACACCGTGCTCTCGAAGCTCGGCGGCGCCCGGCGGCCGAAGACGGTGCCGGCGGGAGTGACGATTCACGATCCCGTCTACATCGAGGACGACGTCACGCTCTCGAAGTCGACCATCGGCCCAAACGTCTCCATCGGCGCGGGCAGCAAGGTCGAGGGCTCCACGCTCTCCGACACGATCATCGGCAAGAAGGCGAACGTGAAGGGCTCCACGCTGAAAAACTCGCTGGTCGGGGACGACGTGACGATCGAGGGGCTCAAGGGCGAGCTCACCGTGTCGGACCACTCGGAGATCCGCGGCACGGCCTGATGGCTGCGGCGCGCCGGACGGAGTGGCATTCGCTCGGCGCGGCGTGACGCATCGCCGCTCGCCGAGGTCAGGGCCTTTGTCGAAGCTGCGACTCGGTATACTGTCCGTTTCGCCAGCGCCCGCTGGCCGGCCCGGATCGTCAGGCGCGCCAGGCGCCGCGGGCTTCTTCCGTCAGTTCGACTGCACCCGTTGTGCCCACCCACACCTGGATTGTCCAATGGACATGACCCGCTGGAATTCGAGTCGAGCGCTCCGGCTCGTCTCGCTGCTGCTCCTCGCGCTCCCGTCGGTGGCTCTCGCGCAAGCCGGGACGGTCACGGGGCGCATTACCGAGGACAAGTCGGGACGGCCGATCGAGTCAGCGCAGGTCAACGTCGTCGGCACGACACTCGGTGCGATCACGAACACGGAGGGGCGCTACACGTTGCGCGGCGTCCGCCCCGGAACGAATCAGGTGCGCGTGCTCCGCGTGGGCTACGCTGAATCCAAGAAGCAGGTCGAGGTCGTGACCGGGCAGCCGAGCACCGCCGACTTCATTCTGTCTGCCGTGGCCGTGAGCCTCACCCCGGTCGTCACCACCGCGACGGGTGAGCAGCAGCGGCGCATCGAGATCGGCAATGCGACGGCGAACATCCCGGTCGCGAAGGTGGTGGAAAGCGCCCCGATCTCCAACGCCAACGACCTGCTGAACTCGCGCGCGGCCGGCGTGTCGGTCACGAGTGGGACGCAGACGGGCACGGGCGCCCGCATCCGCGTGCGCGGGACGAACTCGATCAGCTTGAACAACGAGCCGATCTGGATCATCGACGGCATCCGCATGACGAGCGCCAACGGCAGCTTCTCCACGGCGACGGGCAATGGCGCCTCCGGCAACACCGGCGGCAACAATGCCAGCCGCATCGGCGATATCAATCCGGAAGACATCGAGAACATCGAGATCGTGAAGGGACCGTCCGCGGCGACGCTCTACGGCACCGATGCGGCCAACGGCGTCGTCGTCGTCACCACGAAGCGTGGTCGTGCCGGCGCGCCGCAGTGGAGCCTCTTTGCGGGGGGCGGCCTGATCAAGGACCGCAACGACTATCCCACCGCGTACACGCTCTTCGGTACCCGCACTGACGGCGTCAGCCCCACGGCGCCCGCCTTCTGTAATCTCCAGCGCGTGGGCATCGGGCTCTGTGCCATCGACTCCATCGGCGCCCTCAACATCTTCAAGGAAAGCGACCTCACGCCGCTCAGCAACGGCAGCCAGCGGAACATCGGGGCGCAGGTGAAGGGCGGCACGGAGTCGATCAACTACTTCAT
>JBDSSY010000191.1:0-26563 GCA_039928585.1 Gemmatimonadaceae bacterium | reverse complement strand
AGTCGATGGACAACGGAAAGTCGATTCGCGAGACGCGCGACATCGACATCCCGCTCGTCGCGCGGCACCTCTATCATCACGCCGGCTGGGCGCAGTTGCTGGAAACCGAGTTCGAGGGCCGACACGGTGCCGGCGTGGTGGGCCAGATCATTCCGTGGAACTTCCCGTTGCTGATGATGTCGTGGAAGGTGGCGCCCGCGCTCGCCGCGGGATGCACCATCGTCATCAAGCCTGCCGAGTTCACGCCGCTCACCGCGCTCCTGTTCGCCGAGCTCGCGGAATCGGTTGGCCTGCCGGCCGGTGTGCTGAACGTGCTCACCGGTGACGGCGACACGGGCGCCGCCATCGTTGCGCACGAGGGCGTCGACAAGATCGCCTTCACCGGATCCACCGAAGTCGGCCGCATCATCCGCAAGGCGACGGCGGGCTCGGGCAAGAAGCTGTCGCTGGAGCTCGGTGGCAAGTCGCCATTCATCGTGTTCGACGACGCCGATCTCGACTCCGTCGTGGAAGGCGTGGTCGATGCGATCTGGTTCAACCAGGGTCAGGTCTGCTGCGCTGGCTCGCGTCTCCTCGTACAGGAAGGAATCGCCGACCGGCTGTACGCCAAGCTGCGGTCGCGCATGGAGACGCTGCGCCTCGGCTCACCGCTCGACAAGTCGGTGGACATGGGCGCGATCGTCGCCCCGGTGCAGCTCGAGCGCATCCGCACGCTGGTGGAGCAGGGGAAGACGGAAGGCGCCGATTTCTGGCAGCCGTCGTGGGCCTGCCCAACCGAAGGCTGCTTCTATCCGCCCACGCTGTTCACCAACGTGCAGCCGTCGTCGTCCATCGCGCAGGTGGAAATCTTCGGACCCGTGCTCGTCGCGATGACGTTTCGCACGCCGGCTGAGGCGGTGGAGTTGGCCAACAACACCCAGTACGGTCTCGCGGCAAGCGTGTGGAGCGAGAGTATCAACCTCGCGCTGGACATCGCACCGAAGATCAAGGCGGGCGTCGTGTGGATCAACTCCACCAACCTGTTCGACGCCGCAGCGGGCTTCGGCGGCTACCGTGAATCGGGATTCGGGCGTGAAGGTGGCCGTGAGGGGATGTACGAGTATCTCGCGCGCGATCGCACCGACGAAGGCACGGACGATCTCGCCGTCGGTCGCGCCGCCAAGGCGTCCGCGCGCATCGGCGCGCGCGCGGCAGCGAAGGCGGCCGCGAAGCCGATCCGGCGCGCGGCGGAGCTGGACGATCCCGATCGCGGCCCACTGGTCGATCGGACGGCCAAGCTGTTCATCGGCGGCAAGCAGGCCCGTCCCGATTCCGGGTATTCCACCCGCGTGCTCGGTCCCAACGGTCACGTGCTCGGCGAAGTGGGTGACGGCAACCGCAAGGACATCCGGAATGCGGTGGAGGCGGCACACGCCGCGTACGGTGCGTGGAGCAAGGCCACAGGGCACAACCGCGCGCAGATTCTCTACTACATCGCCGAGAATCTCGCGGCGCGGTCGTCCGAGTTCGCCGCGCGCATTTCCGCCATGACCGGTGGCGACGGTGAAGCCGAGGTGGAGGCGTGCGTCCGCCGGCTCTTCACGTATGGCGCGTGGGCAGACAAGTACGATGGCCTCGTGCACCAGGTTCCGATGCGTGGCGTCGCGCTGGCGATGAACGAGCCGATCGGCGTGATGGGACTCGTCGCGCCCGACGAGTGTCCGCTGCTCGGATTGATCTCGGTGGTCGGACCGGCGATTGCCGTCGGCAATACCGTGGTTGCGGTGCCGTCGGAGAAGGCGCCGCTCGCCGCGACGGATTTCTACCAGGTGCTCGAGACTTCGGACCTGCCCGCCGGCGTCGTGAACATCGTCACCGGGGTCAAGGATGCGCTGGCGAAGACGCTCGCCGAGCATGACGACGTCGACGCGGTCTGGTACTTCGGCGCGCGCGACGGCGTGAAGGCCGTGGAGCTCGCATCCGCAGGAAACATGAAGCGGACGTTCGCCGAGTGGGAGCGGCGAAGCTGGATGTCGAGCGTGGAGGGAGAGGGCCGGGATTTCCTGCGCGAAGCGACCCAGGTGAAGAATATCTGGATCCCGTACGGCGAGTGATCGGGGCGTGAACTGAGCGGCCCCACGGTTACGCGGGGGTAGACGGGCCGTCATACATCACCATGGCATCGCCCTCGCCCGTCCATTCGCAGCCCGCTCACGCCCCACCGCCCGTGGCGGAGGCGCAGGCATTGCTCGCGCTGCATGGGCCTCTCGCGGCGGCCATGGAACGTCTCGTCGCACTCGCCGCTTCCGCGCTGCGAGCGCCATTCGCCGTCATCATCCTCACCAACGAAGACCGGCGCTGCTTCGGCGCCGGCCTGTCGCTGCCCGACTGGGCGGTGCACGACGCGGGCGCATTCTGGCGCTCGGGGATCGTGGAGCTGATCAGCGCTGGCCCGATCGAGTTGCCCGACATGACCCGCGATCTTCCAGGCGCACAGATCGCCGCGGCAGCCGAGCTCGGGATCGGGTCGCTGCTCGGTGTGCCGATCATCGCCACGAACGGCTCCGTGCTCGGCGTGTTCGTCGGCGCGTATCCGCAGCCGACGAGGTGGAACGAGGACGATCTCGACATGCTCCAGCAGTTCGCGTCCACGGCGGCGGCCGATTACGAGCTGCGACACTCGCTGGCAGCGCACGAGGCGAGCGAGCGCTGGATCAGCTACAACAGCTCGCACGACGTGCTGACCGGACTCGCCAATCGCGCCCTGCTGCTCGACCGCCTGCGTTACGCGCTGGCGCGAGAGCCGTCGCCGCAGCCAGGGACGCGGCTTCACGGCAACAATCTCGTCGAGCCCGATCCGCTCGGACTCGTCGCCGTCTATTTCCTGGACGTCAACGATTTCCGCGCGGTGAACGAACGCTTCGGCCATCAAGTCGGCGATCAACTGCTCGTCTCGCTCGGCCGACGTCTCCGTCAGATCGCCGGCGCCGATGCCACCGTCTCGCGGCTCGGCGGCGACGAGTTCGCCGTGCTCATCGAGCGTGTCGAGTCGTCGGAGGTGGCCGAGGCGCTGGCGGAACGGTTCCGGCGGACGCTCGCGCAGCCGACGAGAATCGGGAACGAAGATTTGTCGCTCACCGTGAGCATCGGCATCGCGCTGAGCACCACGGCCAGCGAACTCCCGGAGCATATTCTCCGCGGCGCCGATCTGGCGATGGCGCGAGCGAAGCGCACCGCGCAGGGCGCCGAGCTGCCGAAGCCGATGCTGTTCGACTGGAAGATCGCCGCTGAAGGGTGGGCCAAGCGCCGGCTTCAGGATGAGCTACGCTACGCCGTGCTCGGCGATGAATTCCTCCTGCATTACATGCCGATCATCCACCTCGGCACGGGCCGGATTTCCGGTGCGGAGGCACTGCTCCGCTGGAACCACCCTTCGCGTGGAGTACTCGCGCCGTTCGAGTTCCTCGGCATCGCGGAGGAGCTGGATGTGATCAACGATGTGGGGCGCTGGGTGCTGCGCGAGGCCTGCCAGCAGTTGCGGGCGTGGAATGTGGGAGTCGCTGGAGCCGGCGGGATGACCATCGCCGTGAATCTCTCGGCGCGCCAGTTCAACGACAGCGGTTTCATTCAGGATGTCGTGCGAACCACGAAGGAGTTCAGCCTGCTGCCGTCGTCGCTCGTGCTCGAAGTGAATGAGCGCGTCGTCGCGCCTGACCCGGCGCGCGCGACGGAGGTGCTCGTCTCGCTGCGCGCGCTCGGCGCGAAGATCCACATGGACGACTTCGGCGCGGGCAACTCACCACTCGGTCTGTTGCAGAGCCTGCCGCTCGACGGCGTGAAAATCGATCACGTCCTCGTGAACCGAATGGATCGGGACGAGAGCGCGATGCGCGTCGTTCGCTCGGTGGTCGGCTTGGCGCGCGAGTTCGGGCTGGACGTCGTAGCGGAAGGCATATCTTCCGCGTCGCACCTCAAGGTGCTGCAGCAGATCGGGTGCACGCACGGTCAGGGGCAGCTGTTCTCCACGGCGGTGGAGGCGAAGGGCGTGACGGCAATGCTCCAGCGTCGGCCCTGGTAGCGACCGGCGCCGAGCCGCGGCTCAGCGTCGGGCGCGCGCCGCTGTCACCATCGCCTTCACGTCGGCCAGCAGGGTGGGGGCATGGTAGGTGATCCCGTCCTTGATCGTCCACTCCACGCCACCCGAGTGCACGGCCCGGCCATCTCGCACGTCGTCGATGCCCGTGGGGTAGAGGACCTTGAGGTTCTCCAGCGGGTTGCCGTTGACGACGATGAGATCCGCGAGGTAGCCCGCACGCACGCGCCCGAGATCGGATTCGCGCCCGAGAATGCGTGCGTTGTTCCCGGTGGCGTGCTGGATGACGCGTAGCGGTGCGAACCCCGCTTCCTGGTGGAGCTCCATCTCGCGGATGAGTCCGAAGCCGTACATCTGATAGATGAATCCTGCGTCGTCGCCGACGCCGATCAGCCCTCCGCGCCGTTCGAAGTCGCGGAGCGCCGCCATCCAGATCTGGTAGTTCTCCTTCCAGTAGGTCTCGTCGGTCGAACTCCAGCCAAGAAAGTACGATCCATGATTGGCGGGGTCGGGGCGGAAGTATTCTTCAAGTGTGGGGTGCAGGTAGTCGCGGAACCACGGCTGCGTCTGTGCGCGTTGCAGGTCGCGCGATGCCTCATAGATGTCCAGCGTTGGAACCCATGCGACGTTCGCCGCCACCATCGTGTCGAGCACGCGGCCCAGGAGCACGGGATCCGCTTCGCGCCACAACCTGCCGGCCCATCGGAAGCGGTCGGTCTCGTCGCGATAGTTGTACGACGAGGGAAAGGCCTGCCGGCCGGTGGCAATTGCGGCGTCGGGAATGCCGTACCAGTGCTCGATGCTCGTCGTGCCGAATCGTGCATCGTCGAGGGCATTGGTCTCTTCCACACCCACGTGATGCGCGACGCGAAGCCCGACCTTTCGTGCTTCGTCGAGGGATGCTGCCATCAGGTCGCGGTCGATGCCGACCAGCTTGATGCCGTCGGCGCCACGCTGCTTGAGCTGCTGCACGCGCAGTCGCGCCTCGGCCGGTGTGGCCGGCTCGCGCGCGGGATCGCTGAACCGCGCGTAGATGAGGATGCGCGGCGCGGCGATGGTGCCGAGTGCGCTGGCGTCACGCGTGCGGAACAGCAGGTCCGTGCTGTCGGAGCCCACCTCGCGCACCGTGGTGATCCCGCTCGCGAGCCACAGCTTGAGGTTGTAGTCCAGCGGCTGCGTGACCTTGCCGCGCTCGTTCTGGAGATGCGCGTGCGCGTTGATGAGGCCGGGCAGGACGTACTTCCCCGTCGCGTCGATCTCCACGTCGGCCGTCGGTCGCTTCGCCGTGCCACTCTTGAGCGCGACCGGATCGAGGTAGACGATCCGCCCGATGCGATTGCCTTCGATGAGGATGTCGGCCGGACCGCGGGCTGGCGTGCCATTGCCGTCGACGATGGTGGCATTGCGGATGGCGAGCGTGCGCGCGCGCTGTGCATGGACTGGCGCGCGAGGCGACTGGGCATCAGCGCGAAGCGGGGCGATGGCACCGACGAGCAGGAGCGTATTTGCGAGCACGCAGGCGAGGGACCGGCGATCAAGGGGCATAGTGGAGTTGAAGCGTATTGCAGGAGAAGAAGCGCTCGATGGCCTGATCGGCCGCGGCACTTTAGGCGGTGCCTTGGTGGACATGGAAGTTGCCGCTCCTCAACGCGATGCGCCAGCAAGCGTGTCGACGAGACCTCCCCTTGCACGAGGACTTACCAGCTGTATTTTCATCCCCTCGATTCGGGACGGTCGCCATGCGCGTGCTCCTCCTCGATGAAGGGTTCATGAGCGGCGTGTTCACGGCACGCGGCCTCCGTCGCGCCGGTTGCGCCGTCGATGTCATCGCCGCAACGGGCGGGAGCGGCCGACGCGTGGGCGGCGGTGATTCATGGCGGCTTGCGCCGCGCGTGGACGATCCGCGACTGATGGACGTCCTCGACGCAGTAATTCGGCGAGCGCGATACGACATCATCTATCCGATCACCGAACCCCTTCAGCGACTCGTGTGGGACGAAGCTCCGGCGTGGCAGACCGCCGTCTATCCCCTCGTGGAACAACGGCATCGTGCTGCCAGGCGTGACAAGCGGCGGATGAGCGAACTCGTCGCCGGTCACGGCGTCGCCATTCCGCAACAGCTTTCCGCCACTGGCGATACTGGCATGCGTCACGCCGTTCATGAACTCGGCCTTCCGATCGTCATCAAGGGAATCAGCGGCCGTGGTGGAAACGCGACCCGGATCTGCACGTCGCTTGACGCGGCCCTGGCAGCAGCCCGTCAGCTGACCGCCGATGGCCGCTCGCCATTCGCGCAGGCGTATGTCGACGGCGTGACGTTTCTCGCCGGTGGACTCTTCGATCGTGGACGGACGCTGCGGTTCTACTCCGGTGCGAAGACTGTGCAGTTTCCGTCGCGAGTGGGACCCGCAGCGGAGATCACGTCGGTCAACGACCCGGAGCTTGCCGCGGTGGCCTCTCGTGTATTCGCGGCGGCGGAGGTGACGGGTTTGGCGAGCATTGACCTCGTACGCGATCGAACGGGTCGATATCATTTTCTTGAGCTGAACCCGAGGCCGTGGGGATCGATCGAGGCGGCGGTCGGCGCAGGCGTTGACCTCTTCGACGCACTCGCGAGGCTGTGGCGATCCGAACGGGTCTCGCCACGACTCGAGTTTCGGGAAGGCGTCCTGTCGCCCATTTTTCCGCTTTACGTTCTCGCGACACAGTCGTGGCAATCCGGCCGCGCCGCGCATGCGCTTCTACCTGATTGTCGACGCGCATTTTCCCTGGCCCGCGACGATCCGATGCTCGCCGGTCACGTATTGCATCGGCTGATGCGAGTAGGTCTCAACTGGTAACCGCGTTTACTCCCACTCCGAGCGACACGGAGGTCAATTGGTTTCGACGTTCTCGCGTGCACACCGCTCGTTGCTGCTGGCGGCAGGGTGTTTCCTTGTTGTCGCGTGCGTGATTTCTACCACGACCGGCAAAAGGAAAGTTGAACTGTCGGAGTTGGCCGGTACTTCTGTCAGGGTTCCGATCAAGGCTCATCTGCTGGACGGAAGCGTCATTCTGTTTGCAGATGGGGCAACGGTCGCGGGGTCAGCGGTGACCGGTTCCGGCCGCCGCTTCGACGCGTTGCGCAGGGAACTCGCGCCGAGCGCCGGCATTGCGCTCGACAGCGTCATCGGATTCGAGGTGTACGAGCGTCGAGTCAACCCGTTCCGAACCCTGGTGTACAGCTCTGCGGCCACCGCCGTTACGGTGATCGGTACGACAGCCATCCTGATCGCCCTGTTCGGATCGTGCCCGACGATTTACGGAGACAGTGCGGGATCACAAACGCTACAGGCAGAGTCGTTCTCCTACAGCATCGCCCCGCTGCTGGCGAAGCGCGACGTGGACCGGATGTCCATCGTTCCGGACGCCGCTGGCGTCATCCGGCTCGTCGTGAAGAATGAAGCGCTCGAGACACACCATCTCGACCACATGGAGGTGATCGAGGTTCGTCACGGTCGGAATGAGATCGCGCTTCCTTCTCCCCGCGGAGGAGCGATTGCGGTCTCGGAGCTCGCGACCGGCGCGATGGTCAGGGATGGCGCCGGACGCGACGTCACCACGCTCGTCGCTCGCACGGATGAAAGTGCCTTCTCCACGGACGATGGGCTGCTCGACCGCGCGATCGCCGGTGGTCCGACCGATGACCACCTCACGATCACCGTTCCCCGGCGCCCAGGAGTGGATAGCGTCGGGCTCATGCTCCGGGCGCGCAGCAGCCTTCTCACGACATCCGTGCTGTACGAGCACCTGATGGGGCGCCAAGGGGCGCTCGCGCTCGACTGGATGGGAGATCTCTCCCGCATCACGACGCTGGCGAAGCTCGCGTCCTGGTACGGTGGGAATTTCGGCATGCGTGTCGAGGTACAGGATGGTCCCAGGTGGCGGCGGGTCATCCGGCTGATGGACTTCGGTCCGACGGCGTGGCGAACGGTAGGTCTCGCTGTGCCATCCACTCGAAGCGTGGACGACAGCGTCCGCATCCGATTGGTGTTTGCCGCCGATGCGTTCCGCATCGACCAGCTGTCCATCGCCCACCGTGTACGCAGGGTGGAGCAGCGCAACATTCCCATCGCGAGGGCCATCGACTCGGAGAAGAAGGCGCGCGCAGACATCGTGACGATGTTGTCGCGGGCTGACGACCGTGAAGTCGAGACGCATCCAGGCGATCACTTCTCGATCGAGTTCGACGCGGGGCGCGAGGCGGACGCGATCCGTACCTTCTTCTTCGCAGGCGAGGGCTACTACGTGGAGTGGCTACGCCCGTCGTGGATGAAGCAGGGACACGCGGCCCAGCCCTTTTCCCCAGCGCAAACCCCGATGCGCGAGATGCTGCGAAGTTGGAAAGGTGGAAGAGATTCACTTGAACTCCTGTTCTTTTCGCGGCGAGTGCCGATCACATGACGTTCTCATCTCTCAGGTCTCGCAGCCTCCGGGCATGCTCTGTTGCCTGGCTCCTCATCCAGTCTTCGTGCATGACGTCGCCACCTCCGCGCCGTATCGCAACTGTCGATACACACCGCGGCGTGAGCGTGATCGTGCACATGATCGACGGACCGGAATACTACGGCGAACTGCTCGCGGTCCGCGATTCGTCCATCGTCGTGCTGACGAGAAATCGCATCGCCGTCGGATCGTTCGCCGCTATCATGGGCATCACTGTTGGCGAGTCCGCTCCGACTGACTTCACGACTGGTCGGTGGCCGCTCGAGACATCGCTCGGCAAATTGGCTACGGCAAGCCGTTTTCCTTACGGGATCGCCGCTTCTAGCATGGCGGTGTTGCTCGAAAGCACAAAACAGTCAGCCCCGGCCGACCTTCGTACCTTCGCCCCATGAGTCAGCCGCGGCGATGGCTCATCCCGCTCGTCGGCCTCGCGATCTGCGCGACCGTCATCGCCCTGCGATCACACCCCGCCGTGGCGTTCCAGCCGGACCCGCAACAATTCCTCGACGAGGGGCGGGAAGGAACGAGGCGCTATGAATCGCAACAAGAGGCGATCAACGACGGATTCACGCGCGTCGGTGTCGAATTTCCGGCGATGGGCGAACATTGGGTCAGCTTCGCTCGAGTGATGCTCGACACCGTGGACGCGATTAGGCCGTCCGTGCTCATCTACGCGAACACACGCGACGGACCGCGCCTCGCAGGGATTGCGTACACGAAGCTGGTTCCCCAACGGGAAGTGCCCCCTGTGTTTCCATTCGCCGACGCCTGGCACGAACACAGCGGCGCGGTAGCCGAGGAGAGTCTGCCGCTCGGTCATTCTTCGCACGGGCGCGCCACGGGATCCGGAGCCATGGGGACGCACGGCGATTCACCACGGTTCTTCATCCTGCACGCATGGGTATGGACCTCCAATCCCGATGGACCCTTCGCTACGGACAACTGGGCGCTTCCGCTCGCACGACTCGGCATCGCGTCCGCCGGACCGGCACCGCGCGATGCGATCCGCGCGCTGGCACTGGCGGAGGACGGGGATGGCTATCATCGGACGATCATGAGCGCCTCATTGCAGCTGTCTGCGCATGAGGACTCCGTTCTGGGCACCCTCTTGCGCCAGCGCCGGCTTCACATCGAACCCGATGTGCGGACGATTCGCCAAGCCGGGACTCTGGGTGAAGCGGAGTCCGCACGTCTCGCCGGGACGTGGGATTCGCTGTGGACGGAGCTACAGATCGCGCTCCCTTCGCGAGCTCACGCGCTGCGACAGCTTCGCGCGCGGATGTAAGGGCAATCGGCCAACGTGCATTCCCGAGTCGTGCGTGGCTCGAGGATCAGCCCCGCGCATCTTGCCCCGCTCCGCTCCACGCCGCACAATCGGTAGCCTGCACGGTTGCACACGCTGTCTACCCACATACCAAGGCGAGCATGCGCTCTTCCCTTCCGCGTGTCGCCCGTCTGGCGATACTGATTTCGGTCACCATCCCCTCCCTGTCGCCGGCGCAGCGCGCGTCAGGTGACTCCGGTGCACGCGGCGCGGCCGAGCTACCGCTCAAGCCCACGAAGCCGCTCCGCTTCACCACGGACGAGGGCACATGGATCTCGCTGGATGTTGCACCCTCCGGCCGCGCAATCGTCTTCGACCTCCTCGGCGATCTCTACACGCTGCCCATCGAGGGGGGCAAGGCGACGCGCATCACGAGCGGGCAGGCGTTCGACGCACAGCCGCACTGGTCGCCAGACGGGCGCACCATCGTGTTCACGAGCGACCGTACGGGCGCCGAGAATCTGTGGACGGTGAAGCCCGACGGAAGCGGTGCTCGCGCGCTCACGCGCGAGCAGGGACGCGCATTCATCTCACCGACGTATACGCCCGACGGACGGTACGTCGTTGTATCGCGCAACAGTAATACGCCGGGCTACAACCTTTACATGTATCACCGCGACGGTGGCACGGGGCTGCAGCTTACCGGAACCGCGCCGGCTGTCGTGCCCGCACCGCAAGGTGGCGGCGGACCCATGGCTCCGAGCAACTACGTGGGCGCGGCGTTCGGCAGCAATCCGCGGTACGTGTACTCCGCTGTGCGCACGGCACCGGGCGGCGGGTACAACCAGACCTCGCTCGACTGGCAGATCGGCGTGTACGATCGCGAGACGGGCAAGACCTTCGTCCGAACGGACGCGGTGGGCTCGGGCATGCGTCCGGTCCTGAGCCCTGACGGCAAGTGGCTCGTGTACGCCACGCGCCGCGACTCGCTCACGGCGCTTCGCCTGCGCGACCTGGGCACGGGAGACGAGCGCTGGCTGGCACCCAGCGTACAGCGCGACGATCAGGAATCACGGTACAGCCGAGACCTGCTCCCGCCCTTCTCGTTCACGCCGGACAGCCGCGCCATCGTGGTGGCGCATCACGGGAAGATCTGGCGCATCGATGTGGCCGACGGCCGGCAGACGATGATCCCGTTCACCGCCGATGTGGATCAGATGATCGGCGGCGCCATCGCGATCGACTTTCCGTACGACGACTCGATGCTCGTGGCACGACAGATTCGCAATGCGACGTCGTCACCCGACGGCCGGCAGCTCGCCTTCAGCGCGCTCGACAAGCTGTGGACACTCGATCTCGCCTCGTGCGCCGTATCGACCGCGAGCGTTGCGCCTGCGTCGCGCTGCACGCCGCGCCGCGTCACCACGTCGCAGAACGTGGGAGAATTCTCCCCCGCGTGGTCGCCGGACGGCCGGTCGCTCGCGTACGTGACGTGGAGCGAGCAGGCGGGCGGAGACGTATATCGCGTGCGGATGGACGGTCGGCGTGCGGCAGCGCCAGAACGACTGAGCACCCAACCAGGCTTCTACGACAAGCTGGCGTATTCGCGCGGTGGCGGGCGCATCGTCGTGGCCCGCGGACCGCGCGAGCAGCGGCGCGATCGCGACGAGCTGGGCGGCTCGAACGCGGAGGCGGCCGGCGTGGAGCTCGTGTGGATGCCGGCGAATGGCGGCGTGGCTACTGTGATCACACCGCTGACGCGCTACGGCCAACCGCACGCGGGGCCGGACAGCAATCGTGTGTACTTGTACGAACCGCCGGACGGACTCGTATCGATGCGCTGGGACGGCACCGACCGCAAGGCCCACCTGCGCATCGGCAGTGCGCCGTCGCCGCTCGGTGGAGCGCCGGCGCCTGGCGCCGACGAGATCCTCATGTCGCCCGACGGTGAGCGCGCGCTCGTGCAGCTTGGCTCCAACGTCTACGTCGTGGCGTCAGTGCCGATGATCGGCGCCGTCGCGCCGCAGATCTCGCTCGCCGATCCTGCGCGGTCAGCGGTGCCGGTGCGACGTCTCACGCGCGTCGGCGGCGACTTCGCGCGCTGGAGCGCCGATGGCCGGCAGGTCATCTACTCACTCGGCCGTTCTTTTTTCACCTACGATGTCCAGCGCGCCGACTCGCTCGTGCGGGACTCCACCTCGCGTGCAGACTCCGTGCGCGCCGCGCGCGCAGGACCCGACTCCTCGGCCCGCGCGCCGGTGGCGGCCGAGGCATCGCGGGCGGCGTACGAGCCGGTTCGCCTCGACGTCAGCATCCGTGTGCCGAAGGACAAACCCTCCGGCACGGTGGTGCTGCGCGGGGCACGGATCATCTCGATGAAGGGTGACGAGGTGATTCCGTCCGGCGACATCGTGGTCCGGGACAATCGCATCGCCGCCGTCGGCGCCACGGGGAGTGTCGCCATTCCCGGCGATGCGCGCGTCATCGACGTCGCTGGCAAGACGATTCTGCCTGGCTACGTGGACGCGCACGCGCACATGTGGCCCGCCTTCGGCGTGCACCGCTCACAGCCGTGGGAGTACCTGATGAACCTCGCGTACGGCGTCACCACTACGCGCGATCCACAGACGTCCACCACTGACGTGCTCACCTACGGCGATCTTGTTGAGACGGGGGATGTGGTCGGCCCGCGACTGCTGGCCACGGGACCGGGCGTCTTCGCGCGCGACAGCATTCGCAGCCTGGAGGACGCGCGCGATGTGCTGCGCCGCTACTCCGAGTTCTATCAGACGCAGACGATCAAGCAGTACATGGCTGGCGACCGAAAGGTGCGGCAATGGGTCATCATGGCGGCGCGAGAACAGGGGCTCGTGCCTACGCTCGAGGGCGGGTTGGACTTCAAGAAGAATCTCACGGAAGCGATGGACGGGTACTCCGGCATCGAGCACACGCTTCCGATCGCGCCGCAGTACAAGGACGCCGTACAACTCTTTGCGCAGAGCGGCACGACCTGGACGCCGACGCTCGTGGTGCAGTACGGCGGCCCATGGGCGGAGAACTACTGGTACGAGAACACGAACGTCATCGACGACGCCAAGGTGAACCGGTTCATGCCGCGGCAGGTGCTCGAGGAGAAGACGCTGCGCCGCCCCGGCTGGTGGTCACCGTCGGCGTATTCGTTCCCGCTGTTCGCGGCGCAGGCGGCGAAGATCGTCGCTGCCGGCGGTCGCGTAGGCATGGGAAGTCATGGCCAGTTTCAGGGGCTCGGCGCGCACTGGGAGATCTGGAGCATCGCGTCGGGGGGCATGCCGCGGCACGACGTGTTGCGCGTCTCGACCATCTTCGGCGCCGACGCCATCGGCATGGGCAAGCAGGTGGGGTCCATCGAGCCCGGCAAGCTGGCCGACCTGCAGGTGCTCGATGCGAACCCGCTGGACGACATCCGCAACACGAACACGGTGAAGTTCGTGATGAAGAACGGGCGCATGTACGACGCGGCGACGATGGACGAAGTCTGGCCTCGTCAGCGTCCCGCGCCCGCGCTCTGGTGGTGGAAGGACGCCGCTCGTACGGCGGACCGGTAGCGCGACACGTGGAAGCGTGAGCGGCAACCGGCGACGCTGAGCCGGTTGCCGCGCGATATCTTGATGGCATGTGTATTCGATTTCTCGTTTTACCGCTCGCCTTTCCTTTTGCACTCGGCGGTCAGACCATCAGCCCCGCCGGCCAGTCGCCCGTGAGCCACGCCACGCGCACCACGAGCCCCATCCGGCTCGATGGCAAGCTCGATGAAGAGGCGTGGTCAGCCGCGCGCGTGACCGACGTCTTCACGCAGATCGATCCGCGCGAGGGTGAGCGGGCGAGCCAGCGCACGGACGTGCGTGTGCTCTACGACGACGAGGCGCTGTACATCGGTGCGCGCATGCACGACAGCGGGCCCATCACCGCACGGCTCGGTCGCCGCGACATGCGGCTCGGTGATTCCGACTGGTTCGGCGTCATGCTCGACAGCTATCACGATCACCGCACCGCATTCGGCTTCGACGTCAACCCCGCCGGCGTGCAGCGCGACGAAGTGAAGACGATCAACCAGGACGACAACTCGTGGGACGCCGTATGGCGCGTCGCGACGTCGATCGATTCCGGCGGCTGGACGGCGGAGTATCGCATTCCGTTCAACCAGCTTCGCTTCCGGCCCGACAGTGTGCTCACGTGGGGCGTGCAGTTCGAGCGCATCATCGGTCGCAGCCGTGAGTATGCCGTTTCCACGTTCATCCCGAAGAGCGAGCGCGGAGGCGTGCCGTCTTACGGACATCTCGAGGGGCTGCGGCAACTCGTGCCAGGCGCCCGGCTCGAGATACTCCCGTACACCGTCGCGCGGGCCGAGTACGTGGATCCGGGATTCAATCCGTACCGGACGCGGAGCGAGTATTCGTCGTCCGCCGGCGCCGACCTGCGCTATCGCGTCGCGACGAACCTGACGCTCAACGCGAGCGTCAATCCCGACTTCGGCCAGGTGGAAGTCGATCCCGCCGTTGTGAATCTCGGCGTGTACGAGACGTTCTTCGAGGAGAAGCGCCCGCTGTTCCTGGAGGGCAGCGAGATCTTCGACTTCGGTACCGGAAACCTGAGCGGTGGCGACATCTTCTATTCGCGCCGCATTGGACGTCAGCCTACGCTCGGCACTCCCACGAATCGCGCGGATCGTCCAGGGACCGCGCCCATCCTCGGAGCGGCGAAGCTCACCGGTAAAGTGCGTGGCTGGTCCATCGGTTCGCTCGCCGCGCTGACCGGACGCGCCGACGCACGCTATCTCGACACGAGCGGCGTGACTCGCAACATCACCGTGGAGCCGAGGACGATGTACGCGGTCGGACGCGGGCGGCGGGAGACGAACGGCGGCCGCTCCATGTTCGGTGGCATGGTGACCGGGGTGAGTCGGACGCTCGACACCGACGTGCTGCGTTCCGCGCTGCGGTCCAGCGCGACGGCGGGTGGTCTGGATTTTCGGCACGAGACCACCGATCGCGAGTGGGCCGTTCGCGGTGACGTCGAGTCCAGTCTCATCAGGGGAACTCCCGCGTCGCTCGTCGCCGTGCAACGGGCGTCACGTCATTACTTCCAGCGTCCCGACGCCAATCATCTGGAGGTGGACAGCGCCGCCACGTCGCTGTTCGGCTATGGCATGAGCGCGGCCGTGACGAAGCAGGGCGGCGAGCACTGGCGGGGCGAGGTTGGTGGCGCCATCACCAGTCCCCGCTACGAGGTGAACGATCTCGGCTTTGCGAATCGCACCGACCGGCGCGACGTGCAACTGAACGTCCGCTATCTCGAGAATCGTCCCGGCGCGCTGCTGCGGCAATCGTCGACGTTCGCGAGCGTGCGCTCGGAGCACAATTTTGCCGGCGAGCCGATCCTCACGATCGCGAACGTGAACTTCCATGCACGTACCCTCAGCTACTGGCGCATGAACGGTGGCGTGCGTCGGCAGTTCCGCTCGTTCGACGATCGGCTGACGCGCGGCGGCCCGCTCGCCATCCGTCCGGCGGTGTGGTCGGGCAACGTCTCCGTCGATACCGACGATCGGCGGCCGGTGACCGGAGACCTGGATCTCTTCGCGTCGCGCGACGAGGCTGGCGGCTGGAGCTGGCGCATCGGCACCGAGCTGGGACTCAAGCTGTCGAGCCGCTGGACGCTCAAGGTGGAGCCGACGTTCACGCGCTCGTACGTGTTCGCGCAGTATGTGGCGACGGTGAGTGACCCGTCGTACCTCCCGACCTATGGCCGGCGATACCTGTTCGCGCCGCTCTCGCAAACGGAGCTCGGCATCGAGACGCGGCTGGATTTCACCTTCGCGCCCGGCCTGACCCTGGAGACCTACGTACAACCGCTCATTTCGACCGGTGACTACGGGGAGGCACGGCAGCTCGTCGCGGCGCGGAGCTATGACTTCTCACCGTACGCCGGCGCGATTCCCGGTCTCGACTTCAACGTGCGCTCGCTTCGCGGCAACAGCGTGCTGCGCTGGGAGTGGCGTGAGGGATCCACGCTGTACGTGGCGTGGCAGCAGAGCCGCAACGATGAAGCGGCGTATGGCGACTTCGATCTCCGTCGCGATGGAAGGCGGCTGGCCGACCTCCGGCCCGACAACATTTTCATCGTAAAAATGAACTACTGGATGGCACCGTGATCATGCACAACGTGACGTCGATCCGATCGCTCCTGCCGGCGGCACTGCTGAGCGTCGCGGCATGCGCATCGGCCCTGGCGCAGGGTGGCTCGCCGGAGGCGAAGCAGTTCGTGACCACCGATGCGCCGGTCATCGCACTCACGCACGTGCGCGTGATCGATGGCACCGGTGCACCATCGGTACCGAACCAGACGGTGCTGATCGAGCGCGGGATCATTCGGGCTGTCGGCGACTCGGCGCGCGTCGTCATTCCTGCCGGTACGCAGGTGCTGGACCTGACGGGCCGCTCGGTGCTGCCGGGGCTCGTGATGATGCACGAGCACATGTTCTATCCGTCCGGCCGAGGCAGCATCTACAACGAACAGGGCTTCAGCTTTCCCCGGCTGTATCTGGCCGGCGGCGTCACCACCGCGCGCACCGCTGGCAACATGGCTGGGTACGCCGACCTCGAGCTGAAGCGCGCGATCGACGAAGGGCGCGCGGTGGGGCCGGCGCTCGACGTCACGGCGCCGTATCTCAACGGACCTGGGCTGCCCATCTATCAGGTGCACGCACTCACGGGCGCTGCCGACGCGAGAGAGATGGTGGCGCACTGGGCCGACCGCGGCGCGACGTCGTTCAAGGCGTACATGCAGATCCGGCGCGCGGAACTGCGCAGCGCCGTGAAGGAAGCGCATCGTCGCGGTCTCAAGGTCACGGGGCATCTCTGCTCGATCACCTTCCGCGAGGCCGCGGCGATCGGGATCGACAATCTCGAGCATGGGCTGGTGGTGGCGAGCGACTTCGTGAAGGACAAGGCGCCCGATGCCTGCCCGGCTGGCGGTGTCACGCCGTCCATCGCCGCGCTCGATGTGTCGAGTGCGCCCGTGCAGGCGCTGATTCGCGAGCTCGTCGCGCGAAAGGTGGCGGTGACGTCGACGCTTACCGTCTTCGAGACCTTCACACCGGGACGCCCGCTCGCTCCAATCGGCGCGCTCGATGCCATGCTGCCCGAGGCGCGCGACCAGTACACGCGCCGTCACGCTGCCATCGCGGCGCAGGCCGGTTCGCCGTGGGCGGCCCTCTTCCCCAGGGAGATGCAGTTCGAGGTCGACTTCTTTCGCGCCGGCGGGCTGCTGCTGGCAGGCACCGATCCCACTGGATACGGTGGCGTGGTGGCCGGCTACTCGAACCATCGCGAGCTCGAGTTGCTCGTCGAGGCGGGACTCACGCCGCTCGAGGCCATCAAGGTGGGCACTCTCAACGGCGCGCAGTATCTCGGACGCGCAGCCCGCATCGGGTCCATCGCCGTGGGCAAGCGCGCCGATCTCATGATCGTGCGCGGTGACCCATCGGTGCGCATCGCGGACATCACGCAGGTGGAAACGGTGTTCAAGGACGGCGTGGGCTACGACTCGGCCCAGCTTTTCGCGTCGGTGAAGGGCACCGTCGGCCTGCATTGAGCACGAAATCCGGGCGCGCGAACCGTTCGCCGCGCGCCCGCACCTCCGTCAGGGAATGCTGACGTAGCTCCGCAGGCGCGCCAGCTCGGCCTTGTCCACGTACTTGCCGATCTCGCGGTCGAATTGCGCGACGTTCTTGTACGGGCGGTACTCCTCGAACTCGTGATGCATCCGCGCGCCGACGCCGGGGATCATCATGATCTCGGCCTTCGTGGCCGTGTTGATGTCGATCGGCTTCCACACCATGGCGTATACCTGCTTGCGCGCGGCCGCATCCGTGTGCGCCGCGAGCGCCTTGTCGGCCGCCATCATGTTCGCGTACGGTCGGCCCGCGATGAGCGCGTCCGCGGCGGCTGCGTTCATGCCGGGCACCGCCATGAGCTGTTCGCGGGTTGCCGAGTTGGGATCGAGCATGCCGGTCGTGGCCGCGGGCATCGCGCCCGCTGCCGATTCCGTGACGGGTGCCGCCGGCGTCGGTGTGGCGAGCGGGGTGGTGCCAGCGCTCACGGAGTCCGTACCGTCCGTCTTCTTGTCGGTGGCGCATGCGCCGATCGCGGCGATGAGCAGGGCGGCGGCGAGCGTGTGCTGAATGCGTCGGGTCATGTGAGCTCCTGGTCGAGGTGATCGCCACGATCGAGCACGGGGTGGCGATGAGTGAAGATTAGTCCGAGCAGCCCGAGCTGCGCGAGTGCGCCTGGTGCCAGCGCCGGTGTTGCACCCCGCAGCACCTTCCACACGAGGGCGACACCCGTGAGGTCCGGGTCGCGCTCGAGCGCGAACTCGAGATTGCCCTTGAAGTGAAGGACGAATCCCGCGAGGCCGGCCGCGACGCACGTCATCATGATGCCGCGAAAGATCGTCAGCGTCCGCCGTGTGGGGCGCCGCCAGACCGTGACGCCACACCCCAGCGTGACCACGAGCAGGACGAGCGGGATCCATTGCCAGCGCGAGTCATAGTGCTCGAGCAGGATCAGCTCGGCCAGCAGACCAGCGGCACCGAGAAGCAGGAGCGCGAGCAGCAGGTCGCGGAGCGCAGGTGATGCACGGTGCGGAATGGGCAGACCTCGGTATCGTGCCGAAAAAAACTCGTGGGCACGTCGCCCGTGCGACATGCCCACGACAATAGTACCGGCCGCGCTACGACGTTGGCCAGCAGTGCACCAGCTACGGCAGCGCGTGCCCCGAGTCGGACCGGATGAAGCCGCGCACGATCGCGACGACCTGTTCCTTGCTCAGCGGCTCATCGAACGCCATCATCGCCGCCTGCCGCCGGGCATTCGCGTCACCGATCACGTTCAGGCCGGACAGCGTCGCCGCATCGAGGTTCACCGCCGCCGTGCCATTGAAGACGGTGTGTACCGTGTTGTCCTCTCCACCATAGATCAGCCCGAGCGCCGCGACCGCGCCTGCCGGCGGGTTCGCGATGTTGCCTGCGCCTGCGGCAGCCACGCCACCGCCCATCACGTATCCGCTGAAGCGGAGCGTCGTGTCGTCCATGTTCATCGAGCGGCGCAGGCGCCTGATCTTTGCCGCATGCCGTGCTTCTACCGAATGGATGCGCAGCGCGCTCTCGAGCGCGACGTCCGCCCGGTCATCGCCGTTGATGAGCAGCCGGCCCGCCTGCCCCTTGTACGCCCGGACGCCAGTATCTTCCACCGCCTGCGCCACGAGCAACAGGTGGTCGATCTGCGTGGTGGCCTGAAGGAACGGGCCGTTGCCACTCCCGCTTCCTCCGGTGAAATCGAAATCGTTCGCCGTCCACGACGGTGCCGTTCCGCCGAACAGCGGAATGGCCGTGCCGCGGAGGAAATCGGTGTGCTGCTGCTCGTGCTTCTGGATCTGCCGGAACACCTGCTGCGCCGACGCCGGAATCTGCGCGCGCACGCCGGCGAACGCCGCGTTCTGTGCCGAGTTGGCACTCGTGCCCAGCACCGCCTTGTAGAACTCGTTCTCGAGACTCTCGAGAATGAAGGCGAACTGCAGCACGTCGAGAATGGCCGAGGGCGCTTGCGCGTACACGTCCTTATCGACCCCGTCGAGAATCGGCTGATGCGAGATAGTCATTGGTCGTCTCCGCCTTACGGGGTGGTGGGGAAGAAATTCGCCGACGCCTTGCCCTGCGTCGCGGTGGGCGCGTATGAGATGTTGCGCGAACTGACGGCGCCGTTGCGCACGAGGTTCGTGGCGGCGACCCGATCGAGCGCCGCGCCGGCCTCGAGCTTCACGTCCATCCCGTTCATGTCGATGATGTCATCGCCGGCGAAGGCGGTGTTCGCGTTCTGGCCCGAGGGCGGCGCGAGATCGCGCAACGCGGCGGCATGCCGCGCCTCCACCGACACGAACTTTCCGGCGAGCAGCAGGTTGCGCGCGTCCTGCAGGTACTTGCCGGCGCCGTTCAGTCCCGAGACGCCAAGATGTTCGAACAACCGCGCTGCGCCGAGGATGCCGTCGCGGCTCGACAGGATCGCATTCAGCGTCGTTGTGTTGATCGATCCCGTCACGTCCGGCACCGCCTGGCTGCCGAGCGCCGTGCGCACGAACTCCCGGTGCACGATCTCCACGTTGCGGAGATCGGTGAACAACTCGCGCTCCCCGGCGTTGAAGAACGTACCGAAGCTCGCGCTGCCGACCACGGCCGTGTAAAACGCCGCCTCGAGCTGTTCGAGTGTGTGCACCAAGCGGAAAATGCCGATGTCCGAACGCAGGTCGAACGTCAACGCTGCGCCATCCATGGCCGTCGCGCCCGTGCCTGTCGCGCCCATTCCTGGCGTCGTGCTACAGGCGGAAAACACCCCCGGCAGCAGGACCACTGCCCCTCCCGCCCCCATCACCCGCACGAAGTTGCGTCGGGTGGTCGGACGCATCAGCTCGTCGGCGTCGGCGACCACCAACGCGTTCGCACTGTCCTGCGTATGCTTTGCCATCTCGATACGCGCTCCTGATTCGCTAGCCCCGGTGGGGAAGCGGCGCGCTAGCACACGTCGCTTCGACGCTTCGCCTGCAAGCGTGTGCCGGAGGCGAGCAAGATCTCGTCCGCCGCCCTTCTCGCAGTCGTGGGCATTCCGGGACGAGCGACGCTCGCGTTACGAGTCGGTGGGCGAGTCAGAGGGCTTGTTGAGCACCGACTGGACTCGCTCGGCGTTTGCGCACCAGCGCTTCAGTTCGGCGTCGTCCACCTCGTTCCAGTTGGGCGGCAGCGGAGCGAACCGGCGGCGCTCGAGACCGAGCGTGAACAGCAGCCAGCCGTTCGCATGATCGGCGCGCACCACGGGGGCCCGACGGTCGCGGGGGGCGGGCGTGATGGCCCGCACCTCCCACTCCTCATCGCGCTCATCGCGAAAGGTGCGTGGTCCGATCTCTGCCTCCATGGGCTGCCTCCGTCGGCGCCATCGTTCTTCCGTCCCATAGCTTGACGAGTATCTGGTCAAGCACGTCATTCGTTCCTACTCCATAGCCCGCGCATCGTTCGAGCGGACCCATGCGCGCCAGATCACAATTCAAGCCTCAGGAATGACCGCACTACCGACTCTCGATATCGGAGCGCTGTATCGGGTCCTCGCCGAGAGCGCCGCCGACGCCATCGTGACGATGGACGAGCAGAGCATCGTGCTGTCGGTCAATCCCGCCGCGGAACGCCTGTTCGGCTACTCAACGGCGGACCTCGTGGGCCAGTCGCTGCAGAGGCTCATGCCCGAACGCATGCGGGCCGCACATCATCACGGGGTCCAGCGGTATCTGTCGACCGGCGTCCGGAACATTCCGTGGAAGGGTATCCAGCTCCCGATCCTCACCCGCGACGGCCGCGAGATTCCCATCGAGATCGCCTTCGGAGAGTTCGTCTCGGATGGTAGGCGCATTTTCTCGGCCATTCTGCGCGACATCTCGGATCGCGTGGCCGCGGCGGAGGCGCTCGCCTCCAGCGCAGAGCAGCTCGAAACCCAGGCGATGGAGCTGGAGCAGCAGGTCGAGGAAGCCCAGACGATCAGCGAAGAGCTCGAGCAGACCAACCAGGAGTTGCGGGAAACCGCCCGGGCGCTGCACGCGCAGGAGCAGGAGTTTCGCGCGCTGGCGAACTCGATGCCGACCCTGGCATGGATGGCGAACGCCGACGGGTGGATCTTCTGGTACAACGATCGCTGGTACGAGTACACCGGTACGACGCCCGCCGACATGGAAGGATGGGGATGGCAGCAGGTGCATCACCCCGTCACCCTTCCCGAGGTGCTGGAGGAGTGGTCGCGCTCCATCAACACCGGCGAGTCGTTCGAGATGACGTTTCCTCTGCTCGGGGCGGATGGATCGTTTCGCCCGTTTCTGACGCGTGTCTTCCCGCTAAGGGGTGACGACGGCGCGGTGATCCGGTGGTTCGGCACCAACACGGATGTGCAGCACGAGCATGTCGCGCGGGAAACGGCGGAGCGTGCTGCGATCCGGATGCGACAGCTGCAGAACCTGACGGCGCTGCTGGCGCGTGCACGCAGCATCGAGGAAGTCGGATCAGTGGTGGTGCTGGAGGCCGTACAGGCCACAGGCGCGATCACCGGCATGCTCGCGCGGCGCGACGACGCCAGCGACGAGGCGGTGCTGGTGAAGGAGACCGGGCTGCCCGGCGACCTCAAGTCCAGCTACGCGCGATTCCCGTTGAGCCGCGACACGCCAACCGCGGAATGTCTACGCACGGCGCTGCCCATCTTCATCGGCGCGCGCGACGGACCTGGCGGCTTGCTCGAGCGCTATCCGTCGCTGCGCGACGTCTGGGATACGATCGGACGCAGTGCGGTCGCGACCGTTCCGCTCATCGTAGGCGGCAGAGCGATGGCCGCGATGTCCTTCACGTTCGCCGATCCGCAGGTATTCACCGACGACGACCGTGAGTTCTTTCTCACGCTCGCCGGCCAGGGTGCGCAGGCGATGGAGCGGGTTGAAGCGTTCGCCGCCGAACGTCGCGAGCGCCAGCGCAGCGATTCCATCGTCGAGTCGATCACCGACGGCTTCGTGACGTTCGACGGCGACCTGCGATTCACCTACGTGAACGCCCGCGCCGCCGCGATGTTCGGTACACCCGGGGAGGAACTGCTCGGGCGAGACGTCGGTTCGCTGCCGCGAGGTGGTGCATCACCATTCGTGCGCCTCCTTCGTGAAGTGATCGAGCGCCGGACGCCACAATCCATGGAGGGTTTCGGCACAATCGTGGGGCGATGGCTCGACCTGCGCGCCTACCCGGCGGAGGACGGCGGGGCCATCGCGTACTTCCAGGATATCACCGACCGGCGCGCACAGCAGGAAGAACGATCGCGACTGCTGGACGAGGCACAGGCGGCCAACGCGGCAAAGACGGAATTCCTGCGCACGGTGAGCCACGAGCTTCGCCAGCCGCTCAATGCCATCGGAGGGCTGCTGCAACTCTGGGAGCTCGGCCTCCGCGGCGAACTGAGCGAGCAACAGATGCAGGACCTCGAACGCATCAAGCGCAATCAGCGCCAGTTGAGCACCTTGATCGAGGATCTGCTGAGCTTCGCGCGACTCGAGGCGGGCAAGCTGGAAGTCAATCTGGTGCCCGTGCCGGTGCTCACGGTGTTCGAGAACCTCACCTCGGCCATCACGATCGATCTGGAAGCGAAGAAGATCGAGTACCGATGCGAGCTGGCCGACCCCTCGCTTGCCGTCCTCGGCGACGCCGACCGCATCCATCAGGTGTTGATCAATCTCGTGACGAACGCCATGCGGGCCATGCCAGCGGGTGGTCACATCGTCGTCGCCTGCGGCGTGAGCGGCGAGGACGTGCATCTGGACGTCCAGGATACGGGCACCGGGATTCCGGCCGACAAGCTGGAGGCTATCTTCGTCCCGTTCGTGCAGGTGGGTCGAGCACTCAATCAGCCTCGCGAAGGCGCAGGATTGGGTCTCTCCATCTCGCGCGGACTCGTGGAAGCGATGGGCGGGACGCTCACCGCGTCCAGCACGCCAGGGGTAGGGAGCACGTTCACCGTCAGCCTCAAGGCTGCCAGTCCGTAGAGGATCCATCGAATGTCACGAGCATCCACCGTCTCCATTGCACTCTTCGCCGGCGTCGCGCTCTCGGCGTCACCACGTGTCGCCGATGCGCAATCGGTGCAGCACCAGGGCTCGGCCGGCATGGTGTATCGGTCGCAGGCCGACACCGGTGCCATTGCGCGCGCCGAGCGTGCGCTGGCGGCCGATCCGCGCAACGTGCAGCGGTTCATCCAGCTCGGTATTGCGCAGTCAGGCGCTCGGCAGATGCGCGAGGCGGTGCAGACCTTCACGCGCGCACTCGCCGTGGCGCCCAACGATCCGATGCTGTACCGCTGGCGCGGGCATCGCAATCTGTCGGTGCGCAACTTCGACGGCGCGATGGCGGACCTCACGCGAGGATACGGTCTCGACAGCACGAACTACGGCATCCTCTATCATCTCGGCGTGCTGCGCTTCGTGCGCGGCGACTTCAACGCGGCGGCCGACGCCTTCGCTCGTGCACAACCGAACGCGCCTGATGGCGGTGAGCTTGCCGGCTCCACGGATTGGCGCTGGATGTCGCTCCAGCGCGCGGGCCGCGCATCGGAGGCGGCGGCGATGCTGGCTCGGCGCCCGGACAGCATTCCCGTCACGAATTCCTATGCGAAGCGGCTGCGGATGTATCGCGGCGAGCTCGCTCCGGACGCGCTGTTCGCGCCGTCCGATACCGGTGACGTGGACATCGCCACGCTCGCCTTCGCGCTCGGCAACTGGTACCTGATCAAGGGCGATACGACGCGGGCGCGCGAGCAGTTCCGGCGATCGACGGCCTCCACGGGGTGGCCGGCGTTCGGCTTCATCGCGTCCGAGGCCGAGCTGGCACGGCTCGATCGGAAACCGTAGCGGGAAGGGCACTTGCCGGCCAATCGAGGGTATGGAGGGGACATGCGTCCCCCCAAATACTTCCAGAACGTCCTCGTCGGTGCGAGTGCGCTGCTGTTCGCTGCTGCGCGGTTCACTCCGAAAACGGAGGGGTCCGGTCCCGTGCTTGCCGCGGCCGTCTCCTTCGTGAGCGGAACGCGCGACGGGAACGCCCCGCCGTCCAGTGGCCGGCGGGGCGCCGTCGCTGGCGTCACGCGGACCGCGCTCGACGCGCTCACTGGCGCCGTGCGTCCCCTGAGCCGTCCGCAGGCGCTCGAGAAGGCGTTCACCAGCTATTTCGCGTACAAGTCGGCCCATCCGGCCGAGGTGCGGAAGCCATACCTGTACTTCGTGGATTACGGCTTGCCGAGCACTACGCCGCGCGGGTATGTCTTCGACATGGATTCGCTGAAGGTGGTGGACGGTCCATTCACTGTGGCGCATGGGCGCGGTTCTTCGGGCGCACGTGACGGAGTGCCCACGCGCTTCTCCAACGTGGAGGGGAGCCACGCCACGTCGCTCGGACTGTACGTCGCACGGGCCGCGTACGACTTTCGCGGCAAGATGGGGGGCAGGGCGTATCGGTCGGTGGGGCTTCGCTTGATGGGCGTATCGCGCGGCTTCAACGACAATGCACTCGAGCGGCGCGTCGTGGCGCATGGTGCGCCGTACGTCACGTCGACGAAGGCTGGTCGCAGCGAAGGCTGTCCGGCCATGGAGCCGGCGCGCGCGGCGCAGCTGCTGCCCAAGCTCGCCGATGGCGGGATGGTGTTCCTGTTCGCGCCGGACGAAGAGTGGATGACGCGCGATCCGTGGTTGGCGTCGGTGTCGGAGTGATCGGCCTTCTCGGGAGGATTGCATGAGCCGCACGAATCGTCGTTCGCACCGCCTGCTCGTCGTCGCAGCCGGAGCGTGTGCCATCGTCGGCGCAGCGTTGCCCGCCGCCGCGCAGGAAACACGCGCACCCCGTATCGCGCGGGCGGCGCAGCCCGCACCGCCGCCGCCATCGGCCACGCCCTATCCTGGCGCGTCGGTGACGATCGATCCGCAATGGTACGACTACCAGCGGTCGGCCGCGCAGCCACGTTATCATCACCGGCTGGCGCCTCCCCTTGTCTACTACGTGCCGGTGCCTGCGGGATATCCATATTACCAGTCCTATCCGACGTCTCCGTCCGGTGGCGGCGTGTACGACACCAATGGCCGTCCGCTCTCCAGCGGATTCGACGCACCGGTGTGGGCGCCACAGAGCCAGTACGGGCAGGGTGGCGCCGCGGCACCCGCGTACACGGCGCCGGGCTACACGCCTGATGTCAGCGGATCGCCGTACGTCGTCATCGACGGTGGCGCCATGGTCGTGGATTTCGGCGATGGTGATCGTCGCGCGATCCAGTCGTGCTTCGTGCTCGCGTCCGAGCGGGCGCCGGACGGCAAGGAGCGCACGCTGTTCTACCGGCCTCCCGTGGACGGACTGGTGCTTCGCGCGGGACAACGCGGCCAGGTGATCGGACGGCCCGCTGCCGGTGTTCGCTCATGTTACACCGCGGACGGGTACGGCCGCATCGTGCTGGACTACTGATCGGACAGGGCGGAGGCCGCAGCACCTCCGCCCCGCCAGCGCGCTACAGTCGCGCGATGATCGGGCAGTTGGAGATCTGGTGCGACGAGCGCAGTCCGCCGAGGCTCGCGTTCGCGTTGCCGTTGCCTCCGCTCACCAGCAGTCCCTGCTGCACGAGCCTCGCGACTTCGGCTTCGTGTCGCACCTGCACGCGGAATCCGGCGTCGATCGCCGCCTGAGTCCACACGGCCGGGTGCACGTCCCACATGGGCGTATAGGTGTTGTTGTCGGGGAACACCTGCGTGATGTTCTTCGGCCCGCCTTCGCCGAGCAGCGCTGACTCCAGTCCTTGCCGTTCCGGATTGTTCACGCCACGGGGGCCGTTGACGATCGGGATGATCGCGGCACGCGCGGATGACTGCTTGTCCAGCACGCCTTCACCTGGCGCGAAGTCCATGTTCGGCGCCCAGTTGGAACCCTCGACCGCCGCGATGAGCTTCGAGGATGCATCCTGGTGCAGATACAGCACCGGCAGATCGTCGTAGAAGCCCTCGAGCAGATCCAGCGTCACGGTGCGTGCGTCGTAGTCGATGCGCACCACGGCGTCGTGCAGGCCGCTCCGGTTCGCCACCTGGGTGGCATTCAGCACGACGCCGTC
>JBDSSY010000190.1:0-4427 GCA_039928585.1 Gemmatimonadaceae bacterium | reverse complement strand
CCGGAGTCACCGCGTTCGAGCTCCTGCATGATGAGGCCGTACTGCACGTTGTTGAGCCCCGCGCAGCCGTACTCCTCGGGGAGGTTGGCGCCGAACACACCGAGCTCGCCCATCTCCGGAATCAGCTCCTTCGGGAAACGGCCCTGCACGTAGGCGTCGCCGATGATGGGCAGCACGCGATCGTCCACGAAGCGGCGCACGCTGTCGCGAACGGCGCGCTCCTCTTCGGTGAGGACGCTATCGATGTTGTAGAAGTCGAGCATGTACGGAGTGTTGAGGGAAGACGGAGAGCGAAAGGTAATCACCACGTTCTGCGCGGCGGTGCAACACGAGCTAGCCCTTCCGCGCCGCCCGTCTCCCCAACGTCTTGAACCCGTCCGCGGTGCCCGGTCGCGACGCCAGCACGCGGCGCGCGTACGGCGCGATCCCCACGGCACGTGCCTTCGCACGAAAGGTGGCCGCGTGGTCGATCGTGTGGCCGGTCTCGTCCTGCCACTGATGTACCATCTCGTGCAGCAGGGTGTGCAGCGTCTCCTGCCAGCCATGCTTGCGCAGGTGCGCCAGACTGACCGCGATCTCGGCAGTCTCGCCGCCGGTCGTCGCCGCGGTGTAGTGCCCAAGCCGCGTCTTCATCCGCCGCGACACGCGAATCTCGATCGGCTTCAGGCGACTCTGGAAATGACGGGCGTTGTAGCGCGCGTGCCACGCGGTGAGCTGCGCGGCGAACTCCACGTCGCCAGGGTGCGTGCGCTCACGCCGCGCCGCGGGCCGCGGTGACCGCACCGGGTGGGCGACGATGATGCGCTGCGCATCGCGCCGCTCGGCGCGCGACCGGCCTTCCACGAACGCGACGATGGCCCGCAGCACGGAGTCGGGCGCGGAGAGGTACCCCTCGTGCACGCGCAGCTCGCCCGCGCCGAAGCTCACCATCACGTTGCGGTTCCGCGTCAGCCGGCACCGCATGATGCGCCGCAGGCCGAGCTGCCTCAGGCGCGCGAGCAGCTCATCGGCGTTGTGCGGCGTACCGCCGTGCAACCCGAGCTCGAGCTGCGCGACATCGCGCCGGCCGAGGAGCAGCCGCGTCAGCGCGCGAAGCACTTGCTCGGCCCCGGGACGAAGGCGAGTCCGGTCTTGGACCAGACGAGCGTCGCGACCTCGATCTGCTCCGGCGTGATGCGAATGCTGTTCACCGACGATGGCCGGCCGCCGCGCATCCGGTTGGACACGGTGCCCGCTGTGGAGATGACGGTGCCCTTCCTGGTGTGCTCGATGAAATGAATGGCGTCCTGATGGTCGTGTCCGCAGAGCACGACGTCGGCCTGAAGATCGGCGAATGCGCCAAGCACGCGCGCCGTGTTCTTGAGGCCGTGGCGCTGCGACAGCTCGCCGCGCATGGGATTGTGGTGCATGACGATCACGCGCGCGTCCGTCGCCGGCACGTCGGCGAACACGGCGCGCAACCGCTCGATCTGCGGCCGCCGCACCAGGCCGATGATCGAGATGTCGCGCACGCGCCAGGTCAGCGTCTGCGCCGTGACGCCGTGCGAAGTGTTCAGGCCGGCGAACGTGGCGCCCGGCACCATGAGCACCGGCTCGATCTCGGGGTTCACGTACTGCCGGTAGTTGGCGAGCATGGCGCCGTCATCTCCGAATCCCAGCGGCGCCTTCCACCACTGCACGTCGTGGTTGCCGGGAATGCAGATGACCTTCGCGAACGCCTCGGCGTGCTTGATGAAGGCGCGTGCCCGCTGGAACTCTCCCGAGCGCGCGCGCTGCGTCACATCGCCGGAGATGGCCACCACGTCGAACGTCCGCGTCGCGATCATCGCCTCCATCGCCTCGTATTGCTCGGGGACGGCGGGGTGACCGAAGTGCAGGTCGGAGCAGTGGAAGATGGAGACGCTGGTCACGTGCGACTCACAGTCGCGCGATGACCGCGTCGGTGAACTGATCGGTCGTCGCCGTGCCGCCGAGGTCGCGCGTCACCGTCTTCTTCTCGCGGATCGTCGTCTCGAGCGCGGTGCGGATGCGCTGCGCCCGCTCGCCATCGGTCATGTACTCGAGCATCATGCATCCGGCGAGGATGAGCGCGCTGGGATTCGCGACACCCTTGCCCGCGATGTCCGGCGCGGTCCCGTGCACCGCTTCGAATATGGCACCGCCCAGTCCGATGTTCGCGCCCGGCGCGAGTCCCAGCCCGCCCACCAGCCCCGAGATGAGGTCGGAGAGAATGTCGCCGAACAGGTTCGTCGTGACGATGACGTCGTAGCGCTCGGGCTTGAGCACGAGGTTCATCGCCATCGCGTCCACGATCACTTCCTCGAACTCGATGCCGGAATATCCCTGCGCGACCTGCCGTCCCACGTCGAGGAACAGTCCCTGCGAGAACTTGAGGATGTTGGCCTTGTGCACGAGCGTGACCTTCTTGCGCCCGTGCTTGACGGCGTAATCGAACGCATAGCGCGCGATGCGCTCGGAACCGGCGCGCGTGATGATCGCCACCGATTCGGCCGCGGCGCGCGGGTCGCTCCCTATCTTGATGTAGTGCTCGACGCCGACGTACAGCCCTTCGGTGTTCTCGCGCACGAGCACGAGATCGATGCCCGAATAGCGCGCGCCCTGCACGATGGTGTGCGCGGGCCTGAGGTTGGCGTAGAGGTCGAACGTCTTGCGCAGCGCGACGTTGATGGAGCGGAACCCCTCGCCCACCGGCGTCTCGAGCGGACCCTTGAGCGCGAGCCGCGTCCGCTTGATGGAATCGAGCGTCGCCTCCGGAATCGGATCGCCGTACTTCGCGACGCCGGCCTGCCCCGCGTACTGGGTATCCCAGTCGATGTCGACGCCCGCGGCCTCGAGCACGCGAACGGTGGCGCTGCTGATCGACGGCCCGATGCCATCGCCCGGGATGAGTGTGACTGGCGTACCCATGTCTCGTGCCTTGCTCGGCCTCAGGGGGCCGTGATCAGGTCTGCGGCGTGTGCGACGAGGCTCGTGAGAATCTCGCGCGAGAATGTGGTCATGGGATCGCTGCGCGCGTCGCCGATCCATCGCACCTCGCTCAGGCGGCCGTCCACGAGCGCGAGCCGAACCACCGCGACACCGCTGCCGTCGCGCATCCGGTCGAAGCTGAGCTCCACGGGAAGCAGCACCGCGCGCGCCGACTCCTGGAGCGCGATCATCGTGCGCAGTTCGGTGGCGAGCGGATTGGCGAGCCTGGTCCCGGCGATCACCCCCGCGCCGCGCAGCGATGCCGCGCCGATCGTGTACGCATCCACCGAGTGCGACGGGTTGGTCCGCGCCGCACGTGCCAGCGCCTCGGGATACACCCAGCGCGTCTTCAATCCCCGCGCGCCAAGCTCTGCCTCGAACGCGTCGTCGAAGGCGCGCATGAATTCGCGCGACCGCGGAATCTGCTGCGTCCACCCGAGCGCATCCACTTCGCGCAACGCATTCAGCGGCGTGACGATCACCTGCTGCGACACGAGCCCCGATAGCGGTCGCACGGGAGCCACGGGTGGGGCGACCTCGTCCACTCCGCTCGGCGGGCGGCAGGCGGCGAAGGCCAGTGGAAGGCCCAGGAGCAGGCGACGAGTCAGGCGCACGGTGCGGAGTGAGGGTGTCCGCGAAAGCTAAACGGCCGTCTGCACCCCGGCGACCGCCGAGGGGCTCGCAGAACTCATCGTCGCATTGACCGCGCCCGGGCGCGCTTCCAAGTTGCCGCGCATGACTTCCCCCTCCATCCGCGTCATTGCCCCGCGAAGTACCGTCGCTGCATTGGGTTGGGCCCTCATCGCCCTCCTTGGCGCTGGCGCTCTGGGCACCATCGCCCTTTCTCGAGGCGAGCCCGTCAGCGCGATCTGGCTCCTGGTTGCCGCCCTTTGCACCTACGTCATCGGCTACCGCTTCTACAGCGCGTTCATCGCCGCCCGGATCTTCGCCCTGGATGACGGGCGCCCGACACCGGCGGAGCGGCTGGCCGACGGTCGGGACTTCGTGCCGACCAACCGCTGGATCGTGTTCGGCCATCACTTCGCCGCCATCGCGGGCCCTGGCCCACTCGTCGGCCCCACCCTGGCGGCGCAGTTCGGCTACCTCCCGGGCGTGCTCTGGATCGTCGTGGGCGTCGTATTGGGCGGCGCGGTGCAGGACTTCGTCATCCTCTGCTCGTCAGTGCGACGCAACGGCAAGTCGCTCGGCCAGATGGCGCGCGACGAGATCGGTCCCGTCGCCGGATTCACGGCGATGGTGGCGGTACTCGGCATCATGGTGGTGCTGCTGGCCGTACTTGCGCTGGTCGTCGTGAATGCGTTGCGCTCGAGTCCGTGGGGCACGGTGACGATCGGTCTCACCATCCCCATCGCGATGCTCATGGGCGTGTACATGCGCTGGCTGCGGCCCGGGCGCGTGCTCGAGGCGAGCGCAATCGG
>JBDSSY010000189.1:0-9068 GCA_039928585.1 Gemmatimonadaceae bacterium | reverse complement strand
CGGCGATAGAGGTCGTCGTACTCGCCCTGCACGCGGAACGCGACGCGACGGGTGCCACTACGCTTCGCATAGTCGCACAGCGCGCGGATCATCGGCTCGACCTGCGCATCGTCGGAGAGCACCAGCTTGAGGACACGCAGTTCCTCTCGAGAGCGGCCTTCCACCAGGGGGGCGGTGTGGCACAGGGCGAATCCGGCGAGCGCGCTTCCCTGCCGCAGGAGCACCGTGTCGCCGAGCGCGAGCGAGTCCGTGAGCTCGATCTCGCGGGTGAAGTCGTATCCCGGATTGGCGTCGTTCGCGAGCTCGCGTGCCGCCGCCACATGGTCGTCGCGATCGCGCAGGCTCAATCGCCCGAGCAGCTCCGGACCACGATCCGCCGACGCCGCCTCGAGCGTGAGCGTGATCGTGAGCCGACCCGGTGCGAAGCCGAGGCGGGAGTAGAAGCCGATGTTGTCCATCGTGCGCGGCATTGTCTCGAGCCCGATGACGCTGGCCCCCTCGCGCCGAAGCCACGACACCCCCCGCTCGACGATCTCCTTTCCGAGCCCGCTGCCCTGGTGCTCCATCCGCACCGCGAGAGGACCCATCCATCCTTCGACGCCCGATCGGTGCACCATGTTGAACGCGGCGATGCCACCACGCGTGTCCCGCCAGATCATCGCGCCGCCCGCCGCATCCTCGATCGCGTATCGCCAGACCTGCGGATTGAGGTTCGGTACGCGGACGCCAGCCATCCCGTCGCGACGATAGCGCTCGGTGAACGCATCGCTGAACACGGCGTTCAACGCGCCGATCTCCTCGATGCGCGCCGCGAACGGCCCCTCGACCGGGGGCGTCGAACGCCAGTTGCGCACACTCACCATCTACGCCGCACCCGCGCGCTCGAGCAGCTCGGCGTCGAGCGCGACCACCTCCGCCTGCACGACGACCGACGCTCCGGTTTCCTCGTCATAGCGCACACTGATGACGCGGTCGAGCCCTTCGCGCACCTGCTCGATGTGCGTGATGACGATGACCTGCTCGAACCGGTCCTGCAGGCCGCGCAGCAACTCCACCACATTCTGTCGTCGCGCTTCGTCGAGAGACCCGAACACCTCGTCCAGGATGAGCAGCGAAAAGCTCTGCCCCGCACGCTCCGCAATCATCTGCGAGATGGCGAGCCGCAGGCACAGGTTGGCGATGTCCTGCTCACCGCCGGAGATGACCGGCTTCGGCACACCATCCTCGAGCACGGTGAGGTTGTAACTGTCGTCCAGCTCCAGCTCGTCGTACCGAGCATCCGTCAGCTCGGTGAGAAACGCGCTCGCCAGCTCACTCATCTCGGGTCGGAGCTGCACGTTGAGATCGGTGCGCAGGTCCGTGTACGCGCGATCGAGCTCGTCGTGCAACCGCTTCTGTCGGTCGAGCACATCGAGCCGGCCCTTTGCCTGCTGGGCTTCCGCCCGAGCCTGTTCGGCACGCACGACGGACGCTTGCGCCGCTGATGCCTCGCCCGCTGCCGCCACCGCGTCCAGTTCCGCCGTGCGAAGTCCCGCTGCCGCGGAATCGTGGGCCGCGCGCAACTCGGCGAAATGCTGCTCCGAGAACGACAGTAGTGCACGTCGTTCGACCAGCGCGGACATGCGCGCCTGCGCCGCGGCGACGCCTGCCGCAGCGCGATCGCGCTCGACGAGCAGCACCGGCCGTCGCTCGAGCTGCGTCGCAAGGCGAGTCGCCCGTGCGTCGAGAGGCCGCAGCCGCTCGAGCTCCCGACGCGCCGCGGCATGCCGCGTCGCATCGTACCCGACCGGAATCTGTTCGCGATCGTGCCGCACCTGGTGGTACCGCTGCTCCTTCGCCGTCAGCTCGCGCGAGAGCTGCCCGAGCTCCTGGACCGCAAGCTGGACCTTGGCCAGTCGACGCTCGAGCTTCCCGACCTCCTCGAAGGTGTCGCGGCGGCGCTCGTCCAGTTCGCGAATTTCCAGCGGCATCTCCTCGAGTTGCTCGAGCCGTGACTTGTAGTACTTGCCATCGGCCACCAGCGCGTCGAGCTGGCCGTCGAGATGATCGAGCACGGTGCGGTAATGGTCGTTGAGCGTGCGCTCGCAGATCGGACACTCGCCGTCTTCTCCCAGCGCGACGAGTCGTTCTCGATTCTCCTTGATCTCTGCGTATTGCTGACGGAGGGCGATGTGCTTGGTCTCCGCCTCCTGCCGGTCGCGCACCCACTCCGTGCGCTTCGCTTCGAGCTCGCCTTGCACCAGCTCCAGTAACGCCTGCCGTTGCTCCAGCTCGAGCGTCACCTCCTCTTCCAGAGCGGGCGCCGTCTCGATCCTGCCGCGCCGGTCGCGCAAGCGGCGCAACTCGTCGTCGAGTGCTCGTTCCGTCTCGATCAATGTCGCGCGACGGCCCTCCTCCCTCGCGAGCTGATCGAGCCGCTGGAGCTCGTCGCTCAGGGGGCCCAGCGGCGCGAGCTCGGTCCCGAGACGCTCGAGCTCCGTCTCGGCGGTCGCCACGTCCGCCAGCTCGCGCCCGATCCGCTCCGCGTCGCGCGCATACGACGATGCCTCGCTCTCGGCGATGCGCAGCTCGGCCTGGGCCTCGAGAAGTTGTTCGCGCTCGCGTTGCGCGGCGATCCACCGCGGCGCCACGTCCGCGAGGAGGTGCCCGGACTTTTCTCGCCGCTCCGTCGCCGCGTCCGATCGTACCGTGGCCTGGCGCCACCGCTCGGCCGCTTCGGTGTGCACGCGATCCACGCTCGCCGCATCCGGCATCGTGGAGCGGACGCCGGACGCCTCGGCGGCGATGAGTCGCGCCTGATCCTTGACCAGACGCTGCGCCACGCGCAGCCGCTCGTAGCCGAGGACGCGACTGAGAAACTGCGCACGCTCCGCGGGCGCCATCGCCGCCATCACGTCCAGTTCCTTCTGGCCCGTGAAGTACGTGTTGAAGAACTCGTCGCGACTCATCCCGAGCCGGCGGCGCAGCATGTCCGACACGCCGGTGAGCGAGTTCGCCACCGGCGAGTCGGCACCGTCGAGATAGAGTTCCGCCTGCGTCAGTCCCCGTTCGACGCGATACCGGTGGCCCCCGAGCTCGAAATCCAGCTCGACCTTCACCTTCGCATTCGGTCCGGCGCGAAGCGAGCGAATCGTCTCCTTCCTGCCGCGTGCGGCCTCCTGTCCGTAGAGTGCCCACGCGATCGCCTCCAGAATCGTCGACTTGCCCGACCCGTTGGGCCCGATGATTCCCGTGAGGCCGCCGTCGAAGGTGATGTAGCTGTCGGCGTGCTGGCGAAAGTTGCAGAGGCGCAGGCTGTTCAGGCGCATCTAGTTCTCGATGCCGAGCAGGGACGACGGTGCAGCGCCCTCGCGCTCCTCTGCGTCCTTCAGGTACCGCAACCCCAGCTCGACGAGCGCGTCGCGATCGACATCGGCCGCGACGAATCGCTCGCGCAGCTTGTCGCGCACGAAGTCGGCGAGCGACGGACGACGGCCCGGAGCGCCGTGTCCGACCGACCGGATCATCTCGGGCCGGCGCGTGTCGAGATGAAAGTGCAGGGCGCGTCGCCGATACTCTCGCAGCTGCCGGTGATCCAGCTGCCGAGTGACGTGACGTGGCATGTCGCGCACCACGAGACGCACCACCTTGTCGTCGATTCCCCCAGGACACGCGTCGACCGCGGCGGCGACGCGCTCGTTGACCTCCTCCGTCGTCAATCCGCGCGCCGACAGCGCCGGCAGGTCAACGAACGCTCGCGCCGTCGGCAGATGATGGAACGTGTGCTGTCCGGTCGCCAGATCATGCTCGATGATGCCCTTCCCCGGCACACCAGCGAGCTGCTGTTCCACCATCTCGCCCCACACATTGGTGCTCGTGTAGTCGAGCGAGCCACTGTAGAACTGATTCGGGGAGAGCCGGCGGTAGACGTGATAGTGTCCGAGTGCGATGTAATTCCATTGCGCCGTGTGCAGATCGTCCTGCGGAATGCCCTCGGCATTCGTGGCGTGCGTGGCCGCGAAGGGGCCGAGCATGCCCTCGACCTCACCATGGAGGAGGAGCACGTTCCACCGGTGCGTACCCGGAGGCACGAGCCGCGGGCGCTCGTGCTGATTGTCGGCAACCGCGAGCACCGACAGGTCGAGCGACGGAAAGTCGAGCGCCCGGGGTTCGCCATCCACGACATGGAGCCCGAGCGAAGCGAACAACCGCAGAATCGATCCGATTTCCGTGGAACGCGGTGTGTCGTGATTGCCGGCGACCATCACGATTTCCGTCCGCGGCAGCGCGGCACGCAGCCGGGCGAACTGCAGGTACGCGTGCAGGATCGCCGTGTTCGTCGGCCGCACTTGATGGAAGACATCTCCACCGATCAGCACGATCTCGGGCGCCAACTCGATCACCTTGTCCAGCGCGCGCGTGAACGACTGCGCGACGTCGGCTTCGCGCTGATTGATCCCGCGCGCCGTCAGCCGCTGATACTGGCGAAAGCCAAGATGAAGATCGGAGAGATGGACGAGGCGCAGACGAGGCGGAATCGAGATGAGCTAACCGGTTGTCCGAAAGGGAGTTGGCCCATCCCTTCCGCTCGGGAAAGATGAACCGTCGTTCAGTGCTTGTCCATCGTGCGCAGGCGCTGCGTCACCCTGGTGACGAACCGCATCGGGGCCAGACCGCTGGAGGCCGGCGGCGTGACGAGCGAACGCACCATCACCGTGAAGCGTGAGTCCGTCATCCATCCGCGCTGGCGATCCACCTGCATGGCGCCCGTGACGCCTCCGCTGAGGTTCACGCCCTCGGTCTTCTCGTCGGGCAGGATCTCGCCGCGCATCGAGACGTACGCGATGTTCCCGCTTCGATCCAGGGAGTCGAGACGGAATACCGCGCTCAGATAACCGGATGCGCGCACGCCCAACGGCCCGCCGGCGGGCAATGGCAGGTCCCGGGTCCATTGCTCTCCCACGTTCACCGGTCGTCGCGGAAACACCGCGGGCATCGCCGACATCGCATCGGCGACGTCCCGGGGCACTGGAGCGCCACGCGCGTCGCGTGCGCTCTCCACCGTGCCGTCGGCGCCAAGTCTGAGCACAAGTTGCTGGCCGCGGAGCGATCGTTCCGCCGCCGCCGTCTGCGCAACGCCGCGCTCGTCGGACGTATGGAGCTCCACCGAGTCGACGATCGTGAGCACGAGCGTGCTGGCCGAGGTCGACGCCTGCACGATGGTGCGTGAGCTGAGCGTCACCTGCGTCGTGATCGATTTTCCCGCACGCGACGGAGAGCCTGGAATGGCGCTCATCTCCGTCTGCTGTTCCAGGCGCGTATGCAGCGTGTCGCCGACGCGGGGATGCACGCGCAACAGTACGCCCTGTGCGCCCTGTGCGCCCGACAGCTGGGCCGATACACCGAGGGCGAGGATCGCCAGCCGTGCCAGATGCATGGCGCTAGAACCCGTACGGGTCGTCGGTCGGCATCGCGGGAAGCGGCGCCGGCGCAGTGGAACGCGTGGCCGTGCGAGGCGCGACAGCAGAGCGGAAGTGCGAGGCGAACGCCTTCCGAACATCTCCCGGACGCGTGCGGACGACGTCGTTTCGCGCGCGCAGGATCTCGTCGTCCGTGGCGAGGATGGTGACGTCCTGAAGCCATCCGAGCGACAGGTCGGGATCCATCTGCCGCAGCGTGCGGAGGACGGCCGAGTGCAGCGAAGGGGACGCGGCCTGTGGGTATCGGCTCACGCCATCGCGGCCTCGCATGATGGACGGCCTGGGGAATCGTACGAAGATCGGCTGCGTGAAATGCGGGTGACGCACCATCAATTGTCCCTTCTCCAGTGTCGCGAGCTTTGTCTTGATCGCCGGACTGAGCACCGCATAGCCGGGCGTCGCCAGTTCGTCGCCATCCATTCGCCCATAAAGCGCCGTACCCGAGTTGCCGACGACCCGCCGATGGACCTGCGACCGGAACTGCTGCGCCGCGAACAGCACGAGCCCGAGATACCGCCCACGCTCGGCGATGTCGAGCAGCATCTTGCGGACATAGGTGTCCGGTCCGTCGGCCGGCGCATACTTGTTGAGCTCATCCACGAACACCACCACGTGCTGCACGCCCAGATCGCGCTTCTCCAGGTGCTCCCGAAGCCGGGTGACGACGCGCGCGAAGATCAGATCCTGCGCGTCCTCCTCGAGACCGGCGACATCGATGACATACACCGTGCGATCCTGAAAGCTCCCGAACGGAAGGTCGCTCGTGGCGCCATCATCGGCGACGAGCCCCTTGCAGCGGAGCGAGATGTTGGAGAGCCGATTGCGGACCTTCCGGATGGTCGCGACATGGTGAGTCCGCCAGCTCTGATCGTCCTTCTTTTCCAGCCCGCGCAGCACATCCCGGAACCATGCGTCGAGATCAGCGAACGAGGTCACCGTGTGCGGACGCTCGAGCGTCGGATCGGCGAACCGCTTGTCGAGCACGTTTTCCTTGATGAAATCGATCAGCGCATCGGCCTTCGCGTCGATGTCGTCCTTGTTCAACAACACCTCCGCGTACTGCAACACCTCGCGGAGACCCCACGTGAGGGCGGTCACGTTGTCGAGCAACGCGTCGTTGCTGCGTAACGTATTGAGCGACACGCCATCCGACTTGTAGGGTGCGAAGTACTGCACGTTCGCGAACGGCTCGGGTGACACACCGCACCGGTGGTAGAGGCCGCGATCGGCGTCGCCGATCTCTCCCGGCTGATCGAGGAAGCAGAGGTCCGGGCCCTTCACGTTGAAGCAGACCGCAGCGACGCTGCCCTTCTGCGCGGGAAAGTGCGTGAAGATGGATTGCAGCAGCCACTCCACGGCGCTCGTTTTCGTCGCGAGACCCGAGACACCGGTGATGTTGAGGTGCGCAGCCTCCGGACCGATGAGAAAGTCGGCGTCGAGGTAGATCGGCGCGTCAGTGCCTCCGGCGCGATAGACGCCGATCGGGATGCCGGTTCGCGCCCCCTCTGCCAGGTACGCGTCCATCCTGAGCGCAGTCTCGACGTCCGCCTCGTCGGCGAGAAAGACAGTGCCCATGGGGACCGGTTGCAGCGGCTCTTCCGGGACGTGGCGCAGCACCGCGGCCGTATACAGCCGGATCTCTGCACGCTGGGTCTGCTGCAGTGACGCATTGCCTGGCGCGCCATCGAAGCCCATCACGTCGTGGAGCGGCGAGGCGAGGTCAGTCCAGCTGAATCCTTCGGTCACGACGCCATACACGTGAGGCATCACTCCGTTCACAGCGTCTCGGGCATCCACGCGGACGATGGTGCCGATCCCGACTGGCGAGTCGAGCGCGGTCCAGAAGTGAAATTCGTGCGGGGTGTTGGGGCGACGTTCCGTGGCGACGATTCGGCCGAGAACCTCGGACATGGTGCTCCGTGAACGGTGAACGCGTTACCGCGTGGCGCGCAGAAATTCCTCACAATCCCGTATGCCATACACCATCTTGTCCCATCGGGCGTCGGGCAAGGCGAGCGGAGACGATTCAGCGAGGATCCAGCGCGATACCTCGTCCGCCCTCTCACCGATGCGGTCGACGGCGTCGGCGGACGGATGCGCCGACTCCACGCGGATCAGGCCCCACATGGGATCATGACCATCGGGATCTCTCAGACGGAGATACCAGCTGGCCACCGTGGTTCGCTTGGGCGAGGTGATCCGGAACACGCTCGATCGTTCGCGATGGGCGAGGGAGAGCACCTCGACGAGCGCGTCGCCCTCGGCATAGAGCGTCCGATGGCTCTTCACGACGCCGATGGTTGCGGGTGATACGGCGACGGCCTCGCTGCCGCTGATGCCGCCATCGATGAAGAGTGGAGCGTCCTCTCCCCGGCACCATGCTTCCGCGAGACGCCACTCGAGGGCCTCGCGATGCCCCTGCACGCGATGGATCGCGGCGTCGCGCAGCGCGAGCGGATGCGACGTGACCTCCGCATCGCCATCGCTGATATCCACGAGCGTATCGCCAAAGGCACCCGCGAGTGTCGCCCATGCGGCGCGCGTCAGCATCGTGCGTGGCGCGTAGATGCGACTCGCCGAAAGCGGCGCGCCCCACGTGAACAGGCGCTCGTCGCGCCGCTCGCGGATCACGGCGGCCGCGTGCCCCAGCACGAGCGGGACGCCCGCGACGTAGCTGATCACTTCACTGCGCTGTGTCCCATCGAGGAACGCGCGGAATCCTCGCGTCGGCGCGCCCGGCACACGTCGGCGACACAGCGGAGCACCTTCGAGCATCGTTGCGCTGATGAGGCGCGGCGCGTCCATCCCTTGACCAGCGATCTCGAGTGTGCTGTCGCCAGTGCCCGCAGGACGACACTCCGGCAGGAGCGCGGCCAGCTGACGCTGTACGGTGCGGATAGTCAACACCGCATCGCTCCTCTGAATCGTATGCACCAGACTCTCCGCCAACCGAGACACAGCGCGCCTGCGATCCCAGGGCGACGACCCGCCTCTCCATGGGAGCTACGGGCGATCTTCGGGCGAGCGGCTGTCGCGAGCATCCTAATGGTGCTCCCCGGCTGTGACAAGCAGGCCGAGGGCGAAACGGCACCGGTCATTCAGCAGACGAGTCTCGCTGGCAAACCGACCGTGCTCTTCCTGCTGTTCGGTGATCTTGCCGACCCGAGATTGCTCCCGGTCGCCACGATCGGGCACGGGCGAATCACGTCGATCACGCTCGATGCGGGCGGGTGGCGCAAGTTCGACGGGCTCTATTTCAAGTCTGGCGCGCAGATGGCCACCTACCGCCGCGGCGAGTCCCTCGGGAACGCCGTAATACGCCGTGGCATGTGGGATGGCGACGAGCCGCTGTATAAGCTGCCCGGCTGCCGCGCCCTACGTCCGCTGGGAGCGGCCACCCTGGCGACACCTCCCACCGACGTCGTGACGCTGGAACTGCTCAGCACAAGCGATCCCCTGCCAGCCGGCCCGACTCGGCCCGAGGTGGCCGCGACGATGACCGACAGCGCGAAGGAGGTCGCGGCGCGGATCGCCAGTCGCGAAGGGCTTACGCCTGCCGACCGCGCCGACCTCGAGTTGACGGTGACCGCCATGCACACCGGCGCCTCC
>JBDSSY010000188.1:0-3734 GCA_039928585.1 Gemmatimonadaceae bacterium | reverse complement strand
TCGAGCAGGAGCTTGTCGCCGGCGAGAATCTCCGTGATGTACGACTTGAGCTCGCGGCTCTCCGGATCGATGATCTGGTATTCTTCCTCGATGCCAAGCGTGAGCGAGGGAGCTTTCCTGAAAGGCCTCCGTGGTTCATCGGGCTTCGGCGATGAAGGTCGGTGTCTGGGTGCCCGTGCCAGCCGTGACGTTGAGCAATGCCGCGGTGGCGAGCCGCGACAGGCAGCCGTCCACATTCCCGCCGTACGCAACGTAGGGTGCCGTGTCGACCATCCGATTCGTGAACACGACGTGGCCGCCGGTGAAGCTCGGGTACGGTTCGCGTGGCAGGCCGATGCGCTGCTGCACGATGTACGGCTCTCTGAGCGCGGTGCGGAGTGCAGCCTGCCACACCGCATCGTCCACTTCCCATCCGAGTACGATGCCCTTGCCGCCGTAGTCGTCGTTCGGCTTCAGCACGAGCTGCTCGCGATGCGCCGCGGAGAACTCCAGCAGGTCGACGTCGGTTCCCTCGTGGCTCGTACGCCGGTCGGCGACGACACGGGTCCACGGAATGGACAGGGCGATGGCCTCACGCTCATCGTCATCGAACAGCGCGGCGTTGCGCTCGTCGTGCAGCACTGCGAGGCTCGCCTTCTTGTGCAGGATCTTGCAGGCCGGCGGGTTCACCATGCACACGGCGCCGTCCCGAAACGCACGCAGGATCGGATGATTCGTGCCGCCGCGCTCCACCAGTTCGTGCAGAAGTACGCGCTTGTAGATCAGCCGGATCACGCCGCTCGGACCGCGCAGGGCGCCGCCCTCGTAGCTCACCTCGCCCGGATCGATGATCTCGCATGCAAAACCCTGGCGGGTGAAGTAGTCACGGAAGAGCAGGAACTCGCTCTGCGTCGGGACGTCGGACCAGTCCACGATGGAGATGGCGGGCCGATCGCGTCGTCCAGACCACTGTTCGTACGCGTCCACCAGCGCATGCAGGACGTTGTGCCGCGCCGGCAATGGGCGCACGTCCCACGTCCGCAGAAACTGTCGCATCACCGGGAGACCGAAGAACAATTCGGTGAGCACGTCGTTGTATCCACCGCCCGCCGGCGTCTCCGCGTTGTACTCCGTGAACTTCAACCCGCCCGACTCGGCGACGAAGAACGCGTCGAGCCGTGACACCGGACTCGCGTCGCGAAATCCGGTTGGCACATGCACGAGCTCGCGCTCCCAATCGAGCAACCCGAACTGCTCGAGTACACCCGGGTCAGCGAGCGCTGCGTGATGCGCCTTGCGAAAGGCCCGGAGGACGAGCGAGCCGCGCTCCTGCAGGAACCGGTACTGCGCGGGCGACAGGAAGCGAGGGCGCAGGACAGTGCACAGGGCGCGGTCGCCGAAGAAGAGTCCACGCGACCGTAACTGTGCGTCGAGCTGGTGCTGCGTCTCGCCGCCCAGTTCATCCGTGAGTAGCGAGTGATAGTGCTCGATTCCGTCGCGCAGCATCGTCAGCGATCTCCGTGCCGGCCGTTCATGCCCGGCCCTCCCGCCGTCCCAGCAGGAACTGGCCGGCACGTGGATCGCGCATCGGGGCCGCCGCCTTCGCCAGACGAATCGCGAGGTCGGCCATCCCCTTCACCGCCCAGTCGAAGTAGTGCGGGGTGAGGGAGTTGAGGTCCATGTCCGGCGCCGGGTTCATGAAGTCGATGGCGTACGGGATCCCGTCCCGCACGGCGAACTCCAGCGAGCACATGTCGTAGCCAAGCGCGCGCATGAGGGTCAGCGAGTCGTCGACGATCCGCTTCCCGAGCTGCGCACTGAGATGTTCGTGTTCCACCAGGTAGCGACGTTCCTTCGGGTCGTACTTCATCGGCAGCACGTCGCGCTGGCCGAGGCTCAGGCACCGGATGAACTGATCCCACTCGATGAATTCCTGCACGATCATGGTGAGCTGTCCCGACGAATCGTAGTGGTGAATGAGTTCGTCGAGCGAGCGGCAGACATAGACCTCCTTCCAGCCGCCACCGTGCGCGTCCTTCAGGATGCACGGCATGCCGATGAAGTCGGAGATCGCCTTCCAGTCGAGGGGATACTTCAGGTTCTTCAGGCTCTCCTCGTGATGGATCCCGGGCACGTACTCGCGGTTCGGCAGGACGATTGTCTTCGGGCTCGCCACGCCGAGCTTCGTGGCCAGCGTCGCATCGAACAGCTTGTCGTCGGCCGACCACATGAAGGGATTGTTGACCACGGTGCACCCCTGCAGCACCGCGTGCTTGAGGTACGTCCGGTAGTACGGCACCTCGTGCGAGATGCGATCGAAGATCACGGTGTACGGCACCGGCTCATCCATCGACGTGCCGCCCAGCTTCACGTATTCCACCACGACGCCTTCGTCGCGCCGCGCCACCTCTTCGATGAATGCGGGGGGAAACGACCATTCCCTCCCCGTCAGCAGTCCGACCTTGAGCATGATGGCGTCCGTGTCCGAGTGATGTTTTCGATCCGTGGCTCAGTCGTGACCGCCGATGTATTGCACGATCATCCGGCGCCACCAGGGCCAGTCGTGCGCCCATCCGTCCCAGATCCGCAGCGCATTCCCGATGCCCCGCTCCCACAGCTTCGCGGAAAAGTATTCACTGTTGCCAGCCATCCTGTCGTCACGTCCGATCGCGAGCACGAGGTCGAGCCGCCGGAGCGCGGACAGGCGATCGCCATCCTGCTCGTGCGCGAGAAACTCCGGCGGGTTGTACGGATACACCGACTCGTCGGTGTATCCGTCGATGATCTCGCGAATGTCGTAGACCCCGCTGAGGCCGATCGCGCGGCCCACCTCGAACGGATACCGCAGCGCGAACGTCAGCGCGTGATACGCCCCGAAACTCGCGCCCGTCGCGATCATGAACGGGTCGGGATTGCGGGCACGGGTGAACGGGAGCACCTCGTCGTGGAGATAGCGGTCGTATCGCGCGTGATGGCCGGCGCGATCGGCAGGGTGCTTCCACTTGGCATACCAGCTCTCGGCGTCGACGCTGTCGACGCAGTACAGCTGGAGCCATCCGCGCTCGAGTTGCTCGGCGAGCGCGCCGATCATGCCCTGATCTTCCCACTCGAAGAACCGCCCCATCGAGCTGGGAAACACGAGCGTGCGCGCGCCGGCGTGTCCGAACACCAGCAGGTCCATCTCACGGTCGAGCGCGGGACTGAACCAGCGGACGTGCTCGCGATGCATGTGGCGGGTCAGGTACGTGGAAAGAGATATTTCAGGACACTGCCAATGCGTGATGCCCAGCTACGCTCGTTGTGTTCACCGCCCGGCGCCTCAAGGTAGGCCATATCGTCCCCGACCGTCCAGCCTTTCGCAATCAGTGCGTCGCGAAGCGCTCGCGCGTCGGCGATCACCTGCTCACCCTCGGCCGTTCCCGCGTCCAGCCAGATGCGCAGCGGCAGCTTGCCCGGCAAGGCCGCGACTTCGGAGAGGATCTCGCGATTGTCCCACCACACCGATGGGGAGAGCACCGCCAGGTGACCGAAGGCGGTGGGGTAGTGGAGGCCAAGGTACATGGTGAGCAGCCCGCCAAGGGACGACCCGCCGATGGCGGTATTCGCCGCGCTGGGCAGGGTGTTGTAGGTGGCGTCGATGAACGGCTTCAGCTCCTCGACGAGCATTCGGCCGTAGTCAGCCGCGTGACCGCCCCCGTGCGCGCTCGCGGTGGGCGTGTACTCGTCGATGCGGTGCACCCCGGTGTTGTAGATGC
>JBDSSY010000187.1:0-4162 GCA_039928585.1 Gemmatimonadaceae bacterium | reverse complement strand
GTGCGGCTCGCGCGAGGGTTGACCTCGAGCACGTACACGATGCCGTGCCGGATCGCGAACTGCACGTTGATGAGGCCCACGACCTTGAACGCCTTTGCCATTGCGACCGTCTGGTCGCGCATCGTCTGCAGGTCCTTCTCGCCGATGAGGTATGGCGGAAGGACGCAGGCCGAATCACCCGAGTGGATCCCGGCGTCCTCGATGTGCTGCATCACGCCGCCAATCACGACCCGCTCCCCATCGGACAGCGCGTCCACGTCCACCTCGTAGGCATCCTCGAGGAAGCGATCGATCAGGACCGGGCGTTCCTCCGATACGCGCACTGCCTTGAGAAAATACTCCTCTAGCGACGGGGCATCGTACACGATCTGCATCGCCCGCCCGCCGAGCACATAGCTGGGCCTCACGAGCACCGGGTACCCGATACGCTCGGCCGCTTCCAGCGCTTCCTCCACGCTCGTCGCAGTCCCGTTGGGAGGCTGCGTGAGCCCGATCTCGCGCGCGATCGCCTCGAAGCGCTGCCGATCTTCCGCCGCGTCGATCGAGTCGGGCGAGGTGCCGAGTATGCGCACCCCGGCCGCCTCGAGCCCGCGCGTCAGCTTGAGTGGCGTCTGGCCCCCGAGCTGGACGATCACACCCATCGGCTGTTCGCGATCGACGATCTCCAGCACGTCCTCGAGCGTCAGGGGCTCGAAGTAGAGCTTGTCCGATGTGTCGAAGTCCGTGGAGACCGTTTCGGGGTTCGAGTTGATCATGATCGTTTCATAGCCCTGCTGACGCAGCGCCATCGCCGCGCGCACGCAGCAATAGTCGAACTCCACCCCCTGCCCGATCCGGATCGGTCCGCTCCCGAGAATCACCACCGACGGCCGTCCGCTTCGTGGCGACTCGCTCTCCTCCTCGTAGCTTGCGTAGAGGTACGGTGTGGCCGACGGAAATTCTCCGGCGCAGGTATCGACCATCTTGTACGCCGGTCGCACGCCCAGGGACCACCGAAGCGCCCGCACGTCCCGCTCCTGTCCGTCGCGCAACTCGGCGAGTTGCCGGTCCGAGAAGCCGAGCTGCTTCATGCGCCGAAGCACGAACGCGTCCACGGACGGCACGCCCGTGAACCAGCGCTCTGCCTCCACCAGCTCCTCCATCTGGGCGAGGAACCAGCGATCGATTGCCGTGAGGTCGTGCAACTCGTCCACGGACATCCCGACCAGGAAGCCACGCTTGACCTGATAAATGCGCTCGGGAGTCGGCTGGCGCAGCGCGCCACGCAGTGTTTCGAGAGTGTCGTCCGCGAGCCGGTCGTCGATCAGACGCTGTGCGATCGTCCACCCCGGGCGTCCGGTTTCCAGGGCGCGCATCGCCTTCTGGAACGCTTCCTTGAACGTCCGCCCGATCGACATCGCTTCGCCCACGCTCTTCATCTGCGTCGTCAGCAGCGGGCTGGCGGACGGAAACTTCTCGAACGCAAAGCGTGGCACCTTCACGACGACGTAATCCAGCACCGGCTCGAACGATGCCGGCGTCGTCCGGGTGATGTCGTTCGGAATCTCGTCGAGTCGATAGCCGACCGCGAGCTTGGCACCGATGCGCGCGATCGGGAACCCAGTGGCCTTGCTGGCCAACGCGGACGAACGGGACACGCGCGGGTTCATCTCGATCACGACCATCTCGCCGTCGCGCGGATTGATCGCGAACTGGATGTTGCAGCCTCCTGCCTCGACGCCGACCTCACGGATGATCGCGACTGCGGCGTCGCGCATCGTCTGGTACTCGCGATCGGTCAGGGTCATCGCCGGCGCGACGGTGATCGAGTCGCCCGTGTGCACGCCCATCGGGTCCAGATTCTCGATCGAACACACGATGACGACGTTGTCGAATCGATCGCGCATGACCTCGAGCTCGAATTCCTTCCAGCCGATGAGCGACCGCTCGATCAGGATCTGGCTCGTCGGACTCTCGCGGAGTCCGTGGCGCACGATCGATTCGAACTCGTCGCGATTGTACGCGATGCCCCCACCGGTGCCGCCCATCGTGAAGGACGGACGCACGATCGCGGGGAAGCCCGACACCTCGAGCAACGCCAGCGCCTCGTCGAAGTCGTGCGCGATCCCACCGGTCGCGACCCCGAGACCGAGCCGCTCCATCGCCTCCCCGAACAGCTTGCGGTCTTCCGCGATGGCGATCGCCCGCGCATTGGCGCCGATCAGCTCGACTCCGTATTTCTCGAGCACGCCGTTCTGCGCCAGCGCCATCGCCACGTTGAGCGCGGTTTGCCCGCCCATCGTCGGGAGGAGTGCGTCCGGTCGCTCTCGCTCGATGATCAGCTCGACGAATTCGGGCGTGACCGGCTCGATGTATGTGCGATCGGCGATCTCGGGATCCGTCATGATCGTTGCTGGATTCGAGTTCACGAGAATTACCTCGTACCCTTCCTCGCGGAGCGCCTTGGTGGCCTGCGTGCCCGAGTAGTCGAACTCAGCCGCCTGACCGATGATGATCGGTCCCGACCCGATGACGAGAATTCGGTGCAGGTCAGCGCGTCGCGGCATGGATCAGGTCGTCGATGATGTCGTCGCGCGACAACCGGGGGCTCCAGCCGGTCGCTCGGCGCAACTTGTTGTTGTTGCCCACCTGCATCGGCACGTCGACGGAGCGCGCATGGACGTCGGCCGACACGATCTCCGCTGTGCGATTGAGACGGTGTAGCACGCGAAGCGCGAGGGCGCGAACGCTCACGCCTTCTGCACTGCTCACGTTGTACGCTTCACCTTCCGCACCCGTCGCACACAGGGAAAGATATCCCTCCACGACATCGCGCACATGCAGGAAATCCCGTACCGTGTCTCCATTGCCGATCTGCAGGACTCCTCCTGACGCAGGGAGGGCGAGTGCCCGGGTCACCAGTGACGGCAGCAGGAACTGCGCGCCGTGGCCGACGCCTGAATGGCTGAAGCTTCGCGTACAGACGACCCGCACGCCGTCGCTCCGGTATGCCTGCAGCGCGGCGACCTCCTGGGCGACCTTGGACGCGGCATACAGCGTCAGTGGTCGCTGCTCGGCGCTCTCGTGTATCGGCATGGAATTGATTTCATGGCGACCGTACTGCTCGGCGGAGCCCACCACGAGCACGATCGGGTCTCCCGTGCCCGCCACGCGAAGTCGCCGGACTTCCGCGAGCAGCCGCACCGTGCCCACCGTGTTCACCTCGTAGGCGTAGCCGGGGTTCCGCGCCGCGTCGGGCACGTGGCTCAGCGCTGCAAGGTGAAGCACGACGTCGGCCCGCGACGCGTCGACGAGCGTCGCGAGCTCGGCCTGACGCGTCACGTCGGCGGGAAGCCAGGCGACTGCGTCGCATTCCGATGGAGTGAGTACCTCGCTGGTCGGCGGAACACCATGCGTTGCGCCGGTGACGTGCCATCCGCGCTCCAACATCGCCTTGATCGCCCACTGCGCGACGAAACCACTGCCTCCCGTGACCAGCGCGCGCGTCGTCACCTCGCTGAGGCGTGCCGTGCGAGGTCGGCCTCCACCATCATGCGCACCAGCTCCGGGAAGCGCACCGTCGGCTCCCACTCGAGCTTTTCACGTGCCTTGGCCGGATCACCGATCAACAGATCGACCTCCGCCGGCCGGTCGAACTTGTTGTCGTGCTGCACGTAGTCTCGGTAATCCAGGTCGACCACCGAGAAGGCCTCCTCGCAGAGTTGTCGAACCGACCAGGTCTCGTTCGTCGCCACCAGATAGTCGTCCGGCTCGTCCTGCTGGAGCATTCGCCACATCGCGTCGACATAGTCTCCGGCAAAGCCCCAGTCGCGACGCGCGTCGAGGTTGCCGAGTCGCAGCTCCTTCGACACGCCAAGTTTGCACCGCGCCGCTCCGTCGGTGACTTTCCGCGTCACGAACTCGAGGCCGCGCCGCGGACTTTCGTGATTGAACAGGATGCCCGAGACCGCGTAGAGCTTGAAGCTCTCGCGGTAGTTCAGCGTGATCCAGTGGCCGTAGGCCTTGGCTACGCCGTAGGGAGATCTCGGATAGAACGGCGTGGACTCGCGCTGCGGCACCTCGACCACCTTGCCGAACATCTCGCTCGAACTGGCCTGATAGAATCGCGCCTTCGGCGCGGCCTTCTTCATGGCTTCGAGCATGCGCGTCACGCCGAGCGCCG
>JBDSSY010000186.1:0-2748 GCA_039928585.1 Gemmatimonadaceae bacterium | reverse complement strand
GTCGATGCGGGCCGCGTGCGCCGCCGCCTGCATCGCTGCGTCGTCGGGTGAGGCCGCGCCGAGCGCGAGGTTCTCGCGGACCGTGAGGCCGAACAGCACCGTGTCCTGCAGGACGACGCTCATCCGCATCCTTAGCGCCGTCATGTCGAGCTCGGCGATCGGAACGCCATCGATGCGCAACTGTCCGTGCGTCGGCGCCACGAGCCCCAGCACGAGTCGAAGCAGCGTCGACTTCCCGGCGCCCGTGCTCCCGGTCACCGCGACGCGGTGTCCGGCCGGCAGGGCGAGCGTCACGCTCTGCAGCGCCCACTTGCGCGAGCTGCGCGCGCGCTTCGGCGCCAGCACATCTACCTGGTCGAGCGATAGCGCACCCGCGAACGCGTCGAGCGGAAGCGTCTCACTCCCCGCCATGAGTCCCGTGCTCTCCGCCACGATGCGGGAGAGTCGGTGCGCGCACCCAGTCGTGCGCGCGATGCGCGCTGTCTCCCGCGCACACTGCGCGAATGGCTCGCGGAGGGCGAGGGCATACGAGATGAAGAGCACGAGGTCGCCGGCCGACAGGCTCCCGGTCGTCACGGCATGACCCCCGACGGCGAGCGTGATCGCCACGGTGATCGCCACCACCAGCTCGACCTGGGCAAGCAGCCCCGCCGCCAGTCGGCGCACGCGCTGCTCCCCCGCCAGGCTGGTCGCATTCCGCTTGCCGAAGCGGCCGAGCGCCGCGCTCGTGGCGCGACCGAAGGTCTGGACGTCCCGCACGCTCATCAGGTCGTCCGCCGCCGCGGCCGCCACGGCACCTTCCTTCCGGCGCTGGCGGCGCGTGGCGATCGCAATCGATTGCGCCACACGCCGCATCAGCAGGAACGCCACCACGCCCCCGGTCGCCACCACCACCGCGAGTCCGGGCGCGACCCAGAGCAACACGACGAGAGTGACGGCGAAGAGGACGAGCGTCTGAAACACGTGCAGCAGCACACCGTTCACGCCGCGTCGCAGGCGCGAGGTATCGTACACGACGCGAGTGAGCAGCTCGCCCGGCTCGTGGGCGTCGTGAAACGACAGCGGTTTCGCCAGCACGCGCTCGAACAACACGCTCCTGAAGCGATAAAGGACGCGGTTGCCGATGCCGTTGAGGAGCAGGTCCTGCCCGTAGTTGCTCGCGGCGAAGCCGGCCGAGAGCAGGATGTACGCGCCGCCGAGCGCGACGAACCCGCCAATGCCGGCGTCCCGCGTCAGCATGCCAACCACCGAGCCGCCCGCGTGCCCCGTCAACGCGTCGACGATCCACTTGAGGGGCCATGGCCGCACGACGTGCAGCGCGACACCCGCCAGGCTGAGGAGCGCGCCGAGGGCGAGTGGCCGCCCCTCGCCCGTGGCGTACGGGCGGAGCAACTCCGCCGTGCGCAACAGGCCAAGCCCCTCGCGGCGCACCGTCATGCGAGCGTTACGCTCCGGAGGTCGTAGGGCGCAGCCGTTCTGCGATCCAGTCCAGCGCGCGGTCCGTCGCCGTTCCGGGATTGTAGAACAGGTCGCGCGCCATGTCGCGGCGGAGCGCGGCTCCGCGTCTCGGGTGCGCGAGCGACCACGCAATGGCCTCGACGGCCTCGTCGGGCCAGCGGACGGTCACGCCGCCCTTCCGGCCCCAGGTGTCGAGGTCGAGCGCCACCCCTTTTCGCTGCATGGCCGCCAGCAGCTGCGGCACGTCGAGGAACACCATCGGGCGATTCATGAGCGCGTACTCGTTGGACACGGATGATGCATCCGTCACGAGCAGGTCGGCGAGGAAGAGATACGGCACGACGTCGTAGTCGTGGACGAGCTTCGTATGCGCATCCAGGAGCGGCGCGAGCCGGTTCGGCCAGTCCGTCGCCCGATCGCGCGGATGATCGTGGAGCTTGATCAGGATGTCGTACTTGCCGGTGCGGCGCAGGCGCTCGAGCATCGCTTCACCGACGCCGGTGTCGAGCGAATTGTCCTTCTGCCCCGTGGGAGCGTACAGGACGATCGGACGCCGCCCGCTCAGCTTCAACCGGCGGAGGAGGCGGCGGCGATCGAGCGCTCCGTTGACGAGGCGGTCGAGCTTCGGAAAGCCGATTGGCACCAGCCGGGGATCGCTGTCGCGCAGCATTCCCGTGCCGGTGAACAGCCGGCGCATGTAGGGTCCCACCACGAACAGGTGATCGTACACCAGCACGTCCCGCCGCACCGCCATGTTGCGAAAGGAGACGCCGTGGAACAGCTGGATGCGATCGCGTTCCTCGCGCGGGAAGTAGCCCGATACGTGCGCGCAGAACACCATGTCGAACGACTCTCGCTGGATGCGCGAGAGCGGCATGATGCTCCGCGCCGGCACGCGAAACGGCGCGTAGAGCTCCTTCGCAGTGAGCGCTTTTCCACCGTCCGGACTCTCGTCTCGGCCGCCCGACAGCACCACCTCGATTCCGCGCGTTCGCCTGAGTCGCTCGAACAGCGGTTGAAAGCAGACGAAATGAACCGGCGCGTATCCGGCGAACAGTATTCGCTTCGGCGCGGTGGCGGCGCGCCGTGTCATCGCAGCTCGACGCGAAGTTCGCAGCGGCCTGCACCGGGCTTCGTACCCTTTCCGACTTTCACGCCCACCCTGGTGCGCCAATCGGTCTTCTTCGGGTTCACCTGGCACTCGGCCCCCCGCGTGGGCTCCGTCCAGGCGACGTAGCGCGCGTCGAGCGTGCAGTGGCGAGCGGCCTTGTCCGCCGCACCACAGGCGCG
>JBDSSY010000185.1:0-29227 GCA_039928585.1 Gemmatimonadaceae bacterium | reverse complement strand
CTCGTGCTGGATCCCGCGCATGGACGCACGCTGGACTGGGCGGTGTCAGTGGGCATGATCGACCCTGCTCTGTACGCGACGCCTACCTTGCTTCTTCGCCGAGCGGATGCGGAGCTCTGGAGCAGCGATCGGCGGTGACCCTCCGAATCAACGCAGCAGTGGTGCGTACGGCGTCACGCGAGGCACGTCATCGCGGTTCCTGAGATGCGGCCCGAAGCGGTACCACGTGCGATCGCCGAATCGGGCGCGCAGCGTTTCGTTGTGGGCGCCATGCTCGAGTACGTACACCACGTCACCCCCGACCCGGCCGTCAGATCCAATCGTGTTGGCCGGGAAGAACGGTGCGTAGGTCGCCACACCGTCATCGTCGGCGAGAAGCGCCTGCACGCAGTCTTGTGGCAGCGTCGCTTCGTCGCTGTATTGCGTGGCGTCCTTCACCATGCGACCGAGTCGCACGGAGGCCGGAGCCGTACGCCTCTCTTCCGTGGCGATCGCCTCCCGAAGCGAACACGGATGGACGGACGTGACCATTCGTATGGCCTCTCCGCGTGGAATGCCCAACGCCCACAGCCGCCGCAGAGCGCGCGCATTGAACGATTCGCCCACGAAGACCAGGGCGTGGTGCAGTCCCGCCGCCCGAGCCACGGAATCGGGGTCGATGCGTCCGCTCATCGAGGCTCCTCGATAGCCCTGCACGCGTCCCGGTACACTGTTCTGCGTACCGTAGAAGCTCCACGCGACGAGCACAGAGACGGGCACGATCATCAGGGCGGCGCGGCGAACCGCGCCGGTGGTGACGGCGGCCAGAAGCAACGGTGCGCGAGCCACGAAGATGACGATCGCCGGCATGACGGTGAAGAGGAACCGCGGCCCGCGAAAATCTCCCTCGTGCCAGTACAACGCATACCCGATCAGCTGCGCGGCGAGCAGCGCGAGCAGCAGCACATCCCAGCGTGACGGACGACGCAGGCAGAGCAATCCCGCCACGATGATGCCCACCGCCGGCAGCGGCGCCTCGAGCAACGACATGTCGAGCTGCAGGAGATACTTGGACGCATAGAGCAGGGCGCGCAGTGGCGAGTGCACGGTGCCGTACGGATCCACGTGGAACCCGAGTCCGTGCGAGCTCCCGTACATCACGTCGTAGCCGAAGTGGAATGGCGCGCCCGTCGTTTTCGCGTTCGCCACGAGCAGCAACGCGATCGGGATCGCACCGGCGGCCACCTGCACCACGAGGGAGCGCACTCGCTCCGCGCTCCCCCGCAACTGAGTGAGCTGGAGAGCGCCGATGACACCAGCCATCAAGAAGGTGTCGAGGGGGCGAACCGTTGCGGCGACGCCGAGACAAAAACCGATGAGCAGCGCGGATCGCGTTGCCTCGGCACGCTCGGTCGCATCGGCCCACATGGTGAGGTGAACGAGCACGATGCTCAGGAGCCAGAGCATGGGCACGTGGTTCATGAAGCTCGCGCCCATGAACAGCACGAGCGGAGAAAGCGCGAACAGCAGGGCACTCGCGCGTGCGGTGGACTCGCCGTAGGCGAGTCGCGCGAAGCGATACAGGTTGACGAGCGTGAGCGCGAGCAGGAGCGGATTGACCAGCCAGGCCGCGCGCGCCAGCATGCCGACTGCGAGAAAGGCCGGACCGCCGATGGGAAACTGCGAGTACCACGCGCCCTGATCGATGACGTTGTCCATGCCGAAGAATTCCGGATTCGCATCGGGCGGCAGGGCGAGTCGGCCGCTCGTGAGGATGCGCGCATGCCAGAGCTGTGCGACCTCGTCGGCATTGTGCGGCTGGCGGCCGAAGCAGTACATGGCAATGGCAGCCGAGGCGGCGAACGCGAACAGCGCCGCTCCGCCGACGGTGATCGTCGCCCGGGTCTCCATCGCCAGGCGGCGCACCGACTCGATGACTCGGTCGATCGTGCGGGGCATCCATCGGCCCATCGCGAGCAGCAGCAGCCACAGCGCTCCACCCGCGGCCATCCAATAGAGAGCCAGCACGGGATACCACAGGGCTGCGCGCGAACCGGTGAGCGCGTTGCCAAGCGGCACGAGCCCGAACGCCGCCAGCACGAGCGCTGCGGCGACGGGCAGGGTTGCGCGATCGTCGCCCGTCGCACCGAGCGATGCCAGCAGCAGCATCGTGGCGGCGCCGTACGAAAACGCCGGAAAGAGCAACGCCCAGCTCACGATGTCCGATCGCCCTGGCGATTCGCCGAAGGCGGCAGCGACGACGCCCACCAGCGAGAGTGCGCCGACCACTCCACCGAGCAGCAGCGCCGGCGCGCGCAGCGCGACGCGCGCCCGCCGGCCCAACAGCAGCGCGGGAATCGCGCCGAGCAGCGCTCCACTCGCGCAGAGGATCCGCATGTTGCCCGCGACCGGAGATGCGGCGGGCACGATGCTCGGAAGGACGGCGTAGAGCAGCGCGAACCAGCGCAGCGCGCGGGGCGAGCCGAGCATGGGTAGCGACAGCGACCGCGACGAACCCACTACGGCGCCTTGTACCCTTCCACGAGCGCTCGATCGCGCGGTGCCGGACCAGTGCTTCCCGCCTTCATCAAGGCCTCGATCTCGGCAATCTCACGCGGAGCGCGCGAGATCCACTCCACGCCCTGGTCGGTCACCACGTAATCATCCTCGATCCGGACGCCGATGTTCCGGTAGAAGGTGACGAGCGGGCGAAGTCGTGCCGCGATCTCCCGGTTGCGGGGTGTGTCGGGCATCTCGTCCAGCACTCGCTCGCGGACGTAGATGCCCGGCTCCAGCGTGAATGCGCTGCCGGGGCCGAGCTTGGCCGTGTAGTAGTACTGCTCCGGGTCGTGCACCTCGAGGCCGATGCCGTGCCCGAGACCGTGCATGTAGTACATCCGGTACTGCGGGCACTGGCGCGGCGACGCACCGGTGCTGCAGTCGTACGTCGCGTCGGGCGAGTCGATGAGGCGCAGTCGCGCCAGGCCTGCGGCGATCACCGCATTCGCCGAATCGTTCATCAGCCGGGACGGCGCGCCGAGCTTGGCCTGTCGCTCTGCCGCGGCCTGCGCGTCGCGCACGATGGTATATACCTCGCGCTGCGTCGGCGAGAACTTCCCGCTCGCGGGCACCGTCCGCGTCACGTCGGCCGCGTACCCCTTGTACGACGCACCGATGTCCATCACGACGAGATCGTTGATACCGATGACGCGGTCGTTCGCATTGTAGTGCAGCGTCGTGGCATTCGGGCCGGATCCGACGATGGTGGCGAACGATGGACGATCTGCGCCGTTGCGGCGGAAGGTGTACTCGATCAGCGCCTGGATCTCGAACTCGTTCATGCCGTCCTTCAGGGCGGCGATCGCTTCCTTCTGGGCACGCACCGTGATGTCCGCCGCGCGGCGGATCAGCGCCAATTCGGCGGCGCTCTTCGTGCCGCGAAGCTCCTCCACGAGATCGTTCACTGGCGTGACCTTGAGGCCGACGTGCTTCTTCTGGAGCGCGTCCATCATCTGCTCGTCGGGCGAGCGCACGTCCGCACTGCCCTCGGGGCCGTCCGTCGCGCCAAACTGACCCACGACGTTGAACGCCATCCCGGTGCGGGCCAGCGAATCGAGTACGGCCGGCAACTCCGTGACGACGCGACCGCGAATGCTCGTGAGGTCGGTCACGCCGCGCACGCCGAGGCGCACACCGGTCCAGACCTCGCGACTCGGCAGCTTCGGCTGCACGAACATCATGGCCCACGCGACCTGCACGCCCTTCTTCACCATCACGAGGGCGGCATCGGGCTCCTCGAACCCCGTGAGGTAGTTGAACGAGGGGGCCTGCGAGAACGACAGGTAATCCTGGGCCGGCTCGCGAGCGCCAAGCACGACGATCACGCCGTCCGGTACCCGCGTTGCGAACTGCATGCGGCGCCGCTCGAACTCCTGCGTCGATTGCGCGGAGAGCGGGCGAGCCAACAACGCCGGCAACAGGAGCGGCAATAGTGCGGCGAAAGCAGAACGACGATTCACTGATCCTCCTTGAAAGTTCCGGCGCCGCTCATCCGACGAACACCGTCACGAGATACAACAACAGTCCGACAAGCGCGCCGACGAGTGTGCCGTTGATTCGAATGAACTGCAGGTCCCGCCCGATCTGGACCTCGATCTTCGCTGACGCCGCCGTGGCGTCCCATCCTTCGACAGTCCGGGCGATCAGTTCGGCCACCTCGGGCCGATACTGGTCCACCACGCCCAGGACAAGCCGTTCCACCGATTCATCGATCTCGTTCAACAACGACTCGCTCGCGAGCGCGCGCTCGGCCAATGCACCAAGCGCCCGCTCGAGCGGCTCCGCAGTCGGCGCGTCCGGCCCGGCGTACTTCGCCAGTGCGTTCCGTCCGGCACCCACGAGGGCGCCAGACAGCTCGACGACACCGGGATGGCCGAGCAGTCGCTCCTTCATCGCCTCCGCCCGCGCGATCGTCTCGGGTGACGAATGCAGCTTCTCCACGAAATCGCGCAGCGCCTTGTCGAATTGACCCCGAAGGGGGTGCGCATCGTCGGCCGCGACCTCGGCCAGCGTGCGCTCGATACCAGAGACGATCTTCTGGTAGAGTTTGTCATCCACCGCGCCGGGTACCCACCACGGGCTCTCCTCGGAGATTCGCACCCGGATCAATTCCTTGTTCTCCTCGACGATCCGGTTCACCAGCTTGATCAGGCGGTCGAGGAACTCCTGATGCCGGTCGTCCGTAGTCGCGAGGTCCAGCAGGTCGGCGAGAAGTGGCGCGACCTGCACCTTGCGGAGCTGCGTCACGAGCGCGCCCTGCACGCTCGCGAGGAGCTCGTCGTCGGGAACCGCTTCGGCCGCCCGCGCCACACCGCCGGCAACGGCGCGCGCCACCCGAGCCTGGTGGCTCGGTTCCGACAGCCAGGTAGCGGCGCGCTTCCCGAGCGTCATGCCATGGAGCTGGCGCACGATCACGTCCCGCGCGAGAAAATTGTTCCCCACGAAGTTGCCGAGGCTGCGGCCGATGCGATCCTTGCGCTGGGCGACGATCGCGGTGTGCGGAATGGGAATGCCGAGGGGGTGGCGGAAGAGCGCAGTGACGGCAAACCAGTCCGCGATTCCTCCCACCATCGCCGCCTCGGCCGTCGCTCGCACCAGCCCCACCCAGAACGGCGCGATGTCGGGCCGGAGTTGGCGAAGCACCGCCATTGCCACGAAGAGCACGGCGAACGCGCCAAGCAGCGCCGTCGCGCGGCGCCGCATGATCGCGTACTGAATGGCCTTCTCGGAATCGTCGCGAACGACCAGCATCGCAAGAAATTACCGGGTGGAGCCTCGGTACGCTTCCGTGCTCACCCGGTGCCTTGCCCGTCGCCGTTCTCGAGCGAGCGCCACATGTACCACGAGGCCGTCGAGGCATACGGTCGCCATCGCTCGCCCAGCCGCAACACGTCCTTGGGCGATGGGCGCGCGTCGAGACCATATGCGCGGTGCATTGCGTTCTGGATCCCGAGGTCGAGCTCGGGCAGCACGTCGGGCCGTCCGAGCCGGAACATGAGGAACATCTGCGCCGTCCAGCGTCCGATGCCCTTTACCTGAATCAGATGCTGGATGATCGCCTCGTCAGGCAGCCTGCCGAGGTGCGCGAGCGGGAGCGACCGGTCGGCGACGCGGGTGGACAGATCGCGCAGGTAGCCGAGCTTCTGTCGTGACAGGCCGGCGCCGCGCATGGCTTCCTCGGTCGTGCGCAGCACCAGTTCGGCGCGCGGACGCCGCTTCGGGTACAAGGCGCAGAACCGGCCGTGGATCGTGCCGGCCGCCTTGCCGGACAACTGCTGGTACACGATGGCACGCACGAGTGCGTCGTAATGCGTGCCGCTCGGGCGCGGAGAGAGAGGCGGCGCGCCGACGCGGGCGATGATCGCACCGAGGATGGGATCGACGCGACGAAGATGGGCGAGGGAAGCACGATGACCGGAAGCCATGCTGAAAGATACGCCGCGGGCCCGTGCGGATCATGGAGAATCACGCTACCATTTGAGGACCTGTTCCGACCCATTCGAGGATCCCATGCTCGACGTCAGAATTCGCTTCCAGCCGGCCCACGTGGCCGCTCTCGTCGCCCTCGCTCCGATTCTCGCGTGCGCGCCCGTGGTGCCCGCCCCGGCCGCGTCCGCACCGATGGCGGCGGAGGCCACGACTCTGCTCGTCAGGCTCGGCGCCGACACGATCGGCGTCGAGCAGTACACGCGGACCGCGACGCGCATGGAAGGCGTTCTCGTGCAGCGTGCGCCGTTCACCACCATCGCGCGGTACAGCGTGGACCTCGGACCCAACGCCGTTCCCGTGCACGCCGAATATTCCTTGCGGCGCGGCGACGGGTCGGCGATCACGGGACAGATGCAATCGCTGTCGGTGCGCTACGCCCCGGATTCAGTCACGTTCATAGGACACAGAACGGGTGGCGACACGTCGCGCACGGCCGCGATGCAAGGGGAGCTCCTGCCGTATCTCAACGGCTCGTACGGCCTGATGGAGCTCGCGCTCGTACGCCTGCTGTCGTCGCGCCGCGATAGCGCGACGTTCGCCGTGGCACCGTTGAGCTGGGGCGCCCGCGGCACGTCGCCACTGCCGGTGCAGCTCGTCGGGCGAGATTCCGCGCGCATAACCCGGTTCGGCTCGCCGCTCTACCTGCGTCATGACGGGCGGGGCAACATTCTCTGGGTCGATGGCAGCAGGACCACGATCAAGGTCCGGGTCGATCGCGTCGCGGCCGTGGCGACCGACACACTGGCGCGCGAGTGGTCAGCGCGCGATCAGGCGAGCGGCATCGCGGGGCCGGCATCGACGCGCGATACGACCCGCGCGATGATCGGGCGGGCGAACGTCTGGGTGGATTACGGCCGCCCCTCGCTGCGCGGTCGCGACGTCTGGGTGAACGGAGTCCTCGGCGACAGCATCTGGCGCACCGGGGCCAACGCTGCCACACAGCTGAGGACCGACGTCGACCTCGACATCGGCGGGACGGCCGTGCCGGCCGGTCTCTACTCGCTCTGGACCCGCGCGACCTCACGCGGCTACGAGCTGATCGTCAACAGACAGGCGGGGCAGTGGGGGACGGAATACCATGCCGAGCGCGATCTCGCGCGAATCCCGCTGCGCGAGACGACGGTCGCGACGCCCGTCGAGCGATTCACGATCGCCCTCGATGCCCCCGGGGCACTCAACCTGACGTGGGGCACGAAGCGGTTGAGCGTGCCGATCCGTGCGCGTTAGCGTAACGGCGGATCGACGCTGATGCAGGCGGTGAAGCGCGTTAGGGAGCGGACCATCAGCCGGCTGTTCAACTATTTCTTCAAGGGCATCGTCTTTCTCGCGCCATTCGCGCTGACGATCTATGTGTGCGTGCGGGTCTTCACCACGATCGACGGATGGCTCGGCATACCGATTCCAGGCGTTGGGTTCCTGGCGACCGTCGTGCTCATCACGCTGTTCGGCTATCTCGCCCAGGGGCTGCTCACGCGGAGCGTGTTCGGCGTCATCGAGCGGATCCTCGATCGACTTCCGTTCGTGCGGCTGTTGTACTCCTCCACGAAGGATCTGCTGAACGCGTTCGTGGGGGAGCAGCGCCGGTTTGACAAGCCCGTCACGGTTGAGCTGTATCCGGGCGGCGCGGGGCGCGCGATCGGGTTCGTCACGCAGCAGTCCCTCGCATCGATGGGGCTGATCGATCACGTCACCGTGTATCTGCCGCAATCGTACAATTTCGCGGGGCAACTGCTGATCTTCCCCACGAGCGCCGTGGTTCCACTGACTGCCGACAGCGCGGATGTGATGGCGTTCATCGTTTCGGGCGGCGTCACCGCGCTGCCAGGACTCGGAGAGGCGCGCCGATCCACCGGTGCCATGCGAGCGATCGAGAAGCAGGGCGCGTGAGGCGACTGCCCGCGCCGGGTTAACGCAGGGACGCGAGCCTCGCGCGGAACGCTGCGTATGATGGAAGATCGCGCGCCAGCCCCTGCAGCGACGCGGGATCGAGCGCCGCGATCACACGCTCGGACTCGCGGATCCGATCTTCCTCCAGCGGATGCGACGCGAAGAACGCCTCGATCGCCATGGGGCTTTCGCGTCGCTCCGCGATGAGGCGTTCGAACAGGGCGGGAATGCCCTCAGGATGGATGCCTGCCCGAATGACGTTGTTCACCGCCTCGGCATCGGCTTCCTGCTCGTCCTGCCGGCTGTATTTCGCGAACAGTGCGGCACCGCCCACCTGAATGGCCGCCTGCGCAACGCTGTTGTCACAGATGCGCGTGACGGTGCACGTGAGCGTCACGGCGATGTTCGCGCCCTGCGCTTTCTTCATCTGCTCCACGGAATGCCGGCGCACCACATGACCAATTTCGTGGCCAAGGGCGCCGGCGAGCTCGTCGAGGCGGTCCGCGCGTTCGATCAGGCCGCGATTCACGTAGATGTATCCGCCGGGGAGCGCGAAGGCGTTGATGTCGCGACTGTTGACGATGAAGAATCGCCAGTCGAGATCGGCGCGAGTCGTCGTCCGGGCGATCGAGAGGCCGAGCTCCTGCACGTATTGGCTGACGACCGGATCGCGCACGATCGGCATCCGCGCATTGATCTGTGCGGCGTTCTCTATTCCAACCGACACTTCCTGCTCTTCGCTCACTCCACAGGCGCAGAGCGAGAGTGCCAGCAGCACCGACGCCAGCACGCGCGCGCGCGCCACGCCGTTCGTACTCACGGGTGCCGCGCCTGCGGCGGTCCAGCGGTGAGGGCATCCGACACCCGCTCCCGCTGTTGCTCGCTGCGGCTGAACAGGAGGGCGAGCAGGTTGTCGTTCTGGATCGATGTCGTCTCGCCGCGCATCGTCAGTTCGCGTGCCGCGCTCACGTATTTGTTCGTGTCGAGTGTCCGGGCCGCGCGCGCCCGCTGCGTGGAATCGGCGAAGAGATAGATGGCGAGTCCCGACGTGCCCACCTTGAACAGCGTCGGCGTCCCACCGAGCGTCGGCAGATCGGGAAGCGACGTGGTGGCCTGCGGGGCGACGCCAGCAGATTCGAGTCGCTTGACCACCGCGCACGAGCTCCAGTGCCCCGTCGCCGGACAGGCCGGCGCTCCGGACATCCCGATCACGATGGGTGGGCGAACCGCACCTGGCGCCATCGCGCTGTCGGCGCGTGGCGGTGTTTCGCGCGCGCACGCGGCCACCGTCGCTCCCGCGCCCACCAGCATGGCGACCCGCGACGTCCAGCGACGTCGCCGGCTCGCGATCATGACCACCCCATGCGCTCCCGCAACGCCGTGACGTGAGCGGTATGGTGACGGCCGTGCCAGGAGTAGACGCTGAGGAGCGCATCGATGGTCATCGGCCCGTGCTCCGGGTGGACGACGGTGCGCTCGAACGCGTGTACGGGGATTGCGCGCAGCAGATGCACCAGCCGGTCGTGCAGCGCTTCCAGCAATGCGAGCGAGCCCGTGATCGGCATGTCTCGCGCATCCGCGAGTTCCGCCCATGCCGCCTCTGCATACGGCTTGATCGTCGGTGCCTGCTCGGTGAGCGCGAATCGAACGCGGGCGTAGGCGTGCATGTGACTGTCCGCCACGTGATGCACGAGTTGGCGCACCGTCCATCCATCGGGGCGGTAGGGTGTGTCGAGCTGAGTGTCACTCAGTCCGCGCACTGCAGCGCGCAAGCGTTCGGGGGCCTGGGCGAGCGCATCGATCGCTGCACGTCGCTCGTCCAGGGAAAGCGTTGGCGTGCGAACCATTCGTCCAACGGGGTAGCGCAGGTCTGGTCCGGGTGGAGCGATTGGAGCGGTCATGATCGGAGCGGGAGAGGGTGGCGCCATGCACGATATGCGCAAGCTATGGGGCACGACCCGCAGCACGCGAGAGCCCGGTGTGACGGGAACGGATGCGGGCTCGGCGCTTACCGACGCGAGACCTCCCGCCACACGGCGGTCTGACTTACGTTTACCCCTGTGCACACGCGGACGCTCGCGCCATGACCGACAAGAAGCGCCGACCCGCGAAGAAGCGGTCCGGCGGCCATCACCCGTCTCCATACTTTCTCCAGCCGGCCAGGCAGGGGACCGTCACCGTCTTTCGGCGACCGGCCGGTAATCGAATCGATCCCAAGTTGTGCGGGACGATGTCCAGCCGCGCCTTGGCCCTCGCGCTGGTGAAACAGCTCGAGAAGGCAGAGTCGGTGGTCCACGACCTCTTCCTCGAAGCCACCGACGACGGAATCGAGGCGCTCGAGGCCGTGCTCGAGGCGTGTCGTGAGTCGGTCACGAGGCGCGCCGAGCAGACCTCCGTGCAGGGCGCACCCGTCGCGAGGAGTCGTCGGGGACGTGGGCGACGGCGGAGTGGGCCGGCACCGCGTGGATCAGAGCATGGCGCAGAACACGGCGCCGCTCGTGGCGACGCGGCGGATGCCTCGCCACCCATGCCGACCGCGAACGACGCCGAAGACACGAGCGCCGCCTGACCGTTTTCGCACTAGGCCGGGACTACTCGGCTCGCGGTGGCGCCCCGGTCATCCGTCGCGTGGACGATGCAATTTTTGACCGGCGCTACTTCGGATTCTGCCTGCAATGCACCTTCTGTCACGACAGTTGCTGCCAGCACGGTGTGGATGTCGCGATCCCGGAGCGTGACCGCATCCTGGCACACGCCGACGCGCTCGAGCCCATTGTCGGATCGTCGCGCGAGAGCTGGTTCGTCGATCGCGTGACAGAGGATGCCGACTTTCCAAGTGGGCTCGCGACACGGACCGCTGTCGTGGACGGCGGATGCGTGTTCCTGCGGCGCGGCGCGCGCGGGTGCGCGCTACATGCCTTCGCGATCGACCGCGGTGTGGATTACCACGAGCTCAAGCCGATGGTGAGTGCCCTCTTTCCCGTCACGTTCGGCGAGGGAACGCTTCTCTGTTCGGAAGAGATGCTCGACGGTTCGCTCATCTGCGCAGGCGACGGGCCCACCGCGTACGAGATGGCGCGGAGCGAGTTGGCGTGGTACTTCGGGCCAGAGCTGATTGCCGAACTCGACCACCGCAGTCAGTCGCGCGCTTCCAGCACCTGACGCGGGATGCCGTTGGCTGGCGTACGCGATTGCTGCGCCTCGCGAATGCGAGCAAGGAATGCTGCGGGACCCGCATCGTCCGGCAACGACTGCAGAATGCGCATCGCCTCGTCACGACGCACGGTGATCCCCGCCGGAAAGCTGTGCAGGTCCACACCCACCCGCTGAAACTCCGTCAGTAATTCCTCGAAACGCCGCTCGTCGGTCATCAGCCTGGGGCTCGCGGTTTTCGCGTCGATCGCGCATGACCGGCGCCCCGCTGTCGGTGTGCTGGCGCGCCCGGTGAACTCACCTAACGATAATGCCTTTAAGCGCATAACGGGCAAAAAAGCTGCCAAAGCAAGCTGTATGGGATTCGCGCCGAGCACCGATCACATCCTGCCAACGCCGACTAATTCGCACCGTCCCGTTCGTCGTGATGGCCCGAATGGCTGGGACTCCCATTCATTGGTTAGCGTGAGCCGGCGCGAGATGCGCCCCTTGGACGGTGACCTACGGAAAAAACAGTTGACAGCTTGTCGCACGGATCGTATGCTACGGAATAACCCGTAGGGAGACCGGCACATGAGTGACATCTACTTTCCGCCGCGCGAGCTCGAAGTCATGAGCGTCCTCTGGCGCCGCGGGTCCGCCACCGTCAGCGAGATGCGCGAGGAGCTCGGTGAAGAGCTCGCGTACACGTCGGTGCTGTCCGCTTTGCAGACCCTCGAGGAGAAGCAGTACGTACGACACGAGGCCGAGGGCCGGGCGTATCGGTATTTCGCCGTCGTCGAGGCGGAACGGGCCGGAGGCAGCGCGCTCGACCGCATTCGCGACGCGATTTTTCACGGCTCGGCCGAACGGATGTTCGCGCAGCTCGTCTCCGACCGGAAGCTCGGGCGCGATGAGCTCGAGCGCATGCGTCACCTGCTCGCCGAGCGGCTCGAGGAGGAAGCATGAACGCGGGATGGTTCGTCTACGCGCTCGTGACCGGCGCGCTGATCGCATTCGCCACATCGGCGCTCGCGTCCGTCGCACAATCCCGTCGCTGGCCGACGCGGTGGCTCTGGCTCGTGTCGATGGTGGCAACGCTGCTCGCGCTCGCCGTTGCGGCGCGCGCCCGTCCCGCCGAGCGCACTCGGAGCGTGGCGGAGTCGTTCGCGGTGCCACTCGATCCGGGACCGGGCTCGCCATCGCGGGCGCTCCTCGCCATGATCGGCGACGCGCAGACGTACGTCGCGTCGGCGCTCTACTCCGGCGTCGCGACGGTGGCACGTCAGCTACCGGCGTGGCTTCCCGCGGCGCTCGCCGCTCTCTGGTTCATCGCGACCGTCTGCGCACTTGGCACGCTCGCGCTGGTGCATCTCCGGCTACGGCGCGCGAGGAGCGGCTGGGTCGACTCGGAACTGCACGGGCATCAGGTACGCGTGGCACCATGGGAAGGCCCCGCCGTGATCGGGATTCTGCATCCCGTCATCGTGGTGCCACGGTGGCTGCTCACTCGCGATGTCGATGAGCAACGGCTCGTGCTGGAGCACGAGGCCGAGCACGTGCGGGCGCGCGATCATCTGATGCTCGGGGCTGCGTGCGTCGCCGTGGCGTGCATGCCATGGCATCCCGCCGCATGGTGGTCGCTCGCTCGGATGCGTCTCGCGATCGAGCTGGATTGCGACGCGCGCGTGCTGCGCCGCGGAACACCTCCGCGCTTCTACGGTGAAATGCTGATCGACCTGGCCGGACAGTGCTCCGGATTTCGTGTGGGCGCGACGGCGCTCGCCGACAAGACCTCACACCTCGAACGGAGATTGCTCGCCATGAAACCGATCACTCCACGCCATCGCTCGCTTCGCACTGGCGTACTCTGCGCAATCGCCGCCCTCTCGCTCGTCGCTGCATGTGAGGCCCGGGTTCCCACATCGGCCGAGATCCAGTCGATGGACGTCGAGAGCGCCGAGCGCTCCGCCATGAAGTCCGGCCTGATCGACGGCAGGCATGGCGGTCCCACGGAGTTCTATGTCAACGGCGCGAAGGTCAGCGCCGCCGAGGCGCATGCGATCGCACCGAACGACATCGCCACCGTGGACGTGCAGCGGGCCCCGAACGACAAGGCTCCATCCATCGTCCGCATTCGCACGGTGGCGAAGAGCGCGGATGGGAGCAGCTATCGCAGTGCAAGCCCCGGCGGGGCGGATGGGACCACCGGCCATTCGCTGAAGGGCTTGCACGAGAAGATGTCGAGCCACGCGTTCAGCGGCGTCATTCTCATCGACGGCACCCGCGCGGATGCGGCGGCGCTCCACTCGCTGGATCCGAAGCGGATCGTGTCAGTCGAGGTCATCAAGGGCGTGCAGGCGACCCAGATGATGAGCGATGCCGCAGCCAGAGACGGCATCATCAAGGTGACGACACGAAAGGGGACGTGAGACGCCAACGTCTTACTTCAACATGGCCTTCGCGATCGTGCTGAGCTGCATGTTGCTCGTGCCTTCGTAGATCGCGCCGATCTTCGCGTCGCGATAGAATTTCTCCGCCGGGTAGTCGGTCGTGTAGCCGTACCCACCAAACAGCTCGAGCGAGATGGACGTCACGCGCTCGGCTACCTGCGAGGAGAAGAGCTTCGACATCGCACCTTCCATCGAGATGTCGTGACCGGCGTCCTTCAGCCGCGCGGCATTGTAGACCATGAGCCGCGCGGCTTCGGACTCGGTGCGCGCCTGCGCGAGCTGGAACTGGATGCCCTGGAATTCCGCGAGCGCCTTTCCGAACTGCTGCCGCTCCTTCACGTACGCCGTGGCGGCGGCGAGCGCGCCCTGCGCCACGCCGATCATCTGTGCGCCGATGCCGATGCGCCCTTCGTTCAGCGTCTCGATCGCCACCTTGTAACCCTGGCCCACCGGGCCGAGCACATTCGCCGACGGCACCTCGACGCCGTCGAGGATGAGTTCCGTCGTGCTGCTGGCGCGGATGCCGAGCTTGTCCTCCTTCTTGCCGACGGAAAAGCCCGCGAACTCGCGCTCCACGATGAACGCGGTGATTCCCTTGTAGCCCGCAGCGGGATCCGTGTTCGCGAACACGATGAAGATGCCCGCCTCGGCGCCATTCGTGATCCACATCTTGCGCCCCGTCAGCACCCACGCATCGCCCTTCTTCGTGGCGCGCGTCGCCATGCCGAACGCATCTGAGCCCGATCCTGGCTCGCTCAGTGCGTACGCGCCGATCGTGTCGCTCGTGAGACGCGGCAGATACTTCGCCTTCAGCGCGTCACTGCCGTATCGATTGACTGGATAGTTCACGAGCGTGTTCTGCACATCGACGACGATGGCGGCCGCCGCGTCGAGCTTGCTGATCTCCTCGACGGCCAGGGCCACCATCATGAGCGATCCGCCGGCGCCGCCGTACTGCTCCGGTACTTCGATGCCCATCAGGCCCATCTCGAAGTACTGCTTCACCAGGGCGGGGTCGATCCTGCCGGCGCGTTCCATCGCGGCCACGCGCGGCTTCACCTCATCGGCGGCGAATCCGGCGACGGCATCACGAAATGCGAGCTCGTCTTCCGAGAGAATCGTGAGTGGGGGTCGGGCGGTCGCGAGATCGGTGGACATCGTGGGCAGGGGAGAGACGGAGTAGACGCGAGTCAGCGCGCGGCCGGGACGGCCGTGGCAACGGTATCGGTCACGGGGCGGCAGCGACAGGCGTCCCCGCACGCCGTCGTGGATTGCGACGAGTGCCAGCACCGCGTCGCTTCGTCCGCCGTCATCGCATGCATCACCGGCACGCCCGCGCGACCGAGGATGAGTTCAGCGAGCTTCTCGTGCACGCCGAATGCGCTCGTGACACGGATGTCGAGCGCAGGGAAATCGGACGCGGCCTCGGCAACCATGCGCGGGATGTCGCCGGTGGAATGCTTGCCGGGCGACAGCATGTAGGGGAAGACGATGATCTCCGTGGCGCCGGCCTCGGCACACTGGCGAACCCCCACGGCAATGGACGGCTCGGACAATTCCATGTGGGCGTAGCGGACGACGACGCTGGCGCCAGCCATCGCCTGCACCAGGTTCGCCATGCAGTCCATCATCTCGTTGGCGGCATCGCGGCGCGAGCCGTGGTCGATCAGCAGAATGGCCTTCATCGCTCGTACGATCGGGGGTGAGGGACGCGTCTCCAAACGTAGTGCGTCAGCCCGTGGCCGGCATTTGTGCGCGGCAGGACGTGGGTCACGAGCGAACGCACGGAACGCCGCTTGACGTTCCCGGAGATTCGGTATTTATTCGCCCCAGTCCCTGCCTGCACCATTGGTCGTCCAGCGACGTCACTCGGTAAGAGGTGCCTGCATGCCAGTTTCCATCTCGCAATCCCGCATCGCGCCGCAACTCAATCGACTCACCCCCGTACTCGTCGTGGAAGCGGTCGAGCCATGCATCGAGTTCTGGCTCGACCGGTTCGCACTCGCGCCGGAGAGTGAGGTGCCAGGTGACGACGGTGCGCTGGTGTTCGCGATGGTGAAGACGGGAGACGTCGAGATCATGTACCAGACGCGAGCAAGCGTAATCGCCGAGCGTCCTCAGGAAGCGGGCGATCTCGTCGGACATTCGACGGCGCTGTTCATCACCACCGAAGATCTCGATGCGGTAGAGCGGGCACTGGTCGGCGTGCCGGTCGTCCAACCGCGGCACAAGACGTTCTATCGGAGCGAAGAGCTCTACGTGCGCGAACCGGGTGGGAATACGGTGGGGTTCGCGCAGTTCACTTGAGCGTCGAACTGCGAGCTCACGGGGCCGTGGGCGTCAGGAGGACCCAACGGCCCTGACGGCCGTCAGCGTGATTCGCCTGCGCGAGGATCTGGCCGCGGTTGTTGATCCTCAATGCGGTGGTGATGGTCCACGAGGGATCGGTGGACGCCTTCGCCATGAGTGAGGCGCCCTCCTCCTTCGTCCAGCGGAATGGGCCGATCTCGAGCGTGCCGACGACAGTTCCAGCGTCGTTGATTCCTGTGGCCGCGCCTGGTCCGATCTTGATGGTCGTGTCGCTCAGCGCGACCATCGCATCGCTACCGAACTTCCTCGGGTATGTATTCACATATTCTCGCTCCGCTGCCACCCATCCCTGGTTGTTGATCGATCGGGCGAATCGCGTGATGGTCCGGTGCTGTCCCGTCGCGGCATTATAGAGCTCTGTCGAACTGTAATGAGTCGGCGCGAACATGCGCTCCTGCAGTACCAGGTCCAACCGGTTGTTCAGGTGCGTGGGAGCTCCCGACCATGAAAAGCTCAACTTCAGAAAGGTGGGCTCACCGTTCTTCCAGAGGACGACGCATGTAGTGGACGAAGAGCAATTCGCGTTACTGAACGCAGGGTTGTAGTACATGCCTACGACGACCCCTGAGTCGTTGAGCGCGTGCGCCGAGAATGCCGCCGCCTTGAAGCTGTCCGCCTGTACGAGCGGTGTGAGCACGCCCCCGCGCCAGATTCCGTATGTGCTGAAGATCGCGGGCGTTCCAGTACTGCACAGCACATGCGACAGGTTGTTCAGCGCGACTGGGGTGCATCCAGGAATGTCCATCACGACACCGCGAAGGACGAGATGTCCCAGCAGAACGTCGCCACTGTCGGTGAGCTGCTCGGAGCGGTATGGAACAGAGGCCGCGGACGGCACTTCGCGCACCGTGTAGGCGCTGGTCGTGGCGGGCGCGATCACGACGACCTCTGTCGCGGCCGACTTGACCCCGGTCGACTCGACCCCGGTCGACGCATAGATAGTAACCGCGCCATACGCGAGCGCGCTCACGACGCCTTTCTGCGACACCGTCGCGATCGTTGGGGCGGAGCTCGTCCATGTCACGGGCGCGGCAATCGAGGTGCCCGCCGAATCACGTGTCGTCGCAACGAGGGTGAGCCCAGCACCCCGGCCGATGGCAATCGTGGTCGGCGTAAGCGTTATGCTGCCTACGGGAGGAAGCGGGCGGGTAGACTCGGTGCACGTCGCCGTCGCCGCCAGGAGCAGGGTACCGAGCAGCGACCGACGGAGCACGGCGCCGGAAGGACCAGAATGCAGATTGTCAACCATGAATGAGGATCACATCCGAACGCATGCCACGCCAGACCCGCACGAAAAACTCTGCGCATCGCGAGCTGAAACCGTCCGAGCGATCAGGGGTTGATGTCCCCGCGATTCCCGCGATTCCCGCGATTCCCGCGATTCCCGCGTCTCACGCCGGCACCGCCGCGTTTGTCGCGCCGGCTGCCGCGCTCGCCGGATCGAGCGAATCGCGAAAGACTTCCAGCGCCAGCTCCACCTTGCCGAACGGCGCCGACACCTGGACGCCCTGCACGGACTCGCGCACCCGCTCGAGCATCTCGCGCGCGATCGCGATTCCTTCCGCCACGGCATGCTCTTTTGACCGATCGCCCGCCTTGCGCATGCGCGCGATCACCGCCTCGGGCACGCTCACTCCAGGCACCTCGTTCGCGAGGAACTCGGCATTGCGCACGCTCACCAGCGGCCAGATACCGGCCACGATCGGGATGCGCGCCCCTTCCGTGCGGCGCAGGAAGTTCTCGAGCTGCGCCGGATCGAACACCGGCTGCGTCACGGCGAACTCCGCGCCCGCTTCAACCTTCCATGCGAAGCGCTTGAGCTCATGCTCGAGATCGATCGGCGCTGGATTCACCCCGACGCCGACGACGAACTTGGTCGGCGCGCCGATGGAGTTGTCCCCCGGATCGCGCCCATGATTCAGGTTGCGCACGAGGTTCGTCAGGCCGATGGCGTCGATGTCGAACACCGCCGTCGCGCTCGGATAGGGTCCCATCTTCGGCGGATCGCCGGTGATGAGCAGCAGGTTGCGCAAGCCGACGGCCGACGCGCCCAACAAGTCGCTCAGCATGCCGAGCAGGTTGCGGTCGCGGCACGCGTAATGGGTCACCGTCTCGATGCCGACGCGCTGCTCGATCAGCAGCGACGTGAGCAGCGCCCCCATCCGGCTCTGCGCACGCGGGCCGTCGGGCACGTTCACCGCATCCACGCCGGCGCGCTTGAGCTGGCCCACATCGGCGAGCATGCGCGTGGCGTCGACGCCTCGCGGAGGCACGATCTCCACGCTCGTCACGAACGCGCCCGACGCCAGCTTCGCGCCCCACCGCGATCGCTCCGCCAGCGGCACCGCCGCCACATCGGGCGTTCGCGCTCCCTCTCGCAGCACCGGCGGTGCACTCACGCCGATCTGCACCGACGAGCCACCCGCGCGCGCAAAGCGCGGGCTCAGAGGCCGTACGCCCTCACTCATCGCGTGGATGTGCTCGGGCGTCGTGCCACAGCAGCCGCCCACGACCTTGGCGCCCGCCTGCACCAGATGGCGAGCGTAGCTCGCCATGTACTCGGGACTCGCCATGTACATGCTGCGACCGCCGACATCGCGCGGCATGCCGGCGTTGGGCTGCGCCGAGAGCTTGCGGCTCGTCAGCGGCGCCATCTTCTCGATCGCGTCCAGAATGGTCTGTGGTCCCACCGAGCAATTCAGGCCGATCACGTCGGCGCCGTAGCGGTCGAGCGCACGCGCGACGTCCTCAGGCGTCGCCCCGTATGGCGTGAGGCAATCCACGCCGATCGTCATCTGCGCCACGACGGGCATTGCCGGATCCACTTCGCGCGCAGCGGCGATAGCCTGACCGATCTCGTGCAGGTCGCCGAACGTCTCCAGGATGAAAAGGTCGGCGCCGCCTGCCTTGAGCCCGTCCATCTGCTCGCGGAAGATCTCGCGCGCTTCCTCGACCGACGTGGACCCGTACGGCTCGAGACGGACGCCGAGCGGTCACACGGCGCCGGCGACGAGCACGTCGTGTCCCTGATCCGCCGCTTCGCGCGCCAACTCGGCGGCGCGCTTGTTCAGCTCGCGGGTTTGCGCGGCGAGGCCGAACGTCGTGAGCTTCATCCGGTTCGCGCCGAAGCTGTTCGTCTCGAGCACCTCGGCGCCCGCCTTCACGTACGCGCGATGCAGGTCGCGCACGAGATCCGGCGAGCGAAGGTTCAGTTCGTCGTAGCACTGATTGATGAACACGCCCTTGGCGTACAGCATCGTGCCCATCGCGCCATCGAACAGCACGATGGCGTCGGGGTCGATGAGGCGGGCGAGCGAAGGCGACGTCATAGCGCAGCGCCTTCGGCGGCGGTGCGCACGGCGTAGTACTTGGCCTGCGGATGATGCACCAGAATGGCAGCCGTGCTCTGTTCGGGAATGAGCTGATACGCTGAGGTGAGCTCCATGCCGAGTGCCTCCTCCGCGGGGAGCAGCTTGAAGAGCTGCGCGTGATCTTCCAGGTCCGGGCACGCACCGTACCCCCACGAATAGCGCTTGCCGCGCCCGCCCGGCATGCCGAGCTCCCGACGAATGCGCCGGTGCATCCACTCGGCAACCGCCTCGGCCGCCTCCACGGCGACCCCGTGCGAGTAGAGTCCTTCGCTGTACTCGCCCGCCGCCTGCAGCGCCTCGAAGCGCCGCGTTGCCTCGTCACCGACCGTGACGATCTGGAATGCCACGACGTCGACATCGCCGCTTGTGGACGAGCGGAAGTAGTCGGCGATGCAGAGACGCTCGCGCCCTTCCTGACGCGGAAAGTGGAACCGGGTCTTCTCCACGAGCGATCCGTCGCGCGTGTAGGGCTCGGGCTCGTAGACCACGAGCTCGTTACCCATGCTCTGCGCGGGGAAATATCCGTAGACCGCGCGCGGGCGCAGCCATCCGTCGGCAATCGCCTCAGCCTTCAGTCGGTCGAGCGTCGGCCGGAACTCGTCGCGCACGATGCGATCGTATTCCGGGCCCGACCCGCGCGCGCCCCACTGGAGGCGGAACAGCTCGTCGAGGTCGAGCAGGGCGAAGATTTCGTCGAGGGGAATGTCCTCGAGCACCGTCGTGCCGAAGAAGGGAGCGGCGGGAACGGCGTGATCGTGCGTGACGTCGCTCCGCTCCCCACCGGAGATGCCCTGCGCGACGTCCTTTCCGACGTTGGTGTTGAGGAAGACGTCCTTGCGCGCATCGTCCAGCAGCTTCGCGATCGCCGCGCCGCGGCGATCGGTGTCCTGCAGCGCGTCCATCGTCTCCAGGCCCTCGAACGCGTCCTTGCAGTAGAAAACGCCCGACTCGTACGCCCGCTCGCCCTCGACGAACATCGCACGGCGGCCGAAGCGGCGGTTGATCGCCGCGCCGCCGATCAGTACCGGGATGTGAATGCCGCGCTTGTCGAGCTCCTGCACGCAGAGCGGCATCTGCTTGCTCGTGCTGACGAGCAGCGCGGACAGGCCGATCGCATCGGCACCTACCTCGAGGGCCTTCTCGATGATCGTGTTCACCGGCACCTGCTTGCCGAGATCGAACACGGTGTAGCCGTTGTTGCTGAGGATCGTGTTCACGAGCGACTTGCCGATGTCGTGCACGTCGCCGTACACCGTTGCGAGCACCACCTTGCCCTTCGTGTACCCTTCCGCCTTCTCGAGGAAGCTCTCGAGATGCCTCACCGCCTTCTTCATCACCTCCGCGCTCTGCAACACGAACGGGAGAATGAGCTCGCCGGCGCCAAACTTGTCACCCACTTCCTTCATCGCCGGCAGGAGCACGCTGTTCAGCACCTGCACGGGATGTTCGCGCACACCGGCTGCGTCGAGCGCGTCCTCGATGCCTTCCTTCTTCCGATGCAGCACCATCCAGTGGACCTTCTGCTCCGGCGACATGCCGGCGGTCGGGTCTTCCTTCTCTGATCGGTTGTCGAGCTCCGCCTGCGACGAAAAGCCGTCGATGAATCGCTGGAGCGCGTCCGCCCGGCGGTTGAAGACGAGATCGTCCGCGAGCGCGCGCTGCTCGGTGCTGATCTCGGCGTACGGCGTGATGTGCGCCGGGTTCACGATTGCCGCGTCGAGCCCCGCCTCCACGCAGTGGTGCAGGAAAACCGAGTTGAGGACGTATCGCGCCGCGGGATCGAGCCCGAAGCTCACGTTGGACACGCCGAGGATCGTGAAGACGCCCGGCAGCTCGCGCTTGATGAGGCGGATGCCCTCGATCGTCTCGTGCGCGCTGTCGATCCACTCCGGATCGCCCGTCGCGAGCGTGAAGGTCAGCGCGTCGTAGATGAGGTCCTCGGCCCGCAGACCGTACTCTCCCACGACGATCTCGTAGATGGCGCGGGCCACCTCGAGCTTTCGCTCGCGGGTCTTCGCCATCCCCACCGGATCGATCGTCAGTGCGACGAGGGCGGCGCCGTGCCGCTTCGCGATCGGTACCACGTCGTCGATGCGCTTGCGACCGTTCTCCATGTTGATGGAGTTGATGATCGCGCGGCCGGGAATGTGCTGGAGCGCGGCCTCGATCACCGCGGCCTCGGTGGAGTCCACCATGATCGGCGTGTCGACACTCATCGAGATGAGCTTCACCAGCGTCGACATCTGCTCCGCTTCGTCACCGCGCTCGGTGAGCGCCACGCAGACGTCGAGGACGTGTGCGCCGGAGTCCTGCTGCTCGCGTGCGACTTCGAGGATGCCCTCGTAATCGTCGGCGAGCAGCAGGCGCTTCACCTTGCGCGAGCCCTGCGAGTTGACGCGCTCGCCGACGAGCAGCGGCGCAGGCTCCTGTCGCAGCGCCGTGGCGCGCATCGCCGACGAAACGAGCGCCTCCCGCGCATGGGGCGCGAGGGGTGCAGGCGTCGCCGCGTGCACGGCGGTGACGATGGACGACAGGTGCTCGGGCGTCGTCCCGCAGCAGCCGCCCACGATGCGGACGCCGAACTCCTCCACGAACTCGCGCAGCATCTTCGCCATGGGCAGCGGCTCCAGCGGATAGATCGCCTCGCCGGTGCCGGTGTTGAGCGGGAGTCCTGCGTTCGGGATGACCGAGATGGGTACGGAACCATGTTCGGTGAGAAAGCGCACCGGCTCACGCATGTGCTCGGGGCCAGTCGAACAGTTCAGTCCGATCACGTCCACGCGCATGGCCTGCAGCGTCGTGAGCGCGCTGGCGATGTCCGTGCCGAGCAGCATGCGTCCGCTCACATCCAGCGTGATCTGCGTCTGCACGGGAATGCGGTGGCCCAGTTCCGCGAACAGACGCTCGAATCCGGTGAGCGCGGCCTTGACCTCGAGGATGTCCTGCGCTGTCTCCACGAGCAGGACGTCCACGCCACCTTCCATCAGGTACTTCGCCTGGAGATAGTAGGTCTCGGCGAGCGCCTCGAACGTGATGGCGGAGAGCGCGGGATCGCTGCTTGACGGCAGCATTCCGGTGGGGCCGATGGAGCCTGCCACGAACCGTGGCTTCTCCAGCGTGGCGTACTTGTCGCACGCCGCGCGCGCGAGGTGCGCCGCCTGCACATTCAGCTCGCGCGTCTTCTCGTAGAGCCCCCACTCCTTCAGGCGATGGGGCGTGCTCTGGAAGGTGCAGGTTTCGACGACATCACAGCCGACCGCGAGAAAGGACTCGTGGATGGACTGGATGATGTCGGGGCGAGTGAGGACGAGGTTGTCGTTGCAGCCCTCGAGCGCCTTGCCGCCGAAGTCGTCCGGCGTCGGATTGTGAAGCTGGATGTTCGTCCCCATCGCGCCGTCGTAGACGAGGACGCGATCGGCGAGGGCGCGGAGGTAGGGATGCGACGAGCGGGCGAGCGAATGCGTCATGCGAAGCACCAACGAAAAAACGAGCCCTGACGCGATCGGCGTGGGGCTCGCGCTTTAGCAGGGGATTAACGTGGCCGCAATTTGCTGGAAATCGCCACGAGGAACGGTTGTCGTGCTGCCCTCTATAGATAACAAGGTGAGGCAGCGCGTGCAAGGAAGACGCGCCCGCCGAGCTGACCCGATCTAAAGATGCTCGACGGAACACCGAGTCGGAATCGACCGCATCATGTCACACGCCAATGTCCTCGTTCCAGAGGTCGGGATAGCGCTCGATGAACTGCGTCATGAGGCCAATGCAGGTGGGGTCATCGAGCACCGTTACCGTAACGCCTGAGGCCCGTAGCAGCGCCTCCGAGCCCAGAAACGTCATGTTCTCACCGACGACCACATGCGGGATGTCGTAGAGCAGGATTGCACCGCTACACATCGCGCACGGGGACAGCGTCGTGTAGATGGTACACTCACGATAGACCGACGCCGCCCGCCGGCCGGCGTTCTCCAGCGCGTCCATCTCGCCGTGCAGGACGACGCTGCCATTCTGCACGCGGCGATTGTGCCCCCGGCCTATCACCTGTCCGCGATGCACGAGCACCGAACCGATGGGGATGCCACCCTCCCGCAGTCCTTGCTCCGCTTCGGCGATCGCTACGGTCATGAAGTCGGTCGTCACGGCTTGCAGATCCCCCCGTACGTCTCCGGCCGCCGATCGCGGAAGAACTGCCACGTGTTCCGCACCTCCTTAATCACGTCGAGATCCAGTTCGGCCGTCACCAACTCGTCCTTGTCGCGCGACGCCTCCGCGAGCATCTGGCCGCGCGGGTCGCAAAAGTAGCTCTGGCCGTAGAATTCGCCGATGTTCCACGGCTGCTCGCGACCCACACGATTGATCGCGCCGACGAAGTAGCCATTGGCCACCGCATGTGCCGGCTGCTCGAGCTTCCAGAGATACTCCGACAGCCCCGCCACCGTCGCCGACGGATTGAAGACGATCTCGGCGCCGTTCAGCCCGAGTTCGCGCGCTCCCTCGGGAAAATGGCGGTCGTAGCAGATGTAGACGCCGACCTTCGCGTACCGCGTCTGGAACACCGGATAGCCGAGGTTGCCTGGCTTGAAGTAGTACTTCTCCCAGAAACCCGGCGCGACCTGGGGAATGTGGTTCTTCCGGTATTTGCCGAGAAACGTGCCATCCGCGTCGATCACCGCTGCGGTGTTGTAGTACACGCCGGTGGACTCCACTTCGTAGAGCGGGACGATGATGACCATCTGGTACTTCTTCGCAGTCTCCTGCATCAGGCGCGTCGTGGGTCCGTCGGGAATCCGCTCCGTCGCGTCATACCACCGTGGCGTCTGCTCGGCGCAGAAGTACGGCCCGGTGAAGATCTCCTGCATGCAGAGGATCTGGACACCATCGCTGCCCGCTCTCTCGATGAGCTTCATGTGCTTCGCGACGTTCGCCTCGCGAATGACGTCGAGCGGCTCACTCGTGGCACACGCGTGACTGGCCTGAATGAGTCCGCACTTCACGATCTGCGGCATTCGAGATATTGGGTGTAGAGTGAGAATGAGATCGGCGATGAGCGCAGCTCTGCGAGCCTCCGCCTGCGCTGCGCTGTGCTCTAGCTGCTGCTGCTGGTGTGCCTGGAGCTATCGGAATGCTTCATGAGCATGAGATAGGTCACGAAGCTCAGGCCGAACGTCACGAACCACGCATACCGATACAGCTGGTCCAGGAAGCCGGGGTTCGCGACGTTGCCGCCGGGCGTGGTGGCGGCGTGGAGAAAGCCCGGCACCACGGGCAGCACGGCGAGGACGAGCGCGATCATCGCCGCGGGGTTGAATCCGCGGCGGTAGGTGTAGGCGCCCTGCACGCGAAAGAGGTCAGGGAGCGAGAGGCGCTGCCGTCGCAGTACCCAGTAGTCCGCGATGAGGATGCCACCGATGGCGCCCATCAGGCTCGAGTAGCCGATCAGCCAGGTGAAGATGTACGCACCGGCGTCGGAGTAGAGCTTCCATGGCATCATGAGCACGCCAATCACCGCGGTGATCAATCCGCCGGTGACGTAACTGATGCGGCGGGGGCTCAGATTGGAGAAGTCGTTCGACGGCGACACCACGTTCGCCGCCATGTTGGTGCTGATCTGCGCCACGAGCACGATGAATGTCGCGAAGATGATCGTAAGCGGACCGCCGATGCGGCGCACGAGTTCCACCGGATCCCAGATCGGCGCGCCGAAGATGACGATCGTCGCGCTCGTCACCGCCACCCCGATGAAGGCGAAGGCGGTCATCGTCGTCGGGAGGCCGAGCGCCTGGCCGGTGGCCTGCGAGCGCTGGCTCTGCGCATATCGGGTGAAGTCCGGAATGTTGAGGCTGAGTGTCGCCCAGTAGCCGACATTGGCCGTGAGCGCGGGACCGAACAGGCTCCAGAACGATCCGCTCCGCGGACCCTGCAGGCGAACGGACTCTTGCAGAATGTGACCCAGTCCGCCTCCGTTTCGGATGCCCCAGAGCAACAGCACGACGCCCCCGACGAGCAGCACGGGGGCCGACCAGGCGCCGAGCAGCTTGATGCCCTCGATGCCGCGGATGATGATGCCAACCTGGACGAGCCAGAAGAAGGCGAATGCGATGGCGAGGCCGCCGGGCACCTGCGTCCACCCCGGCCATGCTGCCGTGATGAGCACGTGGAGCGCGAGGGCGCCGATCCACGTCTGGATGCCGAACCAACCGCACGCCACGATGGCGCGCAGGACCGCCGCCACGTTCGCGCCGCGTACGCCGAACGCCGCGCGCGCGAGCACGGGGAAGGCGATACCGTACTTCGTGCCGGCGTGTGCGTTGAGGATCATCGGCACCAGCACGATGAGGTTGCCGAGCAGGATCACCGACATCGCCTGCCACCAGGTCATCCCTTGCGTCATCAGCCCCGACGCGAGGGTGTACGTCGTGATCACGACGCTCATCCCGATCCAGAGCGCGGCGATGTTGTAGGTGGACCACGTGCGTCGTTCGATGGACGTTGGAGCGAGATCGGGATTCCAGAGTGGACTCGCCGACAGGTCCTCGGTCGTCGTGACGAATTCCGAGGACGCTCCCGCCGCCGACCGCGCCGCTGCGGCGGACACGCTCACCGCGTCCCCGGCTGCGCGAGGCCCGCCGTCATACGCGGCAGCCACTGACCTCGCCCCTCCGTGCCCACGACCGTGTAGTCGTCCACGATTACATCGCCCCGCGAGAGCGTCGTGCGCGAGAAGCCGGCGAGCTCCCAGCCCTCGAACGGCGACCAGTCGGCGTTCGTCTCCATCTCGGCCGGATCCACGCGATGCGTCCGCGTCGGATGAATGATCGCGAGATCCGCATCGGCGCCGATCTGGATGGCGCCCTTCCGCGGCGCGAGTCCCATGATGCGCGCCGGATTGGTGCTCAGTTTCCGGCACATCTCGTCGAGCGTCAACCGACCTTCGAGCACGCCTCTGGTGTACGTCAACGGCATCAGCGTCTCCAGGCCGGGCATGCCCATGGGGATCTTCGTCCAGTCGCCCTGCCACATGGCCTTCTGCTGGCGCGTGAAAGTGCAGGTGTCGGTGGAGACGACGGAGACCTCGCCGTCCCGCAATCCCTTCCACAGACGCGCCGAGTCGGCGGGCTTCTTGAGCTGGGGACAGCAGGCGAACAGGTGGCCATCCTCGCCTGCGAACACGGAGTCGTCGAGCACGAGATACTGCACGCAGGTCTCGGCGAGAACGGGAACGCCGCGCGCCTGCGCCGCGCGGATGATATCCGCCCCCTCGGCGGTGGACATGTGCACGATGTAGAGCTGGCCGCCGGTGGCCTCACTCCACTGGACCACGCGTTGAATGGCTTCGGCCTCGACGAAGTTCGGCCGCGTGATGGCGTGGAGCACCGCGCCGTGCTGCTTCATCAGCTCAGGCGTATGGTGGCGCGCGATCAGCTCGTCCAGCACGCGCGACGACTCGGCGTGCACGAGGAGCATCGCGCCGAGCTCCTTCATCTTCTCGAGGGTGCCGAAGAGCGCGCGGTCGTCGGACTGCCACCCCTCGGACTCGTAGATCATGAATTCCTTGAAGGTGGTGAAGCCTCGCTTCACCATGCCCGCGATCTGGTCCTTGTGATCGTTCCACCGCGTGATGCAGATGTGGAAGGTGTAGTCGATCAGCGACTTGCCCTCCGCCTTCTTCATCCAGGTATCCGCCGCCTCGGCAAGGGTGCCGGTCGCGGAGGGAATGGCGAAATCGATCACTGTCGTCACGCCGCCGCGCGCTCCGGCTCGCGTTCCGGAGCGATAGTCGTCGGCCGACACCGTGCCGCAGAAGGGGAGCTCCAAGTGAACATGTACGTCGAGCACGCCGGGAATCACGTGGTGCCCCCGCGCGTCGGTCACTTCGGCACCCTTCGCGTCCAGGTCCACGCCGAGTGCGGCGATCTTCTCGCCCCGGATACCGATGTCGCCCGTGAAGCTCCCGCCGGGAGTGACGACGTTGCCGCCCTGGACCACTCGGTCGAATCGCATTTCGGATGGGTTGTATGGCGGTCAGTGCTCGGCTGTTCGCACTCCGATCCTTGAACGTCGGAACGAGGGCCCGGCCCGGTTCAAGCGCAGTTCCGGAGCGCCCGTCCGCCGCTCATCGGTGTTCGGCCAGCGTGAGCGCCCGATCCAGCACCTCGAGCGCGTAGTCGACGTCGGCCGCGGTGATGCACATCGGCGGCTTGATGCGCAGCACGTTGCCGTCCAGCCCTCCCTTGCCGAGCAATACGCCCATCTCGCGCGCCGCTTCGAGCACGTCGAGCGTTTCCTCCCTCGCCGGCGTCTTGTATCCGCGATCTCGCACGAGCTCGACACCGAGCATGAGACCCATGCCGCGCACGTCTCCGATCAGCGGATGCGAGCGCTGCATTCGCTGGAGGCCGGCCTTGAACCGCCCGCCCATGACGCGAGAGTTCTCCTGGAGCCCATCGGCCTCGATCACGTCAAGCACGGCGAGCCCTGCCGCCATCGACACCGGGTTGCCACCGTATGTATTGAAGTGGATGCGCTGGGCGAGTGTCTTCGCGATCTCCATCCGCGTCGTCACCGCGGCAAGCGGTGCGCCATTTCCGATTCCCTTCGCCATCGTCACGAAGTCGGGCACGACGTCGAAGTTCTGGAAGCCCCAGAAATGCTCGCCGGTGCGGCCAAATCCGGTCTGCACCTCGTCGGCGATGCACAGCCCGCCGTACTCGCGCACCACGGCGTACGCTTCCTTCAGGTAATTGCGTGCGCCATGGGTTGCGCCGCCCACTCCCTGAATCGACTCGGCCAGGAACGCGGCCACCTTGCCCGGCGTGGAATAGCGGATGATCTCGCGGATGTCATTGGCCGACTTCGTCGCGATTTCCTCCGGCGTGCCGTCGAACGCGCTGCGATACGGGTCGGGATTCACGACGTGGTGAACGTGCCCGTCGCCGCCGACCGGATACTTCCATGTGTTGTGCGACGTCAGCCCCATCGCGCTGGGACTTCCGCCATGATAGCCGTTGCGCAGCGCGATCACGTCCGTGTGGCCCGTGTAGAGCCGCGCCATCGTGATCGCGAGATCGTTCGCTTCGCTCCCCGAGTTCACGAAGTAGGTGACGTCGAGGCCGGGCGGCATCTTCGACGCGAGTTTCTTCGCGAGGAGGGGGAAGTTGGGGTGCAGATAAATCGTCGTCGTGTGCTGCAGCGTCGCCGCCTGTTCGGTGACACGCCGCACGACGGCGGGATGACAGTGGCCGACCGATACCGTCACGATGCCGGCGAACAGGTCGAGGTAGCGTCGCCCGGTCTCATCGTAGAGGTACTGCATGTAGCCCTCGACGATCAGCAGCGGCTCGCGATAGAGCGTGAAGACCGCGGGGTTGGTGAACTGCCGGCGCATGGCGAGCAGCTCGCTCCGCGGGGGCCCCGTGTATGGGCGGGGCACGTGATCCACCGGCGGCAGCTCGAGCCGCGGCGCGCTCTTCGCTGGTGGCGTGGCGGTCGTCATCGGACGCTCAGCGGCAGCTCGTCGGGGGCCGCGTAACCTTCCGCGGGCTCGTAGCCGCCCTGGTACGCGTCGCCGTCCGGGCGGCGGATCTGCGACTGGAGGACGACGCGATCGCGGCGGATCCCGCGAAAGTCCTCGACGCTGGCCCACCCGTCGGCCGCGTGCCTCTCGAGGAATGCATCGAGCCCGGCATTCAGTCGCTTGATCACGTTGGGACCCACTGCCTGGTCGAGCATGGCGGCGGTGCAGACCTGCACGGTGCCCGCGCCAAGCATGATGTACGACAGCGCCTGGGGGAAGTCGCTCACCCCGCCGATGCCCGAGAAGGCGCGATCGGGGAAGGCCTGCGTCATCTTCGCCATGTTCGCCAGCGCCATCGGCAGAATCGCGGGCCCTCCGAGTCCGCCGCTCGATACCAGGCCGTCCACGTTGATCTCGAATTCCAGCGAGTCGGGGTCGATGAGGGGCAGCGACGGGAAGGTGTTCGACGACACCAT
>JBDSSY010000184.1:0-6392 GCA_039928585.1 Gemmatimonadaceae bacterium | reverse complement strand
CTCGAAGTGATCCTGCACGAGGATCACTCGACGCCGATCGTCGTCGTCAATACGTGGTACAAGGTCGGATCGGGTGACGAAAAGCCCGGCCGCACAGGATTCGCGCACCTGTTCGAGCATGTGATGTTCATGGGATCGGAAAATGTGCCGGTGGGAGCGTTCGACAAATGGCTGGAGGCCGCCGGTGCGAACAACAACGGCTCGACGACCGAGGATCGGACAAACTATTACGAGTCACTCCCATCGAATGCATTGCCGCTGGCGCTCTGGCTCGATGCGGACCGGATGGGACGCCTGCTGCCGGTGATGGACCAGGCGAAGCTCGATCTCCAGCGGGACGTCGTGAAGAACGAGCGCCGCCAGCGCGTGGACAACGTGCCCTACGGAAAGTGGCGCGAAACTGTGCTCGCGACGCTCTATCCCGCGAATCATCCCTATCACTGGCCGGTGATCGGATCGCTCGCGGATCTCAGCGCAGCCTCACTCGAGGATGTGAAGGAGTTCTTCCGGACCTACTACGCACCCAACAATGCGACGATGGTGATCGCCGGCGACTTCAACCGCGATTCGACGCTGACGTGGGTGAACCGGTACTTCGGGGCCATTCCCCGTGGTCCACGGATGCCCGCTCGCCCTGCCGTCCCGGTCGTGACCGTTCAGCGAGACACCTTTCTGGTGCTGGAGGATCGCGTGACGTTGGCCCGGCTGCATCAGACCTGGAAGGGTGAGCGCATCTATCACGAAAACGACGCGCCGCTCGACATCCTCGCCAGCGTACTCGCCGGGGACAAGAACTCTCGACTCTACAAGCGGTTGGTGTTCGACATGCAGGTCGCGCAGGATGTCACTGCGTTCAACAACAGCACGAAACTCGATGGTGACTTCAATATCCTCGTGACACCCAAGCCTGGACAGACGCCGACGCGCATGGCGGAACTAGTAAAGGAGGAAGTGAGCCGGATCGTGGCGGACGGCATCACGCCTCGCGAGCTCGCGCGGGCGCTCAACACCCGCCGTTCCTCGTTTCTCGACCAGGTTGCGTCGGTGCTCGGCAAGTCCGACCGACTGGCCGAGTACAACTATTTCGCGGGCACGCCCGACTGGATCCAGCAGGACGCCGCGCGCTACGACCGAGTCACCGCGGCGGATGTCCAGCGCGTCGCCGCCCAATATCTCACCAGGCCGAAGGTGGTGCTCACCGTGGTTCCCCTGGGCAAGAAGGACCTCATGGTGATGGGAGGAGCCGAGTGATGCGCTCACGTCACTTCGCGTTCACGGCACTGGCTGGCCTGACGACGCTGGCCGCCTGCACGGGTGCGCCCGTGCTGACGACGACGACACCGGTGCCACCCATGCCGGTAGTCGCCGCGCCGATCGACCTGACGAAACCGCCGACACTCGGTGCGGCTCCCGCGCTCCGGGTGCCGGCGATCACGACACGCCAGCTTCCGAACGGGCTGAAGATCGTGATCGTCGAGCAGCATGAACTGCCACTCGCCGACGTATTGCTGCAGATCAGAAGTGGAGGCGAAGCGGATCCGACGGGGCACAGCGGCACGGCCGCCCTCACGGCGGCGCTGCTGACCGAGGGAACGACCACGCGATCCGCGCTGGAGATCGCCGACCAGGCCGCGTTCCTCGGTGTGCGCGTCGGGGCGGGTAGCGGGTGGGAGCAGTCCACGGTGTCGCTTCATGCACCGACAGCCCAGTTCGACAGCGCGATGGCGCTGTTCGCGGACGTCGCGATGCGACCTGCCTTTCCTGCCGCGGACCTCGAACGGGTGCGGAAGGTGCGCCTCACGGCGCTCCAGCAGATCCGTGACCGCGGGCCGGCCATCGCGGACCGCGCGTACGCGACGGCGCTCTATGGCGAACAGCATCCATACGGCCGCCCGCTCTCGGGAACCGAGTCATCGATCGCGGCGATTTCGCGCGGCGACCTGAAGGCGTTCTACGACACGCATTATGCACCCAACAACGCGACACTGCTCGTCGTCGGCGACGTGAAGCCGGACGATGTGGAGCGACGCGCGCAGGCGCTGTTCGGCGGGTGGGCACGCCGCGACGTTCCAGCACCGACGACGGCCTCGGTGACGCTGCCGAAGGCGACGACACTCGTGCTGATCGATAAACCGGGAGCGGCACAGTCCTCGTTCCGGCTCGGCGGCATCGGCGTACCCCGCTCGACGCGGGACTATTTCGCACTGCAGGTGCTGAACACGATTCTCGGCGGATCGTTCACGAGTCGCCTCAACCAGAATCTGCGGGAGACCAGAGGATATACGTACGGCGCGAATTCCGGTTTCTCGATGCGGCGGCAAGCGGGGCCGTTCACGGCGAGCGCCGAAATCGTCTCGGCAAAGTCCGACTCCGCACTACTCGAGTTCCTGAAGGAGCTACGGGCGATTCGCGACACCGTACCGAGTGATGAACTGGCGAAGGCAAAGCGGTATCTCCAGCTCAGCCTGCCCGAAGACTTCGAGACTACAGGGAGTATCGCTGGACAATTCCTGCCGCTCATCACGTACGGGATTCCCCTGGATTTCTACAACTCGGCGGTCCAGAGCATCGGAGCAGTGAGCCAGGCCGATGTGCAGCGGGTTGCCCGCCAGTACGTCGATCCGGACAAGCTCACGCTCGTCATCGTGGGCGACCGCAAGACGATCGAGCCGGGGCTTCGGGCGCTTCGGCCGGGCGAAATCATCATTCGCGACGTGCGCGACGTCCTGGGCGCACCACCGACGCCGTAAAGGACAGCAGGGTCACGCGCTGAAGGAACACGACGAGCCTCGTTCGTTCGTGTCCTTCGGCGCGAATCGCGAGTGACGTTCACTGCGCTCGCAACGCGCTGCCTGTTCCACCACGCGCGCTACCCATGCAGATTTCGGCGATGGATATTCCGATCGAACGCTTCACCCTGCCCAACGGACTCACCGTCATCCTGTCCGAGGATCATACGGCGCCGCTGGTGGCAGTGAATCTGTGGTACCACGTCGGATCGGCCAACGAACGCCACGGACGCACCGGGTTCGCGCATCTCTTCGAGCACATGCTCTTTCAGGGATCGGCAGACGTCGGCGCGAACGAGCATTTCGAACTGGTGCAGCGCGCGGGCGGCACGCTCAACGGATCCACCTGGCTGGATCGCACCAACTATTTCGAAACGGTGCCCTCGAACCAACTCGAGCTCGCGCTCTGGCTGGAAGCGAACCGGATGGGATGGCTGTTGCCGGCAATGACACAACAGAAGCTGGACACGCAGCGGGACGTCGTGCAGAACGAACGCCGATGGTCGATGGACAATCAGCCGTACGGGACGTGGTGGGAGCGCCTGCCCGCGCTCGCATTTCCGGCGCATCATCCCTTTCATCATTCACTCATTGGTTCGATGAGTGATCTGGATGCGGCGAGCCTCGACGACATCGCGCAATTCTTCGCGACCTACTACACCCCCGACAACGCCGTGCTGTCGATTGCTGGCGACTTCGACGAGGCCGAGGCGCGCATGATGGTCGAGCGGCAGTTCGGGTCGATTCCGCGCGGGGCAGGAAAGCCGGCACTGCCCGACATGGCGGTGCCTCCAACCTACGGCAGTCCGGTGCGCGAGGTCGTGTCCGACGACGTCATGCTTCCCAGACTCTTTCTCGCCGCGCGCTCGCCGGTGTTCGGGAGCGAAGCGTATTACGCCGCAAGCGTCGCGGCGGGGATCATCGGCATGAAGAAAGGAAGCCGGATGTACCGCACGCTCGTACGCGACCAGCAGCTGGCGGCAGAGGCACAGGCTTTCACCTACGACCTCGCCAAGGGCAGCGACCTGCTCGTCGTGGACGTGACGGCCCGTCCCGACACGACGGTGGAGCAGCTGGAGGAGGCCGTGCACGCCGAACTGGACACGATCGTCGACAGGGGGGTGACGGCCGATGAGGTAACGCGTGTCGTGACGATGATCGAGACGGATCTCGTCGCGTCGCTGCAGTCGGCCAGCGAGCGTGCGGACAAACTCTCCATGTTCGCGACATACTTCGGTGACCCGGGGCTCGTGAACGAACAGGCGGGCCGATATCGCACCGTGACGGCCCAACAGGTGAACGCGTTCCTTCGGAGCCGGCTCGTGCGCGCGAATCGTGCGACCCTGTTGTACGTGCCGCGTGAAGTCGACGCGGCGATGTCGGGGAGCGAGCTGGCGATGGCGGAAGCGCCATGAGCACGTCCATCGAACGTGAACGTGACGCGACGGCGGCGAGATCAGCGTCAGTCCCTGCTCCTCGTCCTGTGCCCACGGCCTCACGCAGCTACCGCTTCCCGCGGTTCGAGCGTGAGCAAATGGGCAATGGCATGCACCTGGTGGTGGCGCCGGTAACCAAGCTGCCGATCGCCAGCGTCATCGTCATCGTAGAGGCGGGCGCGTCGGCAGAGCCAACGGGCAAAGAGGGAGTCGCGGCGCTCACGGCGCGTCTTCTTCCCGAAGGCGCCGGAGATCTGGACGGAGCCGCCTTGGCCGAACGGTTCGAACGACTTGGGGCCTCGGTCGAATCGCATGCCGACTGGGATGTCGCAGCGATATCGCTCACCGCACTCACGGCGCAGCTGCCAGCCGCACTGGCGCTCGTGCGCGACCTGTTGCGTGCTCCCGCGTTCCCGGAACGTGAGGTCGCGCGGCTGAAGGAGGAACGACTCGCGGAGCTCCTGCAGCAGCGCGCCGAACCGCGGGGGCTCGCCGACGAACAGTTCGCGCGGGCGCTGTATGCCCCCGACGTCCGTTATGCCTCGCCTCCAGAGGGCGACTCGGGGAGTGTCCGCGCACTGACCCGCGACGACGTGCTCGCCTTCTACGCCGCGCGGTACCGTCCGGCAGCGACGACGCTGGTGATTGCGGGCGACGTGACGCAGGCGCAGGCGCGTACGCTCGCCGGCACACTGTTCGGAGATTGGGTGGGCGACCCGCCGGCGCCGGTCGTGACGGCCGTCGACACGGCGCAGAGCGGACGGCTGACGCGCATCGTCTCCAAGCCCGACGCTCCGCAATCGGAGCTCCGCGTGGGTCACGTCGGCCTGGCACGCGGCGCGCCCGATTACTTCGACGCGATGGTGATGAATGCAGTGCTCGGGGGTCTCTTCTCGTCGCGGATCAACCTGAACCTGCGTGAAGCGCACGGCTATACTTACGGCGCCTTCTCGGCATTCGAGTGGCGACGTGGGGCAGGACCGTTCGTCGTGTCCACCGCCGTAAAAAGCGACGTGACAGGGGCAGCCGTTCGCGAGATCATGGGCGAGATCGAGCGAATGCGTCGTGACGAAATCGGTGAGGAGGAGCTGACGCTCGCGACCAGCTATCTCGACGGGGTGTTTCCGATCCGCTATGAGACCACGGCAGCGATCGCAGCCGCGCTCGCGAATCTGGTGATTCATGCGCTCCCTGACGACTACTACGACCGATACCGCGATCGCGTGCGGGCCGTGACGACACAGAGCGTGCTTCGTGCAGCGCAGGCGCACCTGCATCCCGATCGACTGCGCATCGTGGTCGTGGGGGATCCCACGGTGATCGCGACGCCGCTCGGCGAGGCAGCAGGAATGACACCTGACGTGATGGTTCCAGAGCGGATGGAGCGGACGGCATGACCAGGAAGCGCGCCTCGCGCGTGGTGACGGCGGAGCAGGTGGCGGCGCGCAAGCGGGGAGCACCGCCGGAGTCGCAACTCGCGTCGAGGGAGCTGTACACGGGCAAGGTGTTCAGACTCGACCGCGACACGGTGCGTTTTCCCGATGGGTCCGACGCCGAGATGGATATCATTCGCCACTCCGGCGCGTCGGCGATCGTACCGTTCATGAGCGACCCAGAGGGCGATGACCCGCAGCTTCTCCTGCTCCGGCAGTTCCGTTACGCAGCAGGCGGCTACATCTACGAAGTACCAGCCGGCCGGCTGGACGGAGACGAGTCGCCCGCGGACTGTGCAGTCCGCGAGCTGAAGGAAGAAACCGGGTGTACGGCGGACGTGATGGCTCCATTGTTCACCATGTTCACGACGCCCGGTTTCACCGACGAAAAGATTCACGTCTTCATGGCGACGGGGCTCACGCACGGAGCGTCCGCACGTGAGGCAGACGAGTTCGTCGATGTCGTCATCGTGTCGCTCGCCGAGGCACTCGAACTGATTCGTGTTGGAGAGATCATGGACGCGAAGACCGCGCTCTCCATTCTTTATGTAGCGGGCTTTAAAACGGGGAATTAGCGAGCTCTGCCGGTGCGGATGGTTCCAAATGCGGTTAGTGGTGTAATGGTCTGGCGACAACCTGATTGCCTCCGATTGTGTCCAAAGTGGACACTCACCGGGGGCATTTTCACGTTCTGTGCTAAAAACAGGACGCCTCGAGCCGACCTAAGAGCTAAA
>JBDSSY010000183.1:0-25728 GCA_039928585.1 Gemmatimonadaceae bacterium | reverse complement strand
TCGGCTTGCCCTCATTCTCGTTCGCCTTGCCGATCATGCGCAGGAACTCGTTCGGGTCGTGCGAGACGCGCAGGCATTCCTCCTCCGTCACGTCGCGGCTCATGTAGAGATTGTAGAGCGCGTCGTTCATCGTCTGCATGCCGAACTTCTTTCCCGATTGCATCGTGCTGTAGATCTGGTGGATCTTGTCGTCGCGGATGAGCGCCCGCACGGCCGGCGTGACGACGAGGATCTCCGCCGCCATGGCGCGGCCCCGCCCCTTGGCTTTCGGAAGCAGCGACTGCGTGATGATTCCCTCGAGCACGAAGGCGAGCTGGGCGCGCACCTGACTCTGCTGGTGGGCCGGAAAAACGTCGATGATGCGGTTGATCGCTTCGGCCGCGCTGTTGGTGTGCAGCGTGGCAAACGCAAGGTGACCGGTCTCGGCGATTGTCAGCGCCGCCTGGATCGTCTCCAGATCGCGCAGCTCACCGATGAGAATGACGTCGGGGTCCTGCCGCAGCGCGTACTTGAGCGAGGCCTGAAAGCTCTTGGTGTCGGTCCCGACCTCGCGCTGGTTGACGATGCAGCCCTGATGGCGGTGGATGAACTCGATCGGATCTTCCACCGTGATGATGTGTCCCTTCCGCTCCTTGTTGATCTTGTCGATCATCGCGGCCAGGGTGGTGGACTTGCCCGAGCCCGTGGGCCCGGTGACGAGCACAAGGCCGCGGGGGCGCTCGGCCATCTTGCGGATCACGTCGGGCAGCTTCAGATCGTCGAACGTCTTGATGGAGAACGGGATCTGCCGGATGACCATCGACACGCAGCCGCGCTGCTTGAAGCAGTTGCCGCGGAAGCGCGCCAGGTTCTGGATGCCGAACGAGAAATCGAGCTCGTCCTCCATCTCGAATTTCTTCTTCTGGTTCTCGGTGAGGACGGAATATGCCAGCTGCATCGTGTCCTTCGGCGTCATCACGAATTCCAGCCTCGAGCTCTGGATCTCGCCATCGATGCGCATCTTGGGCTTCTCGCCCGCGGTGACGTGCAGATCGGACGCGTCGCGCTCGATCATCTCCTCGAGCAGGACGCGCAGGTTGACGCTGGATGCTACGGCGGGAGCGGTCATCTAATTCCGGGACGATGCGGGAAGACAGGGAAACCGTGATCCGCGATCCGTGAGGAGTGAACGGAGGACGGGGAACGGGGCGACAGATCACCGGTCACAGGTAGGACGACTCAGGCCCACTCTTGGAACGGGCCGCCGCTTAGGCGGACGTCTCCCGAACGACCTGTTCCAGCGTCGTGATGCCTTTCATGACTTTCATCCACCCGTCCATTCGCAGCGTCAGCATGCCCTCTTCCACCGCGGCGTCGCGCAGTTCCGCCGCGCCGACGTTCTGGAGCACGAGCTTACGCAGGTGCGCCGACATGGGCATGACCTCGTAGACGCCCTGGCGGCCCTTCATGCCGGTGCCGTTGCAGGTGTCGCAGCCACGACCCTTGAAATAGCCGAGCGCGGAGACGGGCGTGTCGATCGTCGCGTTGGCGAGAAAGGGCGCCGCCTCCTTGGTGGCGCGAGACTTCGCGTTCTCGATCGTCTCCGACGTGAACTTCAGCTCGCGCAGTGTGGTCGTCGGCTTCACCTTCGCGACATCGAAGTCGAGATCGGACGGCGTGTACTGCGTCTTGCACGACCCGCAAATACGTCGAAGCAGGCGTTGCGCGAGAATCAGGTTGAGCGCCGAGGCCACGTTGAACGGTTCCAGGCCCATGTCCAGCAAGCGAGTGACCGTTTCGGGCGCCGAATTGGTGTGCAGCGTGGAGAGCACCATGTGGCCGGTGAGGGCTGCCTTGATGGCGATGCCGCCCGTCTCCAGGTCGCGGATCTCTCCCACCATGATGATGTTCGGATCCTGCCGCAGGAACGCTTTCAGCGCCGCGGCGAAGGTCATGCCGATCTCCGTCCGCACGAGCACCTGATTGACGCCGTAGAGGTTGTACTCCACGGGATCCTCGGCGGTCATGATGTTCACGTCGATGTTGTTGACCTTGGAGAGCGCGGAGTACAGCGTGGTCGTCTTGCCCGATCCCGTCGGCCCCGTGACGAGCACCATGCCGTACGGATTCGACACGGCCTCCATGAGGTCCTTCTCCGCCTTGGGCTCGATCCCGAACTTCTCCAGGTCGAGCGTCAGGTTTCCCTTGTCGAGAATTCGGAGCACGATCTTCTCGCCGAACAGCGTCGGCAGGGTCGACACACGATAGTCGATGACCTTGTTACCCATCTTCAGCTTGATGCGGCCGTCCTGCGGCACGCGACGCTCGGCAATGTTCAGCTGCGCCATGATCTTGAAACGCGAGATCAACGCCGCCTTCAGCTTCATCGGCGGCTTCATGACCTCCTGGAGAGCGCCGTCCACGCGGTATCGCACGCGGATGTCGTGCTCGAAGCATTCGAAGTGGATGTCCGACGCGCCGCGCTTCACCGCATCCGTGAGGATGGCGTTGATGAGCTTCACGACCGGCGCGTCTTCCATTGCGGCGCTGAGCGCCGCGGCGGAAATGTCCTCCTCCTTCTCCTCGACGACCTCGACGTCGCCTTCCATATCGTCGATCACCGACAGGAGGTCGGCGACCTGGCTGTCGGCGGAGCTTTCGTAGATCTTGTCGATCGCGCTCTTGAGCGTGAACTCGCCCCCGATGACGGGGAAGATGTCGTAGCGCGTGATGAACTTCAGGTCGTCCAGCACGCCGAGGTTCGTCGGGTCCGCCATCGCGACGGTCAGCGTCCGGCCATCGCGCTTGAGCGGGAGCACGAGATGCTTGATCGCGAGATCGGCAGGAATCAGCTTGGCGATGCGGGGATCCACCTCGAAGCGCGAGAGGTCCACCGCCGGCATCTTGAACTGCCGCGCCAGCATCTTCGTGAGCTCAGTCTCCGCGATGAAGCCGAGCTTGACGAGATTGTACCCGACGCGGGTGCCATTCTGCTTCTGCTCCTGAAGTGCTTTTTCCAGTTGCTCGCGCGTGATGAGCCCCTCGCGGACGAGGAGGTCACCCAGGCGTTCGGAAGTCGCGGCTGGTGCAGCCATGGGAGCTGGCAAATGGTCGGCGGGAACGACGCGGCAAGCGGCACGGAGCCGGCGCATCCTAACGACGCGCCTGACCGGAAAAGGTGACGCGTTGGGTCAGGCGACGGCGTGTCGCCGGCCCCATGCCCTTCACCCTGCCGAGGGCGTCGAGCGAACCGAAGGGACCGAACGAATCCCGGTTCGCCACGATGCGCCCTGCGAGCGCCGGCCCAATGGCTGGCAGCGACTCGATCTCCCTGGCCGTGGCAGCATCGAGATCGATCGTCCCTGCCACGTGCTCGGGACGCGTTGCGGGTGACGGAGCCCGGTACGGCGTCGACTGGTCCCAGATGCCGCGGTCGATACGCGGAACAGGCGGCGGGAACCCGTTTCGCCAGCCGGGAAGTTCGCCCGTGGACGAGCCCGGACGCACATCCGTGAAGGGCACGCTCTCGACACCGCCGACGACCTTCACCACATCGGCTCGACGCGCTGGCCGGCGTGCGCCGGCGCGTCGCTTCCCCTGCTTCGCCGTCAGCTGCTCCGTGGCGAGGCTGTTCGCCGAAGCGGACTGGCGCGCGAGCGCCTGCTGCTCCGCGACCGAGGGTCCTATCGCCTCGAGTGCGCGCGCGCGGCGGACCCGCACCACGCCACCAAGTAGGATGACGATCGCCACGAAGGCGAGCGCTTTCTGCTCGGACGCTGTCGGCATGGGAGCGAACCTATGGTGCCTGTCTTACGGCACCGCATCGAATGAATGCAGCTCGCCCCCGCCGAACGCAGTGCCCCCACCTACCGACTTACCCACTTACCCACCTACCCACCTACCCACCTACCCACCTACCCATCACTCAACAGCGCCAGCGCCACATCTCCCACGATCTGAAGACTCCGCACGGAGATCTTGTCGATCGTGTCCTCGAGCGTGTGATGAAAGCTCGGCGACGCTCCGCCGCCGGGTGCCGGCGGGCCATAATCGATGTCGATCACATCGATCACGCGCAGTCCCTTCGCGAGTAGCGGCACGTGATCGTCGGTCACGTCCTGCCCTACTCGCGGGATGAAGTACCTGGCATATCCCAGCTCGGCAGCCTTCTGCCACACCCGGCTCACCACCTCCGGTGCCGACGTCACCGACCGCGCCTCCTGCAGGATGTTGAGGTCCTTGTCGGCGATCATGTCCCACAGGACGCCATAGATGGGCCGGTAATCGGGCGACGGCAGATTCGCGGCGAAATACTGTGAACCCAGCAGCACGTCGCTGTACGGCGGGACGAACGACGTGCCGTAGTCCTCACCGTCGACGAATAGCAGATCGACTCCAATGCCGGGTGGCGTCTTCTTGAGCGCATCGCCCAGCGCGATGAGCAGTCCCACGCCTGCAGCGCCGTCGTTCGCGCCGGGGATGGGCGTGCCGCGATTGCCCAGCACACGGTCCTCGTCCGCCGTCGGACGCGTATCCCAGTGCGTCAGGTAGAGGATGCGCTGCGACGCCGCCGGATTGAAACGCGCCAGCACGTTGCGGAGGGGGAGCTCTTTTCCAGCCAGGGTACGGTGCGTGAAGCGCTGCTCGATCACGGTGTCTGCGCGCAGCCGCATCATCTTCGTGATCCAGTCGCCGGCTTTCACGTGAGCGAGCGTGCCTGGGACGCGCGGCCCGAAGGCGAGCTGCGCCTTCGTATATTCCATCGCGGCGTTGCCGTCGAATGCCGTCTTCGGTGCGGTCGCGCCAGGCAGCGCGTCGCACGCGCCGAGCAGGGGGAGTGACAGCAGCAGGAACGTCAGCATCCGCACGATCGGGCCCGGTCAGGGTAAAGAGACCGCTCGACGCCAGTTCGAGGCGCATTCGCAGGGTCTCGAACGGCGGCGCAACCAGCATCACCTGACGGCAACACTTGAATCCGTCGCTCGCGCAGTGGAATTTACCTACTGCGTCGCACGCCACAACTCCGTGCAATTCTTGAAGTTCGGCGCACGCCGTGCTCCCCGGGACCAGACGTGAAGATCATCAGCAGATACGTACTCAGGGAGCACGTCGGACCGCTGACGTTTGCGCTCACGGCGCTCACGTCGCTCATGCTGTTGCAGTTCATCTCGCGGCAGTTCGGCGAACTCGTAGGCAAGGGCCTGCCATGGACGGTGATCGGCGAGTTCTTCCTGCTCTCGATCCCGTTTACCGTTGCGCTCACCGTTCCGATGTCGGTGCTCGTCGCGGTGCTCTACGCATTCAGCCGCCTGGCCGGAGAGAATGAAGTGACCGCGTTGAACGCGAGCGGAGTGAGCCCCTGGCGCCTCGTGTCGCCGGCGATCGTGGGCGGGGTGGTCTGCTCGCTCGGACTGCTCGCGTTCAACGACCAGGTGCTGCCGCGCGCGAATCACCGGCTCAAGACGCTTCAGGAAGACATCTCCCAGACGAAGCCGACGTTCCTGCTCAAGGAACAGGTCATCAATTCCATCGCCGAGGGGAAGTACTACCTCAAGGCGGGCAAGATCGATCGGGGCAGCGACCGCAATCTCCTGAAGGAAGTGGTCATCTACGATCTCGCCGATCCGATGCGGCGCCGGACGATCTATGCAGACAATGGCGCGATCTCTCTCGCGAAGAATCGACGCGACCTGCTGCTCGACCTCTACAAGGGCCAGATGCAGGAAGTGTCGACGGACAAGCCGGGCCAGCTCAATCGGCTGTTCTTCAGTCACGATCTCATTCGCATCAAGGACGTCGCGAACGACTTCAGTGCCACGGAGGCGGGCAGCTCCTCCAAGGGCGACCGCGAGATGAGTGTGTGCGAAATGCAGCGACGTCTCTGGCAGGCCGAGGGCACGTACTCCGCCGCTCGCAAGGAATACGAGGACATCCTGGCGCGGAAGCTGAGCACGCGCGAGCAGATGAGCAGCGTGGGCGGTGTGCAGCGGCGCGTGCCGGAGCCGCGCGGAATCGGGTGGGCCTACTGCCGCGTTGTGGACTTCCTCAAGGTCAAGGAAGCGCAGGCGGCAACGCCGCAGTCGGCAAGGCCGCCGTCAACGACGCCGCAGGGCTCCGCTCGCCGTGACAGCGCGTGGCGCCAGGGCGCGCGCGCGGCGGATCGCTTCGTCCCGGCCAATCGTCCGGCCACGACTCCGGCCACCACACCGGCTACAACTCCGGACGCCTCGCCAGCCGAGCGTCAGGCCGCTGCCGCTGCCGCTGCAGCTGATGCGGCGCGGCAGGCAGCGAGGGCGGCGGCCGCCCTCGCTGCGGGAATCGAGACAACGCCCGCCCAGGACTCGCAGCTCCAGAAGGCGCGGCTCGCCGAGGCCAAGCTCCGCCTCGACATCGCGACCCGCGGGCGCAATCGGTACGACATCGAGATCCACAAGAAGTTCTCGCTGGCTGCGGCCTGCCTGATCTTCGTGCTGCTGGGCGCGCCCATCGCCGTGCGCTTTCCGCGCGGCGGTGTCGGGCTCGTGATCGGCGTGAGCCTGCTCGTGTTCGCACTCTATTACGTGGGACTCATCGGCGGCGAAGCGCTCGCCAACGAAGGAAAGGTCGCGCCGTTCTGGGCGATGTGGGGGACCAACGTGATGCTTACCATCGTGGGACTCGTGCTCCTGCTGCGGATGGGAAAGAATTCCGCCTCCAATCGCGGCGGGCACTGGGGTGACCGGATCGACGCGCTCAAGGCGAAGTTCGGACGCGGTCCGCTGGCGCCTGCGCGGAGCGCGACATGACGATCGTGCGCCCACTCGACAAGTACGTCTTCATCGAGTGGATGAAGATCTTCTGCTCCACGGCGCTCGGATTGCCGATCCTGCTCGTGATCATCGATCTGACCGACCACCTGCAGTCGTACCTCACCCGCCAGATACCGCGGGCCGACATTGCGCTCAGCTACGTCTACTGGATGCCCCAGTCGATGTTCATGGCGATGCCCGCGGCGGTGCTGTTCGCGACGGTATTCTCGATCGGGACGTTCACGCGGCATTCCGAGATCACGGCGGCGAAGGCATCGGGGATCAGCTTCTTTCGGTTCACGGCACCCATCCTCCTGGGCGCGCTGCTCGCCACGGCACTCGACCTCGCGATCTCCGAACTGGTGCCGATCACCGATGCGCGCCGGAACGACCTGTTGCGGGAGAGCAAGGTGCGTTCGGGCACGCAGCGCTCCAACTTCGCGTACGCGGCGGAATTCGGCCGCGTGTACAAGGTCCAGAACCTCGATGTACCGACGGGCACCGTCGATCGCCTGCAGATCGAACGAAAGGGGAACGGCATGGATTACCCCACCGTGCTGATCTCGGCGACGACGGCGAAGTTCAGTGCGGCCACCGGCCGGTGGACCTTGGGAGAGGGGGACATGCACGTCATCCGTGACAGCGCGCCGAGCATGGTGCTCAGCTTCCGCGAGTTACGCGACCGGAACATGCGGGAGCGGCCGGTGGACCTGATGGCGAAGCCCCGCGACCCGCAGGAGATGCGGTATTCCGAACTCTCGCGCTTCATTCGCGCGCTGGAGCGATCCGGCGGTGACGCCAACCTGCTTCGCGTGGAGCGAGGGCTGAAGATCGCGATTCCGGTTACGTGCCTGGTGATCGTGCTGTTCGGCGCGCCGCTCGCCACCAGCACGCAGCGAGGCGGCACGGCGTACGGCATCGGGCTCAGTCTCGCGATCACCGTCACCTTCCTCATGCTCATCCAGCTCACGAAGCCGCTCGGTGGAAAGAACCTCATCTGGCCCGACGTCGCGCCGTGGCTGCCCAATGCGCTGTTCGCCTTGATGGGCATGGTGCTGCTTACCCGCGTGCGGACGTGACGCTGCCGGGCCGGCGGGACGACCCTCGCGGCACCGCGACCTTTCCCATCGTGCAGCGCGGCGGAATCCGCTTCTTCCGTCGCGTCACTCGCGGGTTCATCGGCTTCTTCGGGCAGATCGGTGCGCGCGGCTATTTCCTGCGCGACATCGCGCGCGCCCTTGGCGATCCCGCGACGTTCGTGCCCGAGACGATCCGGCAGATGCGCGGCATCGGCGTCGGGTCGATCCCGCTCACCGTCATCGTCGCCGCCTTCATCGGCGGCGTCATCGCCATCCAGGTACGGTACCAGCTTTTTCCCGGCGTCCAGCTCTCCATCATCGGATTGTCCGTGCGACTCATGCAGGTGCTCGAGCTGGGACCGTTGCTCACCGGTCTCGTGCTCACCGGTCGCGTCGGCGCACGCATGACGGCGGAAATCGGCACGATGCGCGTGACCGAACAGATCGATGCGCTCGAGACGCTCTCGTACGACCCGGTGGCGTTCCTCATCGTGCCGCGGTTGCTCGCCTGCCTCATCATGCTGCCGGCGCTCGTGGTCCTTGCCGACGCCACGGGCCTGTTCAGCGGATACCTGGTGTCGGTGTACGTCACCGAGGTGACGAAGAACGACTTCATCGATGGCGTCCGGCTCGGCTTCGGTCCCTTCCAGGTGGTCTACTCGCTCGTGAAGGCCACGCTGTTCGGTGCGGCAATCGCCTTCATCTGCTCGTACGAGGGATTCGTGACGGAAGCTGGTGCGGAGGGAGTCGGTCGGTCGACGGCGAAGGCCGTCGTCATCACCTCGGTGACCATCCTGGTGCTCGATACGTTGACGGCGGCGATCCTGGCCCCTTACCTACAGACATGAAACGGCGCGACGAAGTTCTCGTGGGAGTCTTTCTCAGCACGGCGGTGGCGATCCTGCTGCTCGGCACTCTCTGGCTCGTGCGCGGCGGACTGTCGTCGGGCTATTCGCTCTACACGAAATTCGCCTGGGGACAGAACCTCAAGCCCGGGCAGCCGCTGCTCCTCGCCGGGGTGAACGTCGGAGCGGTCGCCGACGTGAAGCTGCGTGACGACGGATATCTCGACGTCTTTCTCCGCGTGAACAACGACATCAAGGTGCCGAAGAATTCGGTGGCGAGCGTGAAACCGATCGGGATCTTCGGCGACGCGGCCATCGCGCTGACGCCCACGGGACCGAGCCGAACGTATTTCGTCCCGAACGACACGGTCCCGGTGGGAAAGGGCGAGACGGACATCCAGGCGATCCAGAACAAGGTCGATTCCATCGCCGGAACGGTGAACCAGATGGTGCGGACGCTCAACGCCGAGTTGATCGCGAGCGGCGGCATTCGCGACATGCGTCGCTCACTCGCGAGCACGGCCACGCTGTCGGCGAACGCGGCGCAGTTGTCCGTGCAGCTCAACGCCATCGCCGCGGAGCAGAACCGCAATCTCACGGCGACCATGGCGTCGTTCCGTCGCGCCGCGGGCGCGGTGGACTCGGTGAAGATCGATTCGACGCTCAAGAATTTCCAGACCTCGAGCGCCAGCCTGACGCGCATCGCCGCGAACCTCGACCAGACGAGCAAACGCGCCGATAGCGTGCTAGCCGGCATCGAGCGCGGCGAGGGCAATGCGGGCAAATTGCTCAAGGATACCCTGCTCTACCGCGATCTCCGCGGCCTCGTGACGCAGGCGGATTCAGTGCTGGCGGACCTGAAGAAGAACCCGCGGAAGTACATCAATCTCAGCATCTTTTAGGGGACGATTCACGGGACCGTGAACCGTGAACCGTGAACCGTGAAACGGAACGGTGAGCGGCGCATCGTGATCCGTGAACAGCTTGCGCACCGGGTTAGTGATCTGCGGAGCGTATGCTGACGATGAGGCGCGTGAGCATTTGCTGAACGCGTTTCGTCGTTTCGAGGGCCTCGCGGACGCCAGGTAGTGGCGCCAGCGACGCGCGCTCGCACAGCTCGAGCTGAAACTCAAGCTCCGTCGCGGAGCCCAGCGCGTTGTCCAGGAACGAACAGAAGTCGCGTCTCGTGGCGCGGCCGCACCCTTCCGCGATGTTCGAGCCTACCGAGACGGCCGCACGCCGCAGCTGTCGCGCGAGTTCATACCGTTCGGATCCCGAAAGCGTCGATGCGACCGCATAGACCTGCGTGGCTAGCTCACGCGCACGAACATACACCTCCAGACGGCGATGATTCTGCATAAGGGAGGATTACGCATGGCGTTCCCGCCGCCCAACACCGCTTCACCGCATCCAGTAGCCGGCGCGTTCACGGTTCACGGTTCACGGTTCACGGTTCACCAGTCTTGCGCCCCACCGTCAGGTAGTACACCGGCACTCCCAGCAGGATGATCCCGAGCACCGCCATCGTCGGCCACCGGCTCGTCGGGTCGATGAGCGCGTTGCCCAGCAGGAAGCAGGTCGCGACGATGAACAGGGCGGGCACGATCGGATAGAGCGGCACGCGAAACGGCGGATCGTAGTTCGCGCGCTTGCGGAGCACGAAGATCGAGGCCACCGCCAGCGCATAGAACGGCACGATGGCGGTGACGAAGGTGTCGGCGAGCTGCTCGAATGTGCGCAGCATCACGAACACGACGCCCAGCCCGGTGGTGAGAAGGATCGACACGTACGGCGTGTGAAAACGTGGATGCACGGCCGCCACTTTCTTGAAGAACAACCCGTCGTCAGCCATCGCGAAGAAGATGCGCGGCGCTGTGAGCAGCGTGCCGTTCAGCGTGCCGAACGTCGAGAGCATGACCGTCAGCGCGACGAAGATCACGCCCGGTGCGCCGATCAGACGCTCGGCCACGTCGGCGGCGACAAGCCGCGACCGACGAATCTCCTCCACCGGCAGCACGGCCAGATACGCGAGATTCGCGAGCAGGTAGATGACGATCACGGCCACCGTGCCGATGATGATCGCGCGCGGCAGGGTGCGGCGAGGATCCTTCACCTCGCCGGCCACGAAGCTCAAGTCGGCCCAGCCATCGAACGCCCAGAGCACGCTCACCAGCGCGAGCCCAAAGGCGGCGATGTGGAACGAGCCCTCCGGCACGGCCGGCGTGAAGTGCCCGCCGGTCTGCGGCAACCCGATCGCGAAGGCGAGCATGATGATGAACAGCAACCCGCCGTATTTCGCGAGCGTCGTGAGATTCTGGACCAACGATCCCCACCGCACGCCCACGTAGTTGAACGTTGCCGTGAGCACGATTGCGACCGCAGCGACATAGTGGACGTACGTGCGGTACGGCTCCAGCGATGGATCGTAGCCGCGCACGCGCATGAAGTACTCGGCAAACGTCGTGCTGATCGCGCCGAGTGAGGCGGCACGAATCAGCGTCAGCTCGGCCCAGCCGAACAGGAACGCGGCCAGCCGTCCCCATCCCTCCCGAATGAAGACGTAGGCGCCGCCGGTCTCCGGAAAGGCGCCCGACAGCTCCGCTAGCGTGAGCGCACCGCACAACGCGAACAGTCCACCGGCGATCCAGACGGCCATCAACGGGACGGGACCGGGCAGCTTGTCGGCGATCCCGGCCGGCGACCGGAAGATGCCCGAACCGATGGTGGAGCCGATGAGCACGGCCACTGCGCTCCACAATCCGAGTTGGCGCTTGAGCGTTGGCGAACGATCCGTGACTGCTGAGGAGGTCGGCATGCGCGAATGCTACGGCCCGGATGTCGTCGCGGGGAGAGGTCGCACGTGCACGATGCCAATCTCCATGCGCGGTCAGGGTTTGCCCGGTTGACCCCCGCTCTCTCGCTGGTGAGCTTTCTGGTTCTTCCACACCTGTTCGCCCGCCCTGCTGCCGCGCATGCGACTTTCCTTCGCCGACGGGCTGTTCTGGTTTTCCGTGGCGTGCTGTGCGTTCGCCCAGTTCTGCATCCTCCGCTCGGTGGGTGGCGGTCGCCACGCCCCGACGTCCATGGCGACGCTGCCGCGCCAACGCGGATCGATGGAAATGGTGTGGGCCGCCGTACCGGCGCTGGGTCTGGTGCTGCTCTTCGTCTTTACCTGGCGCGCGATCCACCCGCGCCCCGCTACGGCCGACTTGAGCGCGCCCGTGGCAGCGGCGATGCGATGAGGTCCCTCCGCCGCACGGCGTACGCGGCGTTCGGCGTCGCCTGCCTGCATCTCGTATTCGGCGCGATCGTCCGCATCTCGGGCTCGGGCATGGGGTGCGGCGACCACTGGCCGCGGTGCTACGGCCGCTGGTTTCCACCGCTCGACCGGCCCGACCTCGTCATCGAGGTCTTTCATCGCTACCTCGCGTCCATCCTCATCCTGTCGCTCGGAGTTCTCGTCGCCGCCGCGTGGCGTCGTCGCGCGCAGCCTGGCGTGGGTGGCACCGGCGGCGTGCTGCGTGCCGCCGCGCTCGCGCTCGGACTCGGCCTCTCTGCGGCGCTGCTCGGCGCCATCACCGTGAAATTCGGCAACGCGCCCTTCGCGACACTCGCGCACTGGACCGTGGCGATGAGCCTCGTGGCGACACTCGTGGCGGCGATCATTCGCGCCGGTGGGTTCGGAGGCGACGAGGCTCGCATGGGCGGCGCGTCGATGAAGGCCCGGCGTGGCACCGTCGCGGGCGCGACGATGGCGCTGCTCGCGGTCGTGATGGGCGGATTGACGGCGAAGTATCCCGGCGCAGCCGTCGCCTGTCTTGGGTTTCCGCTGTGCGGCGCCAACCCCGACGTGATTCGCGGCGCTGTTCACGTCCAGCTCACGCATCGCGTACTCGCGTTCGTCCTCGTGCTCCATCTCGTTGGGCTCGTCATGGCGTTCCGCAAGCGGCGCGAAGCGCGCGTCGTCCGGCGCGCCGCGACGATCGCCCTCGCGCTCGGCGTGCTCCAGTGGCTTGTCGCCGGCGCGATGATCGGCATGCGCTTGCCTCCTGTGCTGCGATCCTTGCACGAAGCCACTGGGGTGAGCATCTGGATCGCGACCTTCGCGCTCGCCTACCTCACCCGCCGCGCCAGCGTCGTTGGTGAGCCCAAATCCGTTCGGCCATGAACGACTCGATCGCGGCGCCGGCCGGGCCGAGCTTTGCGCGCGATCTCGTCGCCCTCACGAAGCCGCGGATCATCTCGCTCCTGCTCGTCACCACCATTGCGCCCATGTTCGTCGCCGGTGCCCCGGCATGGACGCTGGTCCTCGCCGTCTTCGTCGGCGGCTACCTGATGGCCGGCGGCGCCAACGCGGTGAACATGTACATCGACCGCGACATCGACGACCGCATGTCGCGCACTCGGCTGCGGCCCATTCCCAGTGGTCGCATGCGGGCCGAAGCGGTGCTCGCCTTCGGCATCCTGTGCGCGACGACCGCCACCTTCCTGCTCGCCCACGTCGCAAACGTCCTCACCGCGGCGCTCGCACTCGGCGGCTTCTACACCTACGTGTTCATCTACACGCGCTGGCTCAAGCGCATCTCGCCACAGAACATCGTCATCGGCGGCGCGGCCGGCGCGTTTCCACCACTCGTCGGGTGGGCGGCCGTCACCGGGCGCGTCGACCTGATGGCGATCTACCTTTTTCTCATCGTCTTCTATTGGACGCCCCCGCACTTCTGGGCGCTCGCGCTCAACAAGCAGGTGGACTACGGCCGTGCCGGCGTCCCCATGGCGCCACTCGTGTGGGGCGAGCGCGAGACGATGCGCAACATGCTCTGGTATACGCTGATCCTCCTGCCCATCACGTTTCTGCCCGTGGCGTTCGGTGCGCTCGGCCTGCCGTATCTCGGTGCGGCGGCGATCCTCGGTGGCTGGCTGCTGCTCGGCGTCGTACGCGTCATGCGTGCCGCCGACTACGTGCGTCCCGCGTGGTCGCTCTACAAGTATTCCCTGCTCTATCTCGCGCTCCTCTTCGCGGCGATGGTCGTGGATCGAGCGCTGGCGTGATCGGTTTCGCTCGCCCATGAGCTCCACCGATTCGTCCGCGGCGCGCGAGCTGCCGCTGCTGCTCGGTGCCGGTCGCGGAACGCCGGAGTCTCTCATGCTCCTCGGCGCACCCGACCTCGATGGGGTCGTGCACGTGCGCACGTGGACGGCGGACGACTGGGGCTCGCCACCACGCACGAGTGCCGAGCGAGCCGAGACGCTGCTGAAGTGGCTGGAGGTGCAGGAGCGCGCGGGCCGCACGATGAACCAGTCGCCATACACGGTGCGGCTATGGCTCCGCGGTGAGGGTAGCGCACCGCGCTGACGTGGCCACCTCCGTTCCGCCTCCACCGGACGTCACCACGACCCGGCGCCCCATCTCGCTCAAGCCCCTCGCCGCGCTGGTTCCGAGGCTGCGTCCCTACGCGGGTCGTCTCGCCATCTGCGCGGTCTGCCTCGTCATCGCCGCGGCGGTGGGTCTCGCGTTTCCGATGGTCGTGCGCCACCTGCTCGACGCGGCGTTCCAGCATCGCGATCGCGCGCTGCTCGATCGCATCGCGATCGGCCTGATTCTCGCCTTCGCGCTCCAGGGCGCGATGAACTTCATCCAGGTCTTCCTGCTCACCGGGACCTCCGAGCGCGTCATCGCGAAGCTGCGCGAGGACGTGTTCGCGCACCTGGTGCGCCTGTCGCCGAGCTTCTACACCGAGCGTCGCACGGGCGAGCTGACGAGCCGGCTCTCCGCCGACCTCGCCGTGCTGCAGACGCTCATGGGCAGCTGGGTCTCGGAGCTGTCGCGGCAATCGCTCTTCCTCATTGGCGGCATCGCGCTGCTGACGCTCACGCATCCGCGACTGACGACGACGACGCTCGCCGTCGTACCGCTGGTCGTCGGATCGGCGATCTTCTTCGGACGGCGGCTGCGACGCGCGAGCACCGGCGTGCAGGATCGCGTCGCGGACGCGATGGGCATGGCGAACGAGTCGTTCTCGCAGATTCGCTCCGTCCAGAGCTTCGTGCGAGAGGACGAGGAGACGCGGCGATACCGGGGACTGCTGAGCGGCGTGGTGAGTGCGGCGATCACGCGGGCGAGGATGCGGGCGCTTCTCTTCGGCATCGTGGGGTTCGCCGCGTTCGCGGGGGTCGTCGCCGTGCTCTGGCAGGGTGGTCTCCTGGTACTCGAAGGAGTGCTGACGCCGGGTGCGCTCGTGTCGTTCCTGCTGTATGCCATCACCGTCGCCGCAGCGGTCGGCTCGCTCGCGTCGCTGTTCGGCAGCTATCAGGAAGCGGTCGGCGCGGCATACCGTGTGTTCGAGTTGCTCGCCATGGAGCCGAGTGTCGCCGAGCCGGTCACGCCGACCGCGCTGCGCACACCCGTTCGTGGCGCACTGCGCCTCGACGACGTTCATTTCCGCTACGCGCCCGATCTCCCCGAGGCGCTGGCGGACGTCTCGTTCTCCATCGCGCCTGGTGAGGTCGTCGCGCTCGTGGGACCGTCGGGCGCAGGCAAGACGACCGTCGCATCGCTGATCCCGCGATTCTGGGACGTGACCAGCGGACGTATCACGCTCGACGGCATCGATATCCGGCAGCTCGCGTTCGCCGATCTTCGCGGTTCCATCGGACTCGTGCCGCAGGAGCCGGCGTTGATCAGCGGCACGGTACGCGACAACATCGCGTACGCTCGTCCGAGTGCGACCGAGCAGGTGGTGCTCGCGGCGGCGCGTGCCGCACACGCCATCGAGTTCATCGAACGGTTACCGGACGGACTGGACACCCTCGTCGGAGAGCGCGGTGTCAAGTTGTCGGGCGGGCAGCGCCAGCGCATTGCCCTCGCGCGCGTATTCCTGAAGAACCCTGCGCTCGTCGTGCTCGACGAGGCGACGAGCAGTCTCGACAACGAGAGCGAGCGGCTGGTGGAGATCGCGATGGAAGAGCTGCTGCGTGGTCGCAGCACCCTGATCATCGCGCACCGTCTCCGTACCGTGCGTCGAGCGGACCGGGTGCTGGTGCTGGAGCACGGCCGCATCGTGGAGTCGGGAACGCACGAACAGCTCGTCGTCGCCGGCGGCGTCTACGGTCGCCTGTATCGTGCGGAGCTCCGAGACTGAGTATCGGCGAGCGGCGAGCAGTCGCCTACTTCCCGCGGAGATTCACGGCCACCTTCGCCGAGCCGTTTGCCGGCACCTCGATGGACTGCTCCGTGCGGCCTGTCCGCTCGTGCCACGCGACAAGCATGTACTTGCCGGCCGGTATGCCATCGATCGTGAACGCGCCGTCGGCCTTCGTGACGACGAAGTACGGATGGTCGAACACGGCGAGATAGGCGCGAGGCCACGCATGGTCAGCGTCGCGGACGATCACGAGGCCTGGTGACTTCGCCGGCAACTCCGTGGGAATGACCTGTTCGTCCTTGCCGAGCAGGATCGCCGCGCGGGCAGCGGAGTCTCCCGCCGCGAGAAAGCGGAGGTGCTGTCGAAAGTCGTCGTGGCCGATCACGTTCACCGCGCTTCCAGCGACCGTTGCCTGGACCCTGGGAGTGAGCAGACAGCGATCGCTCTCGAGCTCAAGCCGCTTGTCTTCCGGAAACGGCTTCCCCGCTCGTATGCCATCGATCCAGACGACAACGTTGCCGAGTCCTGTGCCCTTCTGCTGAAGCGAACTGTCCGGCACGATCCTGCCGCACACGAGACTGTCGAGACCAGCGAAGATGGGCTCGCCCGGTGCGATCGCTGATTGGAGCGTCACAGTGCCCATCACGCTGCCCGGCGTTGCGATCGCTGCGACCTTGTACGGCGTAGAGGATCGTGCGATGACGATGGGACCCGTCAGCTCCGGCTCGATCGCGCCGGCCGATGTGCGGGACTTCCGGGCGAGCGCCGCGCCGCTGCCGTCGCCTCCGCATGCACTACTCGCGAGGAGCAGCGGCGCGGCAAGCACGAGGGTGATCGTGCGAAGTCGGGATGGCGCGGCGGCGCGCACTGGAGCGTCGTTCACGGAATGGTCGGCCGGTCGGTGTGAAGCCGGCAGGAGGGCAAGGCGCGAGCCACGTGGTTCATCACGCGACGATGAGTTCGCGCTGGTAGTCGTCCGGCGTGATGACCGCGCGCCCATCCAGGAGATACGCGTTCACTTCGGTGCGCATGCCGATCTCGCCCGGGACATACACGCCGGGCTCGATGGAGAACGCCACTCCGGGAACGAGCAGGCGTTCGTCGCGCGTTTCGAGGTTGTCCAGATGTGGTCCTGCACCGTGCAGCGAGCGCGAATCGATCGAATGACCAGTGCGATGCGTGAAGAATCGGCCCAGCCCGCGCGCCTCGATCACGGCGCGCGCCACGTCATCCACGTCGCCGCCACGCAACGGCGTGCCCGCCGCGACATCGTGAAGGACCTTCGCGATGGCCGCGTCGCGAGCGTCGCGGATGGCCGCCCACACTTCCTGCGCCCGTGCGGACGGAGGACCGATCGTGGCCATCCACGTCTGGTCCGCCCACACGCCGGTCGTTGCGGGGTCCTGCTCGGAAGCGGGCTCGCGCGCCCAGAGGTCGATCAGCAGTACATCTCCCTCGACGATCGGCCGCGGACGCTTCGGCGAAGGTTCGTAATGCGGATTCGCCGCGTTCGCGCCGGCCGAGACGTTGGGTCCGTGATCGGTGCTCAGCCCCGCCTTCGCGAACCGCTCGAGAATCCACGCCATCACCTCGTGCTCCGCGATCGGGCTCGGTGTCCGTGCGCGCTGTCCGGCGAGGGCGAACGCATCGAGCGCGATCTGGCGGATGATCGCCGCGGCGCGCCGATGCGATGCGACGTGCGACGCCGACCACGATGCGACGAAGTGCGTCACGAGGGCCGCCGATGACACGATCTCGCGCGCCCCGGCGGTGCGCACCATCTCGATCACGCCTGCCGGCACACGGTCCAGATACGGCACGGCGTCGCCGGCGGAGTATTCCATCGCGATGCGCCTGCCCCGAACCATGCGCCCTACGGCGGCCTCGAGGTCGCGCCACGAGCTGTAGGTCTCGTGCTGCCATGCTGCTGGCCACGTGCGCCACGGGCCTGGTTCGATCGCGTGTCCAAGCGCGACCGGCACGCCCTCACTCGGCACCCACACGAAGATCCGTCGCGTCACCATGCCATGCAGTCCGAGCAGTCCGCCCGCGATCGGATTGCACCCCTGAAAGTCGAACAGGAGCCAGCCATTCACGCCGGCGTCGTGTATCGCACGTTGCAGGTCCGGCAGCGTCGCCTCGGTCAGCATGAACGGCGCGTACGTCCGTTCAGGCGCTCGCGCCGCGCCAGTCGGCGCGCCACTCGCATGCCCCTTCGCCGCGACCCGCACAGCGGGTGTGCTCCACCGCGCCCGTGGCGCCGATGAGCAACCGCATCAGTTCGCGGAGCGTCGCTTCGTAGAACGTGCACCCCGCACTTGCGGGCGCGACACCCAGCGTCACCGAACGCGGCACCTCGAGCAGGATGTACGTGCCGACGCGCCGAACGTTGGCGTTCAGATACCGCTGCGACAGCCGCCGCACGCGACGCAGCGCCATCGGGCGCGAGATGAAGGACGGCATCACCCGCACCATCGTGCGGGAGGTGGCGGGCACGGTGTGATAGGCCTCGTGCGCGAGGTAACGCCCCGCGGCGCGCAGCACCGCCTCGGCGTCCGGACGACGGCCGATCAGCCGCGCGAGCGCGACCGCTTCGTCCTGCGCAGTGCGCTGATTCTTCCGCACCGCCTCGGTGTATCGCTTGATCTGCGTGTAGACGGTGTCGCTCAGTCCGAATCGCTTGTTGCGAAGCTCGTCGACGAATTCAGCCTCGAGCACCCCCTCGGGCGTGTCCACGTCGCGGACGGCTTCCAGGAGACTGAGGGGGAGAAGTGCGTCGACCGTAGCGAGCATGCGACAACCCAGGGGACAGCGGAAGCAGGACCAGCGATGGTGGTCGATGAAGGTAGTGGGAACACTGTGGTCACTCAATCCCCGGCACTGCTCGTGGGCGCCGCGGCGGCGGCGCGATTAGCCTTCGAATCGTGAACAACGATCGGCGGGACACGGCATTCGACGTCATCGTCGTGGGCGGGGGACCGGCGGGCGCCTCCACGGCGTTCGCGCTGGCACGCGCGAACGCGCGCGTGCTCGTGCTCGACCGTGCCGTCTTTCCGCGTCCCAAGCCCTGCGCGGAGTACCTGAGCCCGCAGGCGTCGCGCCTGCTGAGTGCGATGGGTGCACTCGATTCGGTCGAGCGCGCCGGCGCGGCGCAGCTCGCGGGCATGACGGTTCGCGCGCCGAATGGCGCGCTCATTCGTGGCGACTTCGTGGCCTCGCACGGCTATCGCGCCTTCCGCGACCGGGGCCTGGCGCTCCGCCGCACGAAGCTCGACCCCATCCTGCTCGACTGCGCACGCGCGGCCGGCGCCGAGGTACGCGAGGGCCTTCGTGTCAGCGATGTCGCGCGGGACCACACCGGTCGCGTGACCGGTGTGCGCGTGCTCGACGCCACCGGCGGCAGCCGCGAGCTGCGCGCGACCCTCGTCATTGGCGCTGACGGGCTCCGCTCGGTCGTCGGACGGCGACTGGATCTCACGCGCGCGCGGCGCTGGCCGAAGCGGCTGGCGCTCGTGGCACACTACGAGAATTTCGGTGACGTGACAGCGTGGGGCGAGATGCACGTCGAGCGCGGAGTCGGTTACGTGGGGCTCGCCGCGGTGGACGAGGGCCTCACCAACGTGGCGATGGTGGTGCCGGCTCGCTTCGCCCGACTCGTCAGTGCCGATCGCACCGCCTTCTTCGAACGCTGGCTGCGCGAGCGGCCGCAGCTCGCGCCGCGCGTCAGAAATGCTCGTCGCGTGTCGCCCGTGCTTGCCACCGGGCCGTTCGCGTCGCATGCACGGCGCGCCTGGGCTCCTGGCGCCGCGCTCGTTGGTGACGCGGCCGATTTCTTCGACCCGTTCACCGGCGAGGGCATTTACGCGGCGCTGCGCGGCGGCGAGCTCCTCGCGCCATTCGCCGTGCAGGCGCTCGGCGCCGCGACGTCGACGAGCATGGATGCCGCGCTGGCGGCGTACGAGCGCGCACGGCGCAGCGAGTTCCGCGGCAAGTGGATGGTCGAACGGCTCATCAGCTCCGCCGTCGGCTTCGCTCCGGCCATCAATTACTTCGCGCGTACGCTGGCGTCGCGAAAGGACATGGCCGACCTGCTGGTCGGCGTGACGGGCGACTTCGTGCCGGCGCGCGAGGTGCTGCATCCTCGCTACCTGTTCGAGCTGTTCCGGCACTCCCCACCCTCCACCAGTCCGGGCGCGTGACGATCGACCTCGACACCTTCCGCAGCGTGCTCGGCCGCTTCGCGTCCGGGGTCACGGTCATCACCGTCGTCGACGCAGGCGGGCGCGACATGGGCATGACGGTGAGCGCCTTCGCATCGGTGAGCCTCGAGCCGCCGCTCGTCTCGGTGTGCATCGATCATGCGGCCTCGATGTACGCCGCACTTCGCGACGCCGAGCGGTTCGGCGTGAACATCCTGGCGTCGGAACAGGAGGCACTGTCGCGGCGCTTCTCCGGTGTCGAATCGGCGCATCGGTTCGATGGCATCGGATACGAGCGTGGCGAGAGTGGCGTCGTCCTGCTCGACGACGTCGTGGCGCACATGGAGTGCGAGCGCGTGGCGCAGCACGAAGCGGGTGATCACACGCTCTTCATCGGCCAGGTGGAGCGGGCCGTCGTGCGCGACGCGCGTCCGCTGCTGTACTATCGGGGTGGCTACGCTCGGCTGGAACGCTGACGCGGGCGTGTTCGTCCCGCGACGACGACGAGGGTTCGAGCACCTCGACAATCCCCGCACGAGCGCGGAGCTTCGACAGCGGTCGCTCAGGGACGTGCGACGCGCGAATACACTGCTTGGCGGATCCCGCGCCGTGTTGCGCGAGCTTGAGCGATGCACCCCGCCGCGCGGCGGCGCGATGACCCTGCTCGACGTCGGCACCGGGCTCGCTGACATACCGGCGCGGGCAAAGCGTGCGGCCGCCCGCCGGGGCGTTGCACTCATGGCGTACGGCGTGGACGGCGCGGAGGTGCTGGCCCGCGTGAGCCGGGACGTGCTGGATGGCAGCGCGTGCGCCGACGCACGCCGGCTTCCCTTCGCCGATACCAGCATCGACGTCGTGATCTGCTCGCAGGTGCTGCATCACTTCGAGGATGCGGAGATCCCGGCGATCCTGCGCGAGCTGTCGCGCGTGGCGCGTCGCGCGGTCATCGTGAGCGACCTGCGACGGAGCTGGCTCGCTGCGGCAGGGTTCTGGCTCGTCTCCTGGCCGCTGCGCTTTCATGCCGTGACTCGCCACGACGGATGCACGTCGGTGCTGCGCGGATTCACGAGTGCAGAGCTGGCGAGCCACGCACGCGAGGCCACCGGCTGCACGCCCGACGTTCGTCGTCATCCCGGCTTTCGACTCACCGCCACCTGGAGTCCGCGCCCATGAGCACCAATCTTCCCGCTCCGCTCGAACTGGGTCCGATGCCGGTGGGGCTCCGCATGACGACGGTGGACGAGCGCATCGTCCGCGCCCCGCTCGCGCGCATCTTCGCGCTCGCGTCCGACGTCGAGCGTTGGCCGGCCCTGCTGCCCCACTACCGCTACGTGCGATTTCTCGAGCGCCGGCGCGATGGCGGCGGGGTGGTGGACATGAGCGCGGTGCGTCCGTTCGGTGTCGTGCTCTGGCCGACCTGGTGGCGCTCGTCGATGCGCGTGCATGGCGGTGGGGGAACGGAACCGCCCACCATCCGCTTCACTCACGTCGGCGGCGTGACGCGAGGCATGGAGGTGGAGTGGAGCTTTCGCGAGGTCGTGAACGGTACGCACGTCCGGATTCTCCACGTCTGGGACGGACCAGCCATCCCGATTGTCGGGGCAGCGGCCGCCACACTCGTCATCGGCCCTGTGTTCGTGCATGGGATCGCCAGCCGCACGCTGCTGGGCCTGGCGACGGCGGCCGAACGTGCTGCGACCTGACGGGTATCTTTGAGATCACACGGGGAGGCTTTTGTGGCTGATCGGCGGCGAGTGGCGGTGACGGGCATCGGAGCGGTGACGCCAATCGGGATTGGGCGGGATCGCCTGTGGGATGGGCTGCGTGCCCAGCGCTCTGCGGTCCGCACGATCACGCGGTTCGACCCGTCGCGCTGGCGCAGCCACAATGCGGCGGAAGTGAACGACTTCGATGCCGCCGACTTCCTGGAACGGAAGAAGGTGAAGCGCCTGGAACGGTTCGGTGCCTTCTCCGTCGCGTGCGCCATGCAGGCGATGGAGGATGCCGGACTCGATCTCGGAACCGAGGATCGTGAGCGGACGGGCGCGATGATGGGCACCGCGCTGGGCGGGTTGAGCTTTGCCGAGGAGCAGCTGGGGATCTTTCTTCAGCAGGGCGTGAAGGCCGTTGATCCCACGCTCGCGCTCAACGTCTTCGGCGGGGCCGCGAGCTGCAACATCGCGATCGAGTTGGGCATCCAGGGGCCGAACAGTACAAACGGCATGAGCTGCGCGTCGGGGACAATCGCCATCGGTGAGGCGTTCCGCGCCATCCGCGATGGCTACGCTGACGTCATGTTCGCCGGCGCGGCGGAGGCCCCACTCGCACCGCTCTGCTTCGGCGCGTTCTCCATCATCCGCGCCATGTCCACGCGCAACGACGCGCCGGATGCCGCATCGCGTCCGTTCGACAAGGATCGCGACGGGTTCGTGATGGGCGAGGGTGCCGCGGTGCTCGTGCTCGAGGAGCTGGAGCGAGCCACGGCGCGTGGCGCGCACATCTATGCGGAAATCGTCGGCTTCGGCATGTCGAACGACGCGCATCACATGACGGCGCCGCGCCCCGACGGCTCGCAGGCGGCGCGCTCCATGCGGCTCGCACTCGGCGACGCGAACCTCGCGCCGCACGAGATCGGCTACGTGAACGCCCACGGCAGTTCGACGCCGCTCAACGATCCCACCGAGTCGCTCGCGATCACGCAGACGTTCGGCGAGCATGCCGGGGCGCTGCAGGTGAGCAGCACCAAGGGCTACTACGGCCACGCGCTCGGCGCGTCCGGTGCCATCGAGTTGGCGATCACGTCGCTCGCGCTCTCACGCGGGTGGCTGCCCCCAACGCTCAATCACGACGCGGCGGCCGATGGATGCGACCTGGATTATATCCCGCGCGCAGGGCGCGATGCCGACGTTGAGTTCGCGCTGAGCAACAGCTTCGGATTCGGGGGCATAAACGCGGCGGTGGTGCTCAAGCGTCACGACGGCGTGTGACCCGGATCTGACGGCGAGTCCAGTGCGCGATTAACGTTGATCGACCAGGCGCACCACTCCCCGATTCCAGGATCATCCCCATGCGCGACAGCTGGCGCCATTTCGTCGCCGAGTTCATAGGGATCTTCGCGCTGGTGTTCGTGGGCGGCGCATCGATCATGTCGTCGGCGATGTCGCAGAACACCAACGGCCTGCTCGTGGCCGCCATCGCGCACGGCCTCATCCTCGGCATCATGATCACGGCGACGATGCGGATCTCCGGGCACCTCAACCCAGCGGTGACGCTCGGGTTTCTTGCCGCCAGGCGGATCGAGCCGATGATGGCGATGACGTACATCGTCGCGCAGCTACTCGGCGCGGCCGTCGCCGCCTATGCGCTCAAGGCAGTCTTCCCGCCGGAGATCGCCGTGGCCACGCGACTCGGCGGCCAGTCGATCGCGCTGGGGATTTCCACGGGACAGGCGATCCTGTGCGAGTTCCTCGCGACCTTCTTGCTGACGTTCGTCGTCTTCGGCACGGCCGTCGATCCTGCGGCGCCCAAGGTTGGTGGCTTCGCCATCGGCCTCACCGTCACGGCCGGCATTCTGGCGATCGGTCCTCTCACGGGAGGCTCGATGAACCCCGCCCGCTCGTTCGGGCCGGCCGTGGTGAGCGGCATCCTCGAAGCGCAGGCGATCTACTGGGTCGGGCCGATTCTCGGCGCCGTCTCCGCCGCGCTACTGTACGACGGCCTTTTCCTTCGACGCGGACGCGATCGCGCCGATCATGGAGCGGTGCGGCCTGCCTAGAACGGCGCGTTCGAACGGCGAACGCAGGGCGCAGCAGAGAGGAGTCGGGCGAGCGCGGTCGCTCTCGGTTCGTCATGACGCGGCTGAATGCACAACGGCCCCGGGCATGGTTGCCCGGGGCCGTCGCGCACTGGGGATGCATCTGCCTACACGATTCGGCGCCGACGCGACACGAGCACGATCCCGACGAGGCCGGTCGCCAGGAGGGCAAGACTCGCGGGTTCCGGTGTGACCGTCACGTCACCCACGCTGACGAGCAGTCCGTCCGTCACGCCGTCACCGACCGTGACGAACTGCAGCGTGTTCAGCCCGGCGGCGAATCCGCTGAGCGTGCCCATCCCGCCAAACACGAACAGGCCGCACCCACCGCTGACCGGCGAACCATTCAGGGTGATGGACCTCACGGCGTTGTCCACCGCGCATCGAAAGGTCGCGCTCGTCGCCGCACCACCGGTGAAGATCGTCTGGTATGTGTATGTGAAGCGCGCCGCGCCGTCACCAATCCCGTTGGGAAGTGAGCCGCTCGTGGTGGCGCCGATCCACAGATAATTCCCGGGCGAGTTCGCCTGCCACACCGATGGTCGTGGATCGACGAGGAAGGCGTTGAAGAACGCCGACGACGCGGGACTCACCGAGACCTGCCAGGCAAGGTCGTTGGTGCCATCATTGAGCTTTCCGGTCGAGACCGGGCCCTGCGCCGAGCCGATCGCCGGCAGCGTCAGGAGCGCAGCGGCGACGAGATGGCGGAACATCCTAGGAACTCCGGTCATGGGGACCTCACAGGTGGGAATGGCAACGGCAGGCAGGACTTCGCGCGGAACGGCGCGACTGTGACGAGCATCACGAAGTCGCGAGCCCGCAAATGCCGTGCTCTACCATTCATCCATGCACGAATGCGATAAAACCAATGCTTAAGTCGCCGCTTGGTCGTTTAACAGTCGTTCAACAACAAAAAGATCAACGACTAATCAACGAAGCCTGTTGCATCGCCACAACATGCAGTGCCTCGTCAGCACGACATCGCTGTCTGGCGTGGCGCGGGAACACCTAATCGGCGACAGTCTCTCGTTCCCCCTTTGCCCCGTACGTCGCCTGATACCGGTCGACCGACTCGGCGATGATCCGCATCGCTTCCTCGCTCTTGCCCCACCCGATGATCTCCACCCGCTTCCCCTCGAGATCCTTGTAGGTGCGGAAGAAGTGCTCGACCTCCTTCAGCATGTGCTGCGGGATGTCGGCGATGTCGAAGAACTCCTGCTGATACGGATCGTGTACCGGCACGCTCAGGATCTTGTCGTCCGGCTCGCCGCGGTCGAGCATCTTGAGCACCCCGATCGGGCGGACGTCGATCTGACACCCGGGGAAGGTCTGCTCCTTGATGAGCACGAGCACATCGAGCGGATCGTTGTCCTCGTGCAGCGTGCGCGGGATGAAGCCGTAGTCGCCCGGATAGTGCACGGCGCTGAACAGCACGCGATCGAGCTTGAGCATTCCCGACGCTTTGTCGAGCTCGTACTTGTTGCGGCTGCCAGACGGAATCTCGACGACAGCCGTGACGATCTCGGGAGGGTTCTGCCCGCAGGGCAGGTCGTGCCAGAGGTTGAGCATCAGGTCTCTCGCGCCGACGCGCCTTGCAGCGCGGGACGGCCTGTGGGGTTGCGCGCGTGCTGCAGGTCGGCGTTCGGCCCCGCGTCGCGCGTCATTGCGCCCTTGTAGTTCATCGGCGCCTCGTCGATGCCGAAGTTCTCGGCGTCCAGCTCGTGCACCCGCGCGAGCTGGTCCTGCGACAGATCCGGCAGATCGCTCGCCGAGGCGAACTCGGCGACCTGCTCGTCGTCGTACACGTTTGGCAGCGTCGTCACCACCAACGGCTCGGCGAGCAACCACTTGAGCGCGGCCTGCCCGAGCGTCATCTGCT
>JBDSSY010000182.1:0-2623 GCA_039928585.1 Gemmatimonadaceae bacterium | reverse complement strand
GGTTCTTGGTCATGATCTCGGAGATCTTCATCGCGGCCTCGTTGCAGAGTTGACCCGGCATCCACGACTGTGGAGAGTGTGGATGCGGCTGCGGGGGCAAGCGACGTGCCGAGTTGCGGATGAGATGCGCGCGAGATGCGTGCATCGAATTGACAGCGCCGCGTCGTCCGGCGAGCATTGAGCCGTGACCCACTCACGCGCAATGCTCCCCGATCTGAAGGGCGTCTCGACGAAGGACATCCTCGAGATGGCCCGGAAGGAGAACGTCCGCTTCCTGCGGCTGCAGTTCACCGACATCCTCGGCGTCAACAAGAACGTCGAGATTCCGTCGTCCCAGTTCGAGAAGGCGCTCGCCGGCGACATCATGTTCGACGGCTCGAGCATCGAGGGGTTCGTGCGCATCGAGGAGAGCGACATGCTGCTCGCGCCCGATCTCGGGACGTTCCGGATCTTTCCGTGGGGCGATCCGGACCATCGCGTGGGCCGCCTGATCTGCGACGTGAACCGCGCCGATGGCTCGCCCTTCCTCGGCGATCCGCGCGGTGCGCTGAAACGGGTGATCGCCGACGCGGCGGAGATGGGCTACGTGATGAACGCGGGGATGGAAGCCGAGTTCTTCATGTTCAAGCGTGGTCCCAATGGCGAGACGACCACACAGACGCATGACGTGGGCGCGTACTTCGACCTCGCGCCAGTGGACCTGGGTGAAGAGGCGCGGCGCGCGATCGTGAATGATCTCGAGCTGATGGGATTCGAGGTCGAGGCAGCGCATCACGAGGTGGCGCACGGCCAGCACGAGGTGGATTTCCGGTACGCGGACGCACTGACGACGGCGGACAACATCGCGACCTTCCGCTTCGTCGTGAAAGTGGTGGCGCAGCGCTACGGACTGGCGGCGTCGTTCATGCCGAAACCGATCTTCGGGCAGAACGGCAGCGGGATGCACACGCACCAGTCGTTGTTCAAGGGACGCACGAACGCCTTCTGGGACGAGAAGTCGCAGTGGGAATTGAGTCTGACGGCGCTGCACTACATCGGCGGGCTCCTGCGGCATGCACGCGGCACGACGGCGATCACGAACCCGTTGGTAAATTCGTACAAGCGGCTGGTGCCGGGATATGAGGCGCCGGTGAACGTCGCGTGGAGCATGCGCAACCGCTCGCCGATGATCCGCATACCCGAGCGACGCGGGCTGGGCACGCGCGTGGAGCATCGCGTCCCCGATCCGGCGGCGAACCCGTACCTCGCGCTCGCAGTGATGCTCGCCGCAGGGCTCGACGGCATTCGCATCAAGGCGGATTACCGCGAGCCGGTGAACGAGAACATCTGGGAGATGAGCCATCGCGAGAAGCGGCGGTTGCGTATCGACGACCTGCCGCACGACCTGAACGAGGCGTGCGACGAGCTGGAGAAGAACGACGTCGTGAAGGCGGCGCTGGGCGAGCATATCACGACGCATTTCCTGGCGGCGAAGCGGCAGGAATGGCGGGACTACATCACGCAGGTCTCGCAGTGGGAATTGGATAACTATTTGGCGAAGTACTGAAGGGCGGGGTGCGGCGCTTACGGGGCGGGCCGGCGGCCTTCGGCCGCGGCCCTTACGGCGCGGGCAGAGCAGAGACACCGGCGATCGAGCAACCCTTTCTGCGCAGCGGCGTGCCGAACTGGCGTGTTTGCGGCATCCACGGCCCGATTCCAGGAAAACCCATGCGCACTCATCTCGCCTCTTCCTTGCTCTCCCTATCGCTCTCGCTGATCGCCGCGCCGCTGGCGCTTCACGCGCAGGCCGCGGTCATGCCGAACGCCGTGCCTCCGCAAAAGCAGCGTGTCGAAGGGGTCGTCGAATCGATCGGCTACGCTGAAGCCATTCAGGTGGGCAACACGATCTACGTGTCGGGCGCGGTGGCGGGCGGGGCGACGATGGAGGAGCAGGTGCGGCGCATCTATGAACGTCTGGCCGTCACGCTGGGCCGGTTTGGTGCGACGCTCGCCGACGTCGTGAAGGAGACGGCGTACACGACCGACATGGAAGCGCTCAAGGCCGCAAATCCCGCGCGTCGCGCCGCCTACGGCAGGCACTCACCGGCGGCGACGTGGGTGCAGATCTCCCGACTCTACATGGAATCGGCGAAGATAGAAATCGAAGTAACGGCGGTGGTGGGATCCGGTCGGTAGTCCACGACCGGACAGCAATGCGCCCGCACGCGTGCGAGGGTGCTACGCGCTGCTACCGCAGCGAGCCGTCTCTCGTCATCCGCGCCCGATAGCCGACCACGAGCGGGCCATCCTGGCCGGGCCTGGTTTCGGGCCATAGGTCCAGCGTCCAGCCAGCGGCGACCTTCAGGTGCGCACCGCGTCGCGGCAAATCGGTGAGCAGGTCGACGCCGCCGACGATGCCACCCGCCGGAATGGTGCGCAGCACGGAGTCGACCATGGCGCCGTAGACGAGGGGAAGCGTCCGGCGCACGACGTCCTCGAACTTGTCGCGCCGTCGTGTGCGCGCCGCTGGCGTATCGAAGTCGACGATCACGCTGTCACCCCCCCGCTCGGCGATGATGCTGTCGGGGAGCGTGGTTCTGCCTTCGCGCACGATGAGCGCGACCGGTGAGCGCGACGCGGGTGC
>JBDSSY010000181.1:0-5521 GCA_039928585.1 Gemmatimonadaceae bacterium | reverse complement strand
CCCGAGTTGAGCGCGTTGATCATCATCTTCCGATCGGTCGGACCCGTGATCTCCACGCGGCGGTCCGTCAGATCGGCTGGCGCCGACGCGACCTGCCATCGCGCCTCGCGAATCGAGCGCGTGTCGTCCGCGTCGACGAGTGGCGTCCCCTGCGGGTGCGAGCCAAGCGCGTGACGACGCTCTGCTCGCGCAGCGAGTCGCTCGCGGCGCTCGGAGTCGAAGCGGCGTTCCAGCGAGGCGACGAACGCGAGTGCCGCGTCCGTGAGAACGACGCCGGCGCCGGCGACCGGAGGAGTCTGCAACGTTACAGTTTCGTGAGGCAAGTCGGGCGTGACCACTGGCTAAGTGTCGAGGAGATGGCGACGTTTCGCGCCGCGCATCCTATATTAGCGCCCTATCGGATCGCTCATGCACGTACTGGCACCGAATCGCCGCGTCTGCACCCGGCTTACGACCGTCCGGCCCTTCCCCGGACGCCCCACAGGAGGATGGAGATGACGCTTCACCGTGCCTCACGGTACACCCTGGCGTTGGCACTACTCGCGGTTCCGCCCGCGGCTGGCGCGCAGGCGTTCGGCCTGAATGAAATCGGCTCATGCGCACTTGCGCGTGGATTCGCCGCAACCGCAGCGCCGTGCGACGATGCGTCCAGCATCTATTGGAATCCCGGCGCCATGCCGCGTGCCCGTGGCTGGTCGATCTACGCCGGAGCCGCGGCCATCGTCATCGATGGCGACTTCATCCAGGATACCACGTTCAACCGATACGAGGGCGACGTTCCGACGGCCGTCGTTCCGCACCTGTTCGCGACCTACCGCGGCGCCGGCAAGATGGCGTATGGACTGGGCGTCTACGTTCCCTACGGATTGACCTCACAGTGGAAGGATGACTTCCCGGGCCGATTCGCCGCCAAGAAGGCGGCGCTTCAGACCATTTACGTGCAGCCGAACATCAGCTACCAGATCTCCCCGAACTGGTCGATAGGCGGTGGCCCGGTCTTCGGCCATTCGAAGGTGGAGTTGATCCAGGCGGTCGATTTGTCGCAGCAGCGCACCAGCCCGACCGGACCCACCTTCGGGCAGCTCGGCATCCCGCTTCGCACGGAATTCGCCCGGGCCACACTCAAGGGCTCCGGGACCGCCTTCGGCCTGGACCTCGGCGTGCACGGTAAGCTGACCCCGGACTGGCAGATGGGCCTGCGGTTCCTGTCGCAGGTCTCATTCAATTACGACGACGCCGATGCGGTCTTCGAGCAGAAGCCGACAGGCCTGATACTCGCGGCCAACAATCCGCTGGGGGCTCCCGCAGGTACTCCTGTCGACGCCCTCGTCGCCGGACAGTTCACCGGCTCGGGTGCGTTGACGCCGCAGAAGGTCAGGACCCAGATCCGGAATCCCGCGCAGATCCAGCTCGGCTTCGCGTATTCGGGCTTCCAGAACACTTTGCTCAGTGCGGAGTATGCCTATGTCGGCTGGAAGTCCTTCAACCAGCTGCCGGTCGATTTCCAGGGAGGCGCCACGGATCGCGTCATTCAGGAGGATTACAACAACACATCGGGCATCCGGCTTGGGGCTGAGCACCGGCTGCTGAGCGGCATCGCACTCCGTGGCGGCTTTACGGCGAGCGCCGCCGCGGCGCCGGACGAAACCGTTACCCCTCTCCTGCCGGAGCAGGATCGTGCGCTCGCCATGCTGGGAGCGGGTCTTCCGTTCAGCGGCCGATTCGTCCTCGACGCCACCTATGCCCACATCTTCACCCCGGGTCGCCGCGGTCGCATCGATGAGCGCGCCGCCGGTAGCACGCAGGCCCAGGCCCTTGCACTGAACAGCGGCTCTTTCGCCCTGAGCGCCAACGTCCTGTCGCTCAGCATCAAGGCCTCCTTTTAATTCCACGCCCGGAGAAAATCAGGATGTATCGACTGACCAATCTCGCCCGCGTGGCGGCGCTCGCTCTCGCCGGCGCGGTGACGGCCTGCTCTGCCGATCGCGTCGTCCTCGGCTCGAACCCGCCATCGGGCGGGGAGATCTTCAAGAGCTATGTCGCGCTGGGCAACAGTATCACCGCCGGATACCAGAGCAGCGGCATCAACGACTCCACGCAGCGGCAGAGCTATGCGCGGCTCCTCGCCGCGCAGATGGGCACCCAGTATCACTATGCCGCGCTCAGCATGCCCGGGTGCCCGGCGCCGGTCGCCAATTTCCAGACCCAGGCGCGTGTGCTGACGGGGCTCCCCACCGGGACCACGACTCCCCCACCCTGCTCACTCCGAACCTCCAGCTCCATTACTGACGTCCTGAACAACGTCGCCGTGCCGGGTGCGGTGTCGTTCGATCCGGTGAGCCTCACGTCGCCGGCGTCCAATCCCTACACGACCTTCATCCTGGGCGGCAAGACCCAGGTCGGGCGGGCGCTGCAGGCCAAGCCGACCTTCGCCACCATCTGGATCGGGAACAACGACGTGCTCGGCGCCGGCGCCTCGGGCATCCTGGTGCCGACCCCTGCGCTGGGGCAGAATGGCATCCTCAGCACGCTGGCGACGTTCATGGCCAGTTACGATGCGATGATCAAGCAGCTCGTCGACAGCGCACCCGGCCTGAAGGGCGTCCTTATCGGCGTCGGGCAGGTGGGTGGCCTTCCCCTGCTCAGCTCGGGCGACACTCTGTTCCGGGCGAGCGCCGCGAACCGGGCAGTGATGAATGCCATCGCGGGTACCACCGTTACGGTCGATCCCGCGTGCAGCGGATCGAGCGTGCTGGTGAACGTGCCGTCGCTGCTCGGCGCAGTGCGCGCCGGCCAGCATCCGGCGTTCATCTCCTGTACGAAGAATGTCCCCGTGGCTCCCGTGGGCGACATCTTCGTGCTCGACGTGGCGGAACAGGCAACGCTGAAGGGCGTGATCGACAGTTACAATGCCTATCTATCGGCGAAAGCGGCGGCCATCGGGTTTGCGTATTACGATCCCAATCCGCTCCTCGCGGCCAACCGGGCCACGAACGCCATCCCGCGCTTCCCCAATTTCACGAGTGCCACGGCAACGTTCGGCGCCTTGGTCTCGCTGGACGGATTCCACCCGGCATTGGGAGCACACAAGCTCATTGCCAATGCGCTGATTCCCGTCATCAACGCCAAGTACGGCACCAGCCTGCAACCCGTACCGTAGGCAGGACGGTCGGGTAGTATCGTGTGACCCATGGGGCGAAAGCGAATGAGCCGGCGACGACGTCGCCGGCTCATTTGCTTTCGTCTCCGTGCGCGGACCGACGGCGGGTAACCGTCGCGCCGCCAACGAGTCAGCCCTGGCTCAACTCGCGAGCAGCGTGGGCTGCGGCAGATACTGCAGCAATGCGTCGAGCTCGAAGGGCTTGGAGACGAATGGCCGACCCGTGCGGCTGAGGAATCCCTGCAGCTCGGTACTGACGATATCTCCTGTGAGAAAGACGACACGTTGGGCGAGGGCGGGCGACTGGCTCTGCCACTGCTCGAATACCTGCTTGCCCGAGATGTCCGGCATCCGCATGTCCAGCAGCACGGCGTCGAACGGCTCGGCCGCCGCCGCCGCCAGGGCTTCACGTCCGCTGGCCACGGCGATGGCCGTGTGTCCCTGCAACGTGAGGTACTGGCTCAGCGCCATGCGCAGCGGTAGCTCATCGTCGGCGATGAGGATGCGAAGTCCCGGCCGAGGTGCGTCGCGCTGCACCACGGCCTCCAGCTTCGGGAGCTGGGCCGGGGCCAACAACGGCAGGTCGATGCAGAACCGGGAGCCACCGCTCGCAAGATTCTCCGCCCACACCCGCCCACCGTGCTCGCTGATGATGCCGAGCGAGATCGACAGGCCAAGGCCCGTACCCTCGCCGATTGCCTTGGTCGTATAGAATGGGTTGAAGATGCGCTCGAGTGATTGTTCCGGGATGCCGGTACCTGTATCCTCGACCTCGATGCGGACGGTGTCGCCCGCCGTCCGAGTGGACACGCTCAGGCGATGATGCGAGCGGTCGGACGCGCTCATTGCCTGCTCGGCGTTGGTGATGAGGTTCAGGAGTACCTGCTGCAGCTGATAGACATCGACCATCGTGTGCGGGGCGGGTTCGGCAAGGTCGCGGTGCAGCCGGATGCCGCGCACGTTGAGCTCGTAGGCGCGAAGGTCGAGAGTGTCCTCAAGGACCTTGTTGATGTCCGCGTAGACCTTCTCCGCTCGGTGTTGGCGGGCGAAGGTCAGGAGGTTGTGCACGATCCTCGAGGCGCGTCGGGCTTCGGCCACGATCACCTCGGCGCTGTGTCGGTCGGTGGCCGGTAACGCGCGGTCGGCGAGCATCAGCTGCGCGAAGGCGGAAATGCTCGCGAGCGGATTGTTCAGCTCGTGAGCCACGCCGCTCACGAGCTGCCCGATCGCGGCCATTTTTTCCGACTGGATGAGTTGGTGCTGCAGCTGCTTCTCCTCCGTGGCGTCGCGGATGAGGCACAGCACTTCCTGGCTGCGCTGCGGGCACGAGTACGTGATGGTGATATGGCGACGTTCTCCATCCTTGCGCACGACCATGGACTCAAATTGTCCCGGCGAGCCGGCGAGCGCGCGACGAAACTCCGCCACCGCCCGGGGCAGCTCCGTCAGTGGCAGCAGCGGACCAAAGAACTTTCCGATCAGCTCGTTACGGGAATAGCCGGAGATTTCCTCACCCGCCCCGTTCACGCTGGTGAAGCGTCCGAGCGAATCGAAGGTCATGATCGCGTCGCTCGCATCCTCGAACAGATGCCGGTAACGCGATTCCGAGCGGGCTACCTCGTGATGCGCCCTTCTCTGCTCCGTGACATCGCGCAACGACACGACTGTACCGTAACAGTTTTCTCCCGCGCGCAGCGACGCGATGGCCAGCTCGACCAGACGCTCGTCGCCATCGTCCAGTTCGAGAAGCATCTCGAGCGTCTGTGCCGCTCCATCTCGCGCAGCGTTGATGGCCTGCCGCAGGCGTTCCCGGTCGGCGCGCGGGAAGAATTTGCGCAAGGCGGCGCCGATGAGACGATCCGGTTTCCGGGCGAACAGGTTCGCTGCGGCGACGTTCAGGTGCGCGATGGCGTCCTCCCTGTCGAGCATCAGGATCGGGTCCACCGCACAGGCGAGGACGAGATTCCCCAATAGCTCCGGGCCCATCTCCTCTGGCATCGGCACCTTCGACCGACCAGTCGCGAAATCGAAGAGCCGCATTCGACCCCATTCGGCGCGAGCTCGCGCCAGTTGCGGTTAGTTGGTACCGGTCCGACGCCGTTCGCGCTCGGAGTAACGCTCCAGCGGGAATGTCTGGCTCAGACTGCTTTGGCACGTCAGGGTCGCCGCGAACAACCTGAGCGTCTCCTCAGCCCGGGCGAGCACCACGTCGCGCAGCGAGTTTGCGGTCTCGCTGCGATTGAGGGCGATTCGCGAGATCTCGAGGTGCTTCTCCTCATCCGACTTCACGTGCGTCTCAGCGACGTCCGGCCGGGCATGCTCCGCCCACCAGCGTAGGGTGGCCGGACCGCCGTCCAGCTC
>JBDSSY010000180.1:0-12080 GCA_039928585.1 Gemmatimonadaceae bacterium | reverse complement strand
TGAGTACCGAGGACGCCGATCGTCTCATCGCGCTCGGCGTGCCCTCGCGGCGCGTGTCGGTGACGGGCGACGCACGGTACGATCAGGTCTGGGCGCGGGCGGAGCACGTCGATCGGGCGAGTCCCCTGTTGTCGCCGCTGCTGAATGGCCGGCCCACGTTGGTCGCGGGCTCCACGTGGACGAGTGACGAGGTGGCGCTTCTTCCCGCGTGGACGCGCATCGCGGCGCACCGGCCCACGGTGCGCCTGATCATCGCGCCGCACGAGCCGACGTCCGATCATCTCATCCCCATCGAGCAGTGGGCGGATGGAGCAGGACTGCGCGCGGCGCGGCTCGATTCCGCGGGCGCCGCGGATGCCGACGTCGTGATCGTCGATCGAGTCGGCGTGCTTGGCGATCTCTACGCACTCGCCGACATCGCGTTCGTCGGCGGCGCATTCCACGCGGCAGGTCTGCATTCTGTCCTCGAGCCCGCGGCATTCGGTGCGCCCGTGCTGTTCGGACCCCGCTATCATGGCGCCCGCGACGCGCGGCTCCTCATCGATGCCGACGCTGCACAGGCGACGGACGGAGTCGATGCTCTCCATCGCGCCATCGCCCGATGGCTCGACGCGCCAACGGAGTGCGAGGCCGCGGGGCGTGCGGCGCGCGGCGTGGTGCATCACGGCCTGGGTGGCGCGGAGCGCTCGTATGCGCTGGTCTCGACGCTCCTCGGTTAGGCGAGCATGAGGATGCGTCGTCGCCGGCCCGGCGGGCGCTAGGCCGTCGCGACGTGCGGGATGATCGGCGATGAGGCCGACTGCGGACGGTGCAGGTAGAATCCCTGCACCAGGTGCACGCCAAGCTCCTGTACCGTCTTGAACTCCTCCGCCCGCTCCACCCCTTCGGCGATCACCTGCGCGCCGTGGTCTTCGGCGAACTTCACCATCGTCTGCACCAGATTCTGCTTGATGAAGTTGGTATCGATCGCGCTGATGAGCGAGATGTCGAGCTTGATGAAGTCAGGCTCGAGGTTCGCGATGGAGCCCAGGCCGGCATAGCCGCTGCCTGCGTCGTCCACCGCAAACCGGTAGCCGATGTCGCGAAAGGCCTTCAGGCGATCGCGAAACTTTGGATAGTCCTTGATCGCCGTGCGCTCGGTGATCTCGATGACGACGCGCGACGGATCCTCGACCTCCCGGTCGGTAAAGGCCGGATCGGCGAAATCATGGGGATCCACGTTGATGAACAGCAGCTCCCCCGGAGCGAGCCGCGTGTTCATCCCCTCGATGGCACGCTCGCGACACAGCCGGCTCAACTCCCAGATCATGTCCGCCTCGGCCGCGACGTCGAACATCACCTCAGGGCTCCGGAGCGTACGCATGCGGCCGCGCGCCAGCGCCTCGTAGCCGAAGATCTCCTTGGTGGACGCGATGACGATGGGATGATAGTCCACGTAGACGAGCCGATCGCGCAGGCTCGTCTTGAGATCGTTCACGCGGCGCGCGCGCTCGCGCTGCTCCACCGAGCGTGATGCGTTCTGCGCCTCGCGGATGCCACGATAGATCAGCCGCTCCAGGCGGATCTTCGGATTGTAGTAGAGATGCGCGCGACCCACGTAGATGTCGAACAGGGCCGCGATGTCTTCACCATGTGCCGTCTCGATCTGCGCACCCACGTGCCGCTGGAGACGAGTCACCATTTCCGTGATTTCCCCCTCCGTCGCCGCCGCGACCCCGTCCTGCGGGACGTGAAAGAAGATGAAGTCGTCGTCGTTGGTGAAGCTCACCATCACGCGTGAGTCGCCCAGGTCGTCGTCGTCGAGAAAATCGCGGACCGCGCTCGCGGTCGTCTCGAGCACGGCATCCAGCTTTTCCCAGCCGTAGATTTCCTCGATCTTCGAGTAGCGCACGAAGTTGAAGTAGAGAACGACGAGCTCGCCGCGCTCCTTGAAGAACTGGCGTGACCGCTCGATGGACACCGGCAGCGTGGGTAGCCCGGTGAGGGAATCGTGGAGCATATGCTCCTGCTCCACCTGGACCACCCGATGCGCGTTTTCCGCGCCGAGCGCCGCGCCCCGCGCCACGGCGGACCACGACCGTGCAGCGATCTCCTCGGCCGTTGCGGGAAGCAGGTACCATTCTTCGGCCCGCAACTCGACCGCACGACGACGGGCTGCTTCGTCCGCACAGCCTACGACTACGGGCAGTCCGCGTTGGTGGGCCTGCTCGATGCCGTCGCGAAGCAACGACGGGTCCGACGTCGTGAGGAGCACGGCGCGAATCCCGGGCTCCGCGAGCGCGGCGAGGAAGTTGTCGGGCGCACGCGCCTCGGCACGCCACCCATCGAGCAGGGCAGCCGCCTGGCGGACTACCGGATCGTCCGTATCGGTGAGGAGGATCGACTCGCTCACGCGCCTATCTGGATGGCGGCGGAGCGCGGCGTGGCGCTAGGTGGCGACGCGCATCTGATCGAGGTTGCGCTGCACTGTCTTGGCGAGCATCGGCAGGTCAAATGGCTTCTCCACGTAATCGTCGGCGCCAAGCTGCAACGCCTCGCGTTTGTCGTCCCACGCGTCGAGGGCCGTCACCATGATGATGCGCACCTTGTTACCGAGCAACGGGTGCTGCTTCATGATGCGGCACACCTCCCACCCGTCCCGACCCGGCATCATGACGTCAAGCAGCACGAGCGCCGGCTTGACGGTCTCGTACAGCGCCAGCGCCTCGTCGCCGTTATGGGCCACCGAGATCGGATACCCACGGATCTCCAGATACTGCCGGATGATCTCCGCGTTGTCATGATTGTCATCCACCACCAGGATGGGTGGCAGTCCCGCCTCACCAGTGTGCACCGAATACACTCCCGCGTCTACACCTTGCGGCACTCCGGGACGGCGTGCGCCATGAGGCTCAAAGCAAGTCAGGGGCCATTTTCGAGGTATGCCTCCCTCGCCCTGCAAACAGATGTAGTCGGCGCTGTTTTACTGCCTGGTGCCCCCTCCCCGTCCCCCGAATAGGTCGCCGAAGCCGCTGCCACCGAACGCGGATCCGGCTATCGCCACTCCCACCGCGGAGATACCCGCCACGATCCACGTGCGCCGGCGGTCCAGCCGCCGCTCAGCCACGCGGACCACATAGGATTGCGGAACAGAGGCCTGCTCTCCACGCCAGAGCGTCTCGACGCCACCACGGCTGTTCGTCTGGGTCACGGCCATCTGATACGCATCGTCGCGGAACTCCGCGACACGTCCCGTGACGCTCTGGAGCTGCGCACCAAGCTTTGGCGCGAGCTCGATGGCCCCACGCTCGGAAAGCTCCAGCACGAGCTCACGTCCTACCGTCGGCGCGCCTCCGTCCGTCGGTGTGAGCCGATAGCACGAAGCCGTCGTGCACAGGAGAGCGGTCGCGCTGGCGATGATGATGAAGCGAGTCATTCGATCCCTGTGAGGCGTCGCGTGAGACGAGGAAATTACAGGCGCACCGCGTGCACGCGGGGTGCCGGGAAACGGCGAACGCCCGATCGACCAGGGTCGATCGGGCGTTCGTTCTACTACTCGAACCGACGAACTACTTCTGCCCGAGGCAGGCCGTTCCGTCGACCGACGTCGCGTTGGCCGGATCGTTCGCGTTACGCTTCGGCTGTGCGCCGACCTCAGGAATATTGTCCGGGTTTGCCGAACGCTCGGCGACCGGGTAGGTGAACCGCGCGGGAATGCCCGCCGCAGCCGACGCCGTTGCCGGCGTCAGGTTAGGGTAGCACGTGCGCTTGTAGTCCTGGAATACTTCCGGACTCTGGAATAGTGCGATGTACTTCTCCTCAAGGATCTGCTTGAGCAAGGCAGTCCCGCTCAGCGAGCCGCCGACAGGAGCCAGGCCCGCGTCGGCACGAACCGCGTCCATCGCGCTCCGAGCCAGTCCGAGATTCCCCGTGCGATACGCCGCCTCGGCAATGATGCTTTGCGTCTCCGCCCAGGTCACGAGCGGCTGCGGGAAATCAGGAACAAGCCGCGTATCGCTGATGTTGGAATGCTTGTCGACGTCCAGTCCCTGACCCGGAGCCGCGCCACCGTATGCTCCCTGCGCATTCTTGCTGAAATAGGCAGGAAGCCGCGGATCATTGCGTGACACCATCAGGTCCACGAGAAACTTTCCGGGACGAATGTAGCTGTCGCGATCGCGAGAAATGAACTGCCACCAGATGTTCTCTTCGCCCGTTCCCGACGGTCCCTTGTGGCGTGAATTCAGGTCTCCCGACGGCGCACTGATGCCCTGCTGCGCCTGCGCCAACGCCAACGCGTACGCGCCATTGCTGACCTCCGCGGTATGCATGTAGAGACGAGCCTTCACGCTTCTCGCCACCTTGATCCACGCCGCGTTGTTTCCGTTGAGCGACAGGTCGAGGCTGCCCACCACGCCCTGATTCGCCTGAAGATCAACGATCGCTCCGTCCAGCAGCGTCTGCAACGCCGCATAAACGCTCAACTGCGGATCCAGCTTCGGCCGTATGACGGAATCGCTCACAGCCTGACTGTACGGAACGTCACCGTAGTTGTCGGCGGCGAAGGAGACGACGAGCGCCTCCCACACCTTGTCGATGCCCACCAGCGTGCGGTTTCCGTTTGCCAGGGCGTCGGCCTGAATGGACCGGTGATCGATGAGCCCTCCGCCAGTGTAGACGGAGGAGAATTCGCCGAACAGGCCTTCCGTGACCGAGTACTGGTCGTAACCGATGTACTGACGATCCGTGCCAGCCATCTGTTGCGACCACATGGCGAGCACGCGCGCTGCGTGCCCGGATAGGATGTAATAGGAATTGACCTGGGACGCGACGAAGAGCTGAGCCGCCTGCGCGCTGGTGGCGCGATTTGGATCGCTATCGAGCTTGTCTCCCGTCAGGAAACTGTTGCATGCACCAGCGACGACGAGCAGGCACGCCGCCGCGAGCGCTCTGAGATGTCGAGCCATGAGGAGTCTGTCTCCGGAGCGGTTAGCGATTCAGCCCGACGGTGACGATCACCGAGCGAGCCTGCGGATTGTTGAAATACTCGTTGCCGCGCGCCGCCGTGGCGCCGCCGAGGTTCGTTTCCGGATCGATCCCGGAGTACTTCGTCTTCAGCCACAGATTTCGGCCGGACAGACGGACATTCATCGAGGTGAAGCCGGAACGCTGGATGAACGGCTGATCGAAGTTGTAGGACATCGACACTTCGCGCAGGCGCGTGAAGCCACCGTCCTCGACGAACTGCGACGCCGGACCGACGAACCCTGAACCCAGGTTCGTGAACCAGGAGCTCTGGGTGAGTGCGACCGCCTTACCCTTGCCCGGCCCAACCGTTGCGCCCGGGAGCCAGGTCTCACCGAAGATGCGCGTCTCACCGCGAATCTCGGTGTCCTTGTGCGCGCCGAAGTTGAAGAGTGCGCCCTTCGTGCCGTTCCAGATGTCGCCGCCACGGCGGACGTCCACCAGCGCGGAAAGCTGCAGATTCTTGCGAATCGTCAAGCTGCTGCTCAGCGCACCCGTCCACTTGGGCTGCGGATTCCCCACTACCCGCTGCGTCGGATCGAAAATCGGGAATCCGTCAGCGCCGATGTACATGGCGCCTTCCGGCGCACCGGCCGCCGCGCACGCCGCGTTGATGTCGATGTCATCCACGAAGTTCGCCGTCTCATTCTTGCGGCAGCGGGCGAAGTCGTAGTCCAGGATGATGCCGTGGGAATAGCCTTCCTTGATCCCGCTGACGAAACCGCCCCCGATGTAAAACTGCTCGGCACCGTTGAGGCTCGTCACGATGTTGCGATTCCGGGACCACTGCACTCCGACATTCCAATCGACCATCTGATTGGTGATTGGGCGAATGTTCAGGGCGATCTCGACGCCCTTGTTGTCGATCTCCGCGGCATTCTGCACCTGGCTCGTGAAGCCGGTTGACGGCGGGAGCGGCAGCGCGAGAATGACGTCCGTCGACTTGTTGTTGTAGACGGTGACGCCGAGATCCGCCCGGGAATCGAACAGCCCGAGATCCACACCGAATTCCGTCTCGGTATTGCGCTCGGGCTTCAACACATCCTGACCCTTCGTGAGCGACAACGACAGCGCCGCATTGCCAGCCTGATTGGCATTCAAGCCGCCCGTCCAGCCGTCACCGAAGCCCCCGGCGGAATAACCCGAAAACACCTGATACGGAGTCGGCTCGCGTCCCGTCTGGCCATAACCAATGCGCGCCTTGCCGTAGCTGAGGACACCCTGCCCACTCGTGATGCCCAGCGGGCGCGTGAACTCCCATGCGGCAGATGCCTTGGGGAAGTAGTTGCGGCGGACGCTCTTGCCGAAGTTCGACGATGCATCCGCGCGCACGCCGGCCGTGAGGAAGAGCTGCTCATACAGATCTGCCTTCGCTTCCCCGAAGTACGACTCGAGACGCACCAGCGACTCGTAGTCGAGCGGCAGAAGATTGCTCGAAATGGTGTTCGACAGCTGGAACAGGTTCGGCGCGATGAATCCCTTTCCGCGCACCTGCAGCTGCTTGTAATTGCGCGAGTTCAGGTTCTGACCGGCCGTGACCGAGCCGCTCATCCACGGCGTCACCTGTCTCGTCACGGTGGCGATGAGGTTGTGATCGAACTGTGTCGTCGTGTAATTCGCCCGATCGATCTGGCCGGTTGGTTCGGATGAGTTTGACGGCGGCAAGCCTTCGATGCGCGCATCGGAGCTGTAATCGGCGCCAAGGCTGTACTTGACCGCAAGCCAGGCAAATGGCGTGTAGTCGAGATTGAGGTTACCGAACGACCGGCCGACTACGCTCGTGTTCACGTCTTCGTTGATGATGAAGAACGGGTTGTCGTATGTGCGCGAACGGTACTGCGATGTCGCGCCCGGGCGCGGATACCGGTATGCCCGGTGGAGCCCCGTCAGTGTGTCCTTGTACATCACGTTGTTGAACTCCGGCGACGTCCGCAGACCAGCCAGCAGCAGTCCCGAAAGATTGGAACCCTTCTGGATGAATGATCCGCGTGAGTCGGCGTAGTTGACCGTCGCCCCCACACGCAGCTTCGTCGACAGGTCGAGGCTCCCCTTCACGAGCGCCGTCGTCCGCCTGTAGCGGTCGTTGTCGGCGACGATGATGCCTGAGTTGTCCATGAAGCCGCCCGACACATAGAATGTCGAGCGCTCCGTGCCGCCCGACACCGAGAGGGAATTGTCCAGCACCCGGCCGCGCTCGAACAGCTCCATGAAGTGATTGTACTTGACCGTGCCCGCAGGAAGCTCAGGACCGAATGATGCCCCCGTGAGCCGGCAGTCAAAATTACGACACACCGCGGCGTTGCCTTGGCTGCCCTGTCCGAACTTCGTCTGCAGCGGATAGTCGCGGTTCACTTCGTCCGAGGAAAGGCTGGTCCGCGCCGACCAGCGAACCGTGTTCGGACGGCCACGCTTGGTCGTGATCAGCACCACACCCGATCCCGCACGCGCGCCGTAGATCGCCGCCGCCGCGGCGCCCTTCAGGATTTCTACCGACTCGACGTCCGCCGGATTCAAGTCCATCATCCGGTTCGGCGCGCTCGTGCCCGCCGTGCTGAACGTCGTGGTGATCGCCGAGTTGTCGACCGGAATGCCGTCGACGACGAAGAGTGGCTGCGAGTTGCCCTCGATCGACTTCTGGCCGCGAATCTGGATGAAGCTCGCAGCGCCCGGCTCACCGGACGACGACGAGACGACGACACCCGGTGCCTTCGCCGCGAGCGACTGCACGATGTTCGTCTCGTTCGACTTCACGATTTCATCGGCCTTCACCGAGCTCACCGTGACACCGAGGCGCTCGGTCGTCGACTGCGTCCCCGCGCCCGTGACCACGACTTCACCGAGGCGCAGCGGATTCACGTCGAGTCGAAAGTTCTGCACGATCGCGCCACGCAGCACGATGCCGACACTGGCACTGCGCAGTCCGATGGCCCGGACGCTCAACCGCGCCTGCTGGCCATTCGCCCGCGCTGCCGGGACGACGATCGTGTATCCGCCATCCGCGCGCGTCTGCACGCCGATTCCCATTCCATCGAGGAACACGCTCGCCAGCTCGACCGGCGCGCCCGCCTCCTTGGTCACGCGACCGGTGATCGTCGCGCCGTCCTGCGCACTGGCGAGCCATGGGATGAGCAGAGCGAATGCCGCTCCGACGAGTTGTGCGGAATGCTTCATTGCGAGAATGCCTCCTGGAGAGGAACGCGAGCGTGGCGACGAGCGGAGGGAACGCCCGGGGAGAGCCGATCGCTCGACTACAGATGACAGGCGTGTGCAGCCTGGCCGTACCAGAGCCGCAAGCTTACGGCCCCTTCGTGCAGGTGTCAACAAAACGCGAATCTTCGACACACGCGATCTGCCGGCACCCAGTCGACCCTAGCGTCCCCGGAACCGTCACAGTGCTCGTGACGCCGGTGAAAAAGGGCGGCGGAGCATCTCGCTCCACCGCCCGCTCGTACATCATCCAATCCCCCGGCCTCAGATCGCCGACGCGTGCTCCGTGACCACTCGCACCGTGTCGTCCACCACCTGAAGAAATCCGCCGTCCACGGTGAACCGCGGTCCCGAGCCCGCTGCCCCGAGCCGAAGCTCACCCTTGCCCAGCAACGTGACCATCGGCGCGTGTCCGGTCAGGATGCCGACCTGCCCATCGAAAGCGGGCGCGACGACCGACTCCGTCGTTCCCTCGAACAGGACCGCTTCCGGTGAGATGACCGAGACGGTGAGCACGGTCAGCCCTTCATCTTCTTGGCGTTCTCGACGACATCGTCGATCCCACCCGCCATGAAGAACGCCTGCTCGGGCAGCTGGTCGAATTCGCCCGCCACCACACGCTCGAAGCTGCTGATGGTCTCCTCGAGCTTGACGTACTTGCCCGGGATGCCGGTGAACTGTTCCGCAACCGAGAATGGCTGCGACATGAACCGCTGCAGTCGACGCGCCCGGCCAACTACCCGCTTGTCTTCCTCCGACAGCTCATCCATGCCCAGGATGGCGATGATGTCCTGCAGCTCCTTGTAGCGCTGCAGAATCTTCTGCACGTCCGTCGCCGTCTTGTAGTGCCGCTCGCCGATGTACTGCGCATCGAGGATGCGACTCGTGGACGTGAGCGGACTCACGGCCGGATAGATGCCGAGCTCCGTAATCGAGCGGTCGAGCACGACCGTGGCGTCCAGATGCGCAAAGGCCGTGGCCGGCGCCGGATCGGTGATGTCGTCCGCCGGCACGTAGATGGCCTGCACCGATGTGATCGACCCGTTTTTGGTGGATGTGATGCGCTCCTGCAGATCGCCCATCTCCGTCGCCAGGGTCGGCTGATATCCCACCGCGCTCGGCATGCGGCCCAACAGTGCCGAGACTTCCGAACCGGCCTGCGTGAACCGGAAGATGTTGTCGATGAACACCAGCACGTCCGCATTCTCCACGTCGCGGAAGTACTCGGCCACGGTGAGCCCGGTGAGCCCGACGCGCAGCCGGGCTCCGGGCGGCTCGTTCATCTGGCCGTAGATCAGCGCGACCTTGTCCAGGATGTTGGCTTCCTTGAACTCGAGATACAGATCGTTTCCTTCGCGCGTGCGCTCGCCCACGCCGCAGAACACCGACTTGCCGCCGTGCTCCTTCGCGATGTTGTTGATCAGCTCCTGGATGATCACCGTCTTGCCGACGCCGGCGCCGCCGAAGAGGCCGATCTTGCCGCCGCGCACGAACGGCGCGACCAGGTCCACCACCTTGATGCCCGTCTCGAAGATCTCCGTCTTCGGCTCGAGATCGACGAAGTCCGGACGCTTGCGATGGATCGGCCAGCGCAGCGCATCCTTCGGAATCTCGGCGCCGTTGTCGATCGGCTCGCCGAGCACGTTGAGGATGCGGCCAAGCGGCGTTGCACCGACCGGCACCGTGATGGGGCCGCCGGTGTCGACGACCTCCATGCCGCGGACGACCGCGTCGGTGGAGCTCATCGCGACCGCGCGCACCTGATTGCGGCCGATGTGCTGCTGCACCTCCACCGTCACGCGAATCTTCTGGCCCGAATCGGTCGTCGCGCTGATCTCGAGCGCGTTATACAACTCCGGCAGATGACCCGACTCGAACTCGACGTCGAGCACCGGGCCGATGACCTGAACGACCTTGCCGATCTGTTGGGACGCAATCGCTGTTGCCATGTCTACCCCTGGAGAGCCGCAGCACCGCCGACGATTTCGGCGATTTCCTGCGTGATCTGCGCCTGGCGGGCGCGGTTATAGGTGCGGCGGAGCACGTTGAGAATGTCCCCCGCGTTGTCCGTTGCATTCTTCATTGCCGCGCGGCGCGCGGCCTGCTCGCCGGCCGCCGTCTCCACCAGCGCGCGGTAGATCGCATTGCGCACGTAGGACGGCAGTAGTTCCGTGAGAATCGCCTCGGCATTCGGGAACAGCAGGTAGTCACGCTGGACGCCCACCTCGCGGGCATCCGCGCCCTCCTTCGCCGCTGGAGGAGTGACCGGTAGCACCTGATCCGTTGCCGGCGGCGTGCTGAGCACCGAGTTGAACCTGGAATACGTCACGTACACGCCGTCGAGCTTTCCCGCGACATAGTCCGCCATCAGCGCATCGACGATCTCCGCCGCATTCAGTGCGGTGGGGCGATCCGTGACATCCACGCGCTGGGTCGCGAGCTCGCGGCCGACGTACTTGAAGTAACCGAGACCCTTCTTGCCGATGACGTGCACATCGACCTGCGCGCCGGCCTTCTCGAGCTTCGCGAGTTGCGCGCGCGCTTCCTTGATCAGGTTCGCGTTGAACGCGCCGGCGAGCCCGCGGTTGCTCGTGAGCACCACGAGCGCCACCCGCCGTTGCTCCGTTGGTTGCCGAAGCAAGGGGAAGCGCTCCGCCAGCTCGGGCGAATAGAGACTCGAGATCACATCGGCCAACGCCGTCGCATACGGACGGGCGGCGACGACGCGATCCTGGGCGCGCTTCATCTTGGACGTCGCCACCATTTCCATCGTGCGCGTGATCTTGCGCGTGTTCTCGACGGACTTGATGCGACCCTTGAGTTCGCGCCCCTTAGCCATTGCTCTTCGACGCGGTCTTCTTGTACTCCTCGATCCCGCGGCGCAGGTCGGCCTCGGTCTCCTTGGAAATCGCTTTCTCACTGCGCACGCGTTCGCCAACTTGCGGGAACTGCGCCGACATGAACGCGTGGAACCCCTTTTCCCAGGCGCGCAGCTCCGGCACCGCGATGTCGTCGATGAAGCCATTCGCCGTGGCGAACAGGATCATGACCTGCTGCTCCACGGGCATGGGGTCGTACTGGCCCTGCTTGAGAATTTCCACCGTGCGCGCGCCGCGTTCGAGCTGCTTCTTGGTCGTCGCATCGAGGTCGGACGCGAAGGACGCGAAGGCTTCGAGCTCACGGTACTGCGCGAGGTCCAGGCGCAGGCGTCCGGCCACCGACTTCATCGCCTTGATCTGCGCCGAACCGCCCACGCGACTGACCGAGATGCCGACGTTCACGGCAGGCCGGACGCCAGCGTAGAACAGGTCGGCCTCGAGAAAGATCTGTCCGTCGGTGATCGAGATGACGTTGGTCGGGATGTACGCCGACACGTCACCAGCCTGCGTCTCGATGATCGGCAGCGCGGTGAGCGATCCGCCGGGCTTGAGAATGTTGACGCCGTCGACCACGGACGGATCTTCGGACAGCTTCGCCGCGCGCTCCAGCAGGCGGGAGTGGAGATAGAAGACGTCGCCGGGGAACGCTTCGCGCCCCGGTGGGCGGCGCAGGACGAGTGACAGCTGGCGATAGGCGGCCGCCTGCTTGGACAGGTCGTCGTACACGCACAACGTGGGCTGCCCCTCGTTGTACATGAAGTACTCGGCCATCGCGCAACCGGAGTAGGGCGCAATGTACTGCATGGGTGCGGGGTCGGAGGCGGAGGCGACGACGACGATGGTGTATTCCATCGCGCCCTTCTCCTTCAGGCGCGCCACGACCGATGCCACCGTGGACGCCTTCTGCCCGATGGCGACGTACACGCAGATGACGCCCTGCCCCTTCTGGTTGATGATCGTATCGACGGCGATGGCCGTCTTGCCGGTGCC
>JBDSSY010000179.1:0-8474 GCA_039928585.1 Gemmatimonadaceae bacterium | reverse complement strand
GCTGCTGGCATCGCTCGGTGCGACGGGCGACGATCGCGCCTCCCTGCCAGTCGCCGCAGCGCTCGCGCTGGCGGCGTTCGGGCTCGTGCCGCTCGGCAATGCGCTCACCGGTTCGCGAGCAGCCCTGTGGTATCCCGTACTGGCCCTCTATTGGATGGCCGCGGGTGGAGCGCTGTGGCTGCTCCTGCTCGCGATGGGCCGATGGATGCCGCGCACGAGCGACCGAGTCATCGAGTCGGTGCGTCGCGTGGCGATGGAGACTCGGGCGACGATCACCGTTGGTGGAGCGGCGCTGTTCGCGTTCACCGCGTCGGCTGCCATTGCGATGTACTGCTTCGGCCGCCAGCCGCACAATGCCGACGAAGTCGCACAGCTCTGGCACGCGCGCATCCTCACGAGCGGACGACTCGCCCTCCCGCCCGATGCGAATCCGGAATTCTTCGGCATGGACAACGTCATCGATCAGGGCGCGTGGTACTCGCAGTTTCCCATCGGCGGTCCGGCCTTTCTCGCACTCGGCATGCTGGCGCGCGCGGCCTGGCTGGTCAATCCGCTCCTGCTCGCGATCACGCTCGTCAACCTGTATCGCTTCGCCCGACTCGCCTACGGAGAGTCCACCGCACGCGCGAGTGCACTGCTGTTCGCGCTCTCTCCGCTCGTGCTGTTCATGGGCGCGAGCTTCATGAATCACGTTCCAATGCTGTGGCTCGTGAGCATCGCGCTCGTCCAGCTCACCACGTGGGTCGATGCGACCGAGCGTGCCGAGGCAACGCGATCCGCATTGCTCATCGGCCTCTCTCTCGGCGTTGCCGCCACCGTTCGACCCCTGGACACCTTTCTGATGGCTGGCGTCATCGGCGCCCTGCAGCTCACACAGTTGCGGGGGAGCGCGGAGCGAGCGCGCTCCCTCGTGGTGCAGGTGGCCGCCGGCGCGATCCCGATCGCGTTGCTGCTCGTGGCGAACGCGAAAACGACGGGCGCGCCATTCCACTTCGGCTACGACGTGATGTACGGCAGCTCCCACGGACTCGGGTTCCACATGGATCCGTACGGCACCGTGCACTCGCCACTGCGTGCCCTGCTCTACGCGTCCAAGTACCTCCTGCAGCTCGACATGTCCTTGCTCGAGGCGCCGCTGCCGGCGGTCGGCATCATCGTGGTGGGTTTGCTCTGCCTGCGTCGTGCGTCACGCTGGGATGTGCTGCTGCTCGCGCTGCTCGCCGCGCAGCTGATCGGGTATGCGTTGTACTGGCACGAGGGAGACTTTCGCGGCCCGCGGTTTCTCTTCACCGTCATGCCGGCGATCGTCATCTTCGTGGCTCGCGCTCCGTTGCTCCTTGCCACCATCACGACCGGCGCGGTTCGCCGAGCCGCCCTGATGATCGTACCCGTCTGCGTGCTGGTCGCGTGGAGCTTCTACGGTACGCAGAACAGTGTGCCGGGACGCGTACAGGGCTATCGCGGAGCTTCGATGAGCGGACGCGTCGACCCCGATTCCGTGGCTCGGGCGGCGGGACTGCATCACGCCCTGGTATTCGTGAGCGAATCGTTCAATGCGCGCGCGCTGCGGCGGCTGTGGGCGCTGGGCATTCCACGAGGCGATGCCATACGAATGGTCACCTCCGTCCATCCGTGTTCGCTTCGTGAGGCGATCGCCACGGAAGAGCGGCGTACGGCTCCGGCCTCCGTGCGACTCGGTCGCATGGTGAAGGACGCCACGCAGTACAGCGACGAAGCGACGCTGCCAGAAGACTGCGTGCAGGCGCTGCTCGCCGACGATGACGGTGTGGCGACGTACGCACCGTTCTTCCCGGCCAATACGATCGGCGCTGACGGCCGGGTCGGGGGTAACGTGGTGTACGTACTCGATCATGGCGCCCACAACGAAACGTTGCGCGCCCGATTCGGCGATCGCACGTGGTACCGCTTCGGGCCGCATCTCAGGAATCGAGATGACGTGCCTCGCCTGACGCCGTACGCGTCACTGCTGCGTTGAATCGGAGGGTCAGCGCCGGTCGCTGCTCCAGAGTTCCACATCCGCTCGGCGGAGCAGCAGGGTAGGCGTCGCGTACTGAGCAGGGTCGATCATGCCCACCGACACCGCCCAGTCCAGCGTGCGTCCATGCGCGGGATCCAGCACGAGAAACGCGCGGCGCGTCGACTCCGGTGGCGTATTGAGCAACGCGGTGTCGAGTCCCTGCGCGTCGAAATAATAGAGCAGCGGTCCATTCGTCGGAATCGGAGCCAGCACGCGATCACCGGGACGGAGCGTGCTCTTCAAGCGCTCCGTGACCTCGCGGGCCGAGCGGAAGGAGCCCGTGTCGCCCGAACGTCGCACGGTATCGCCCAGCATGGTCAACGTTGCGACGAGCACTGCCAGTGCGATGGCGGCCGCTGGTGAGATGAGTGCCCGAGGCACTCGCGGCTTGCTCGCGACGAGCACGATGCCCCGAGCCACGGCGAGAAGGAAGAGCGGCAGAAGGAACAGCCAGACGCGCACGAACGGCGCGCGATGGGTGACGAGCAGCAGGGCGCCGCACCAGAGCGCCGATGCCAGCACCAGCGATGGTCGCGACGCTGGTTCCATGCGATGCAACCCCACCACGCCCAGCAACACCAGGAGAGGAACCGCCCACCACGAGAAGGGCGAGCTCCAGGTCATCAGCGTGTCGAGGAGATGACGGGGGATGTCGGCGATGAACATCGGCCACGGACTTGGCTCGACGAACTTGTTGCCGGCGAGTGCGCCGAGTCCTGCGTTCCGGATGATGGGTAGGTAAAGCAGCAGGGCCAACGCGCCTGCCGAAAGCGCCGCCACCACCGCGCGAACCGCGAGCCCGCGCCGCTCGGCGCCGGACGCCTGTCGTGCGGCGAGCAACAGCCAGATGACGACGATGCCCAGTGGATAGAGCATCACTGGAATCGTGTAGAGGCCGACCGCGCCCAGTACCGCGAGCATCGCCCAGTGCGAGAGCCGACGCGACGTGCGTAACCGATCGGCGAGCAGCAGCAGCACCAGGAAGAGCGCGACGATGAGCGTGTAGCCGCGGGCGTTCGTGGAATACAATACGAGCGTCGTGGACCCCGCCGCGAACGCGGCGCCGATGAGTCCGATGTTGGGAGACGCGAACCGCCGGCCTACCGCCCATGTGAGTGGAACCACCGCCACGCCGGCGAGAAACGCGGGCAATCGCAGGGCCCATGGCTGGAAGGGCGCGACGGATGACGTCACCTTTGCCAGCAGCGAGAAAAAGACGTGGTTGTTGGGGAATTGGTAGGCGCTGACGATGGTGCTCCACGACCGTCCGACGAAATACGCCCAGGTCACCGACTCGTCATAGCGCATCGGCTGCCAGAGCACGGCGAGCCGAGCGATCACGGCGATGGCCGTGATCAGCAGGATGGCGGTGCGTTCGTCGACCGACCGGACGTTCAAGCCGCGGTCGGGTAGACCTCGAAGATCCCGGCGGCGCCCATCCCGCCACCGATGCACATCGTCACCAGCCCGCGTCCGCCGCCGCGCCGGCCCAGTTCATGGATGAGTTGCGTGGTGAGTTTGGCGCCGGTTGCGCCGAGCGGATGTCCGAGCGCAATTGCCCCGCCGTTCACGTTGACCCGATCTTCCGACATGCCGAGCTCGCGGACGACAGCAAGCACCTGTGCGGCGAACGCTTCGTTGAACTCGATGAGGTCCAGATCCGTCATCGACATGCCCGCGCGCGCCAGCGCCTTGGGTACCGCCTTGAGAGGACCGACACCCATCACATCCGGACTGACGCCCGCGACCGCGAAGCTGACGAAGCGCGCGAGCGGCGTCATCCCCAGCGCGTCGGCGTGGGAGCGTCGCATCAGCACGACGGCAGCCGCGCCGTCGGAGTAAGGGCTCGCGTTTCCCGCCGTGACCGAGCCATTCGTCTTGAATGCCGGTTTCAGCTTCGCGAGTCCCGCCGCGCTCGTCTCGGCGCGCACCAGCTCGTCGCGAGCGAAGGTATGCGACGCCACCTGCTTCGCCGTGCCGTTCCACGTCACGCGTTCCACCGGTACCGGCACGATCTGCCCATCGAACCGTCCGTCAGCGATGGCCTTGGCCGCCTTCTGCTGGCTGGCGAGTGCCCACGCGTCCTGGTCGGCGCGGCTGACCCTCCACCGGTCCGCCACCCGCTCCGCCGTGAAGCCCATGCCGATGTACGACTCGAGCGCGTCGGGGTCGAGCCGCGCGTGATAGCCGGACATCGGCACCTGACTCATCATCTCCACGCCGCCCGCGAGGACGACATCGGCCATGCCACTCATGATCTGCATGGCGCCGTCGGCGATGGTCTGCAGGCCGGACGAACAGAACCGGTTGACGGTCTGCGCCGGCACCTCCACGGGAATGCCGGCGCGCAGTGCCGCGAGCCGAGCGACGTTGAGCCCCTGCGATGCTTCCGGCATGGCGCAGCCCCACGCGACATCATCGATCGTTGCGCTGTCGATGCCCGCTCGACCGATCGCCTCCTTCATCACGAGGGCGGAGAGCTCGACCGGATGCGTCGCTGCCAATGCGCCATCCTTCTTTCCCTTGGCGACGGCGCTGCGCACCGCCGAAACGATCACCACGTCATTCGTATCGCTCATTCGATCGCCTCTCCTTAGTCGTCAGGCCGAACACGGATCAGTTGCGAAGCGGCTTGCCCGTCTTGAGCGTGTACGCGATGCGCTCCTGGGTTTCCTTCGTGCCGAGCAGTCGCAGGAACGCCTCGCGCTCGAGATCGAGAATGTCTTGCTCGCTCACCAGCCGCGGGGGTCCGTCGCCGCCGCACAGCACGTACGCCAGTTCGCGCGCGATCCGTACCTCGTGATCGGTGATCTGCCCACCCTCCCTCATCGCCCATCCGGCGTACATCAGGTTGCCCAGCGCTTCCTTGCCAAGTGCAGTGATGGTGCGCGGGATAGGCGACACGTAGTCGGGTGCAAGGTCGAGCACGCGCGCCTTCGCGTCGGCGATGAGCCGGTCGCGATTCATCGTGATGCGGTCGGCCACGGGACGGAGGAAGCCGAGCGATCGGGCCTCGAGCGCGCTCGTGCTCGTCGTCGCCATCGCGATCAGCTTGAAGGCGCGCTTGACCCCCTCGAAGGGATCTGCTTCGTCGTAGGGCGTGAGATGTTCGGTGAAGCGGAAAAGCAGTTCCTTGGTTCCGCCGCCCGCCGGGATCAGGCCCACGCCGGCTTCGACGAGGCCCATGTACAGCTCCGCGTGCGCCTGGATGCGATCCGCGTGGAGTGCGTACTCCGCCCCGCCACCCAGCGTGAGCCCGTGCGGCGCGGCGACCACCGGGAACGGCGCGCGGCGCAGCATCATCGCGCCGTCCTGGAAGTAGCGCACCATCTCGTCGAGCCCTTTCCAGTCGTTCGCCTGAACCTGCGCGACGACCGCGCCGAGGTCGGCGCCGGCACTGTAGGCGCGAGGGTCGTCGTTCCCGATGACGAGGCCGACGTACTTGCCGTCGCGCACTCGATCGAGCCCCGCGCGCAGCATTGCGAGCACGCCGGCGCCCATCGTGTTCATCTTGCTGTGCGCCTGAAGCAGGAGGACGCCGTCGCCGAGGTCGAGGAGGTTCGCGTCCTTCGACGTCTCGATCGCGCCGCCCTTCCGCGCGTGCACGGACTCGACCGATATCTGTCCCGGTGTCGGTGGAAGCGCCGTGAACGCACCGTCGAATCCCATCTGGGTCCGGCCACCGTCGGCAGCGCCGAAGAACGCGCCGTCCCTTGCGCGCTCGAGTAACGGCGGCGTTCCGAGTCCAAGGCGCTCGAAGCCTTCGCGCAGGAAGTCGAAGCCGAGCGCCTCCATCTGCTGGAACGGCCCCGCTTCCCAGGCGTAGCCCCACTCGATGCCGCGATCGACGGAGAGAATGTCGTACGAGATGGCCGGCGTCGTGGCCAGCACATAGTGGGACATGCGCACCAGATAATTGCGGACGAACTCGCCGTACTTGCCCGGGAGCTTCGCCGCCATCGGCAGCCGCTTTTCCAGTCCCTCCTTCATGAGCGCGGCGATGGCAGGATCCTCGACCTTCTGTTGCGGCACGTACTCGAGCGTCTTCCAGTCGAGCGTCGAGATGTCCTTGCCGACCTTCCTGTAGAAGCCCGCCCCCGTCTTGTCTCCGAGCCGTCCACTCGCGGCCAGGGACTCCACCCACGAAGGCATGGAGAAGTCTTCACCCGTGCTCGCGCTGAGCCCCTTCGACACGTGCAACAGGACGTCGAGTCCGGTGATGTCCGCCGTGCGAAAGGTGGCGCTCTTCGCGCGGCCGAGCAGGGGGCCGGTGAGGGCATCCACTTCGTCGATCGTGAGTCCGGATTCCATCATGCCCGTCATCGCGGCGACCATGCCGTAGACCCCCAGTCGGTTGGCGACGAATCCCGGGACGTCCTTCGCGATCACGATTCCCTTGCCGAGCACGACTTCGCTGAAGTGGCGTACGGCATCGAGTGCCGCGGGATCGGTGTCGGTGGTGGGAATCAGTTCGAGCAGGTGGAGATAGCGCGGCGGATTGAAGAAGTGCATGCCGAGAAAATGCTGCCTGAACCGTGCGCTGCGCCCCTCGGTGAGCACGCGCATCGGGATGCCCGAGGTGTTCGTGGCGACGATCGCGTTCGGCTTGAGCAGAGATTCGAGTCGCGCGTAGAGCGCCTGCTTGGGACCAGGCTGCTCGATGATGGCTTCGAGCACCAGGTCGCAGTCCCGCAGGAGTTCGAGCGAATCGTCCAGGTTGCCGATGCTGATGAGCGCGGCGCGTGACGCATCCATGAACGCGGCGGGGCGGGCCGTGCGTGCTCGTTCGAGTCCGGCCTTCGCGGCGCCGTTCCGGTCGTCATTCGCTCCCACGAGGTCGAGCAGCACGACGGGGATGCCGGCCGAGGCGGCGAGGGCGGCGATGCCGCTGCCCATGGTGCCGGCGCCGACGACGCCGAGCTTCGCGATGCGCATGACGGGGGTGGGGGAGGTGACGGAAGGGTCCCAGATGCGTCGGAAAGGTAGTGGGAGCGCGAAAAGAGTGCAGGACTCGCAACTCTTTGCGTAGCCGGACCATGATTTGCACCCGGCGAAACCGCCCTAACTCGTTATATCACATGATGATAACTATGAGCAAATCTAGCGGCCCGGACAGTGCTTTTGAGTCGGCCATGAGAACCTCACAAAGGCACCGCCGTCCCGGCTTTTCCATGATCGAACTGCTGATCGTCATCAGCATGATCGGCCTGATCTCGGTCATGGCCTTCGGCCGGACGTCGTCCATGATGACCCAGTGGCGCGTGTCGCGGGCTGCGCAGGCGTACGGTGAGGAGCTGCAATCGGCCTTCGCGATCGTCGGCCGCAACCGCACGCCCATCATGATCGTGCTCGACAAGAAGACGATGGAGGTGCGGATGAGGGACCGAAACGGCGTCATCTACCGGCGTCGCAATCTCGGGAAGGAGTCGGCCTACAAGCTCGATTCGATGAACATCTCCCCTTCACGAGACTCCGTCGAAGTCTTCCCGCCCGGACTGGCCGCCGACTCCATGAGCGTCACGATCTCCCGCGATGGAAAGTTCCGCCGCATCCGCATGCTGCGCGGGGGTCTCGTCCAGATCTGTTCCAACCCCTCTTCCCTGAATGGCGTATGCACACCCGCATAGATCCGCAGGCGCCGCGACAGGCGCTCCGGCCGCGAGACGGTGTCTCGCTGATCGAGATCATGGTGGCCATGACGCTGCTGGTCGTGGTGCTCGGAGCGCTGAGCGTTCTCACCACGCGAACCGTGAAGCGCTCACGCGACCTCGACGTCGGCTCGGCACGCACGTTCGTGCTGATGCAGCAGTCGAACCGGTTCTCGGCGCTGCCGTATGATTCCATTCCGTCGTACGCGCCTCGCATCGATACGGTGACCACAGGTCGTTACAAGTACGAGCGCAAGCTCACCTACGTGCAGGGCACGACGGGCAGCGAGTATCGCACCCTCAAGGTGATGCTCAAGCCGGTCAACGACACAATCCAGGCGAACCAGAAGTCGGATTCGCTGCTCTTCCAGCGCGCAAAGACGTACGCGAAGACCCCCCTCTTCCAATGAGCGCGACTACTCCCATGCGCACCCGACTCTCGCTCGTTCGGCGCGGCTTCACACTCATCGAGATCATCACGTCGCTCGCCATCCTGGGCATCATCGGACTGGCGTTCGTGCGGCTCGTCGTGTCGCAGGCGCGATTCACCGAAGGACAGATGGCGTTGCGCAACGCTCGCAGCGTGTCGCGGAACGCGATGAACATCATGCTCACCGATATCCGCATGGTCCAGGACAGCGGCGGGCTGGTGTCCGCCGCGCGCGATTCCGTGACCATGCGCGTGCCGGTCGCCTTCGGGCTGCTGTGCAAAAACGAACCGGGAACGACGACGATTTCGCTCCTGCCCGTCGACTCGGCGATGACGGCGCTCGGCGTGTACGCCGGCT
>JBDSSY010000178.1:0-8888 GCA_039928585.1 Gemmatimonadaceae bacterium | reverse complement strand
CAGCCTGTCGGGGGCGCTGCGACTATCGCGGTGGTCGGCGCGGGCGGGGACGGCGCTCGCGCTCGCGGTCTTCCTGCTCGCGTCCTTCGTGATGCGACTCGACGCGCTCGCCTCCGCTGGCATCGCGATGACGCTCGTCGCGATTGGTCTGCTTGGTGCGAGCGTCACCACGCTCATCCGTCGCGTGGTGACCGATGAAGTCGCGCGCGCCACGCTCTCGAGCATGTACAAGGAAGCCGAAGAGACGATCGGCGCGCGCGAGCAGGTCTTGAAGATCGTGTCGCACGACCTGCGCAATCCGCTGCATACGATCTCCATGTGCGCGTCGCTGATACTGGACGTGCCAATGCAGCCCGTCGATCAGAACGGCCACTTGAACCGCATCAAGCGGGCGGGCGAGCGGATGAACCGCCTGATCCAGGACTTGCTCGACGTCGCCAAGCTCGAGGCCGGCCGGGTGGGCATCGACGCGCGAGAGCTGCAGGTCGGACCGCTGATCCGCGAAGCGCACGAGATGCTCGCCCCGCTCGCCGCCGAGCAGTCGATTCAGCTCGACTGCGTGGTGGCCGACGCGCTGCCCACGCTGACGGCGGACGCAGGGCGAGTACTCCAGGTGCTGTCCAATCTCGTCGGCAACGCGATCAAGTTCACGCCGAAGGACGGTCGCATCGTGATCCGTGCCGAAGCATCTCCGGGTGGGGTGCGCTTCTCCGTTGCCGATACCGGTCAGGGCATTCCACCGGAGCAACTCAGCAAGCTGTTTGGCCAGTTCTGGCAGGGCAATCCAGCGGACCGGCGAGGTATCGGCCTCGGGCTGACGATTGCGAAGGGAATCGTCGACGCGCATGGCGGCCGGATCTGGGTGGACAGCCGGGTGGGAGAAGGCACCACATTCTACTTCGCTCTGAGCTCCGCACTGCCGCCCACGAGCGGTGGATCTCGTGAACGGCGGAGCGAGGAGGCGGTGGAGCGTACGAAGGCGGGGTGAGAAGGCTCCGCCGACATCCTCCACGAGAAAATTACGGTCTTACTGATAGCCGCAGTGACCAGCCGGATAGCAGCCATCGAGACAGACCACGAATGACGTGCTGTTCACCGCGACTCTCAAAAGGCCGGGCTCGTGGGGTATCATGGGTGGCCGGTCGAGTCGCGGATGGCGGACAAGCCTGTGCCGCTGCAATGACCCCTTAGGGGACACCCAGTTGTTCCCTCCACTGTCGCGCCACACAAAGTTTTCTCCGCGCCGGATCCCCATCGGCGTGTAGTCGCCGCCACTCTCGATTCGGGCGAGCAACCGCAACAACGGATTAGGGCGCACGGATCTTTTTAGCGTCATGGTTTCGATGGTCATGACGGGGGCATCGCTGTCCGGGACTGATGGGCCACTCAAGTCACGAATGGTTGTGTCCTTCGGCGGGCGCTTTATGCCGGCGAAGTCGTAGTCCTCCCGCACCGCTCGTGCGATCTCTGCCTCCGTCGGCAGGCCCAGCTCCGTGTGTGGGGGATTGAACACACTCTGACAACCGACGAACAGTAGTCCAACGAGCGGTCCTATCGCCAGGCACTTTACGATTCTCAGCCGCGGGGCGAGCCTCATTCCGACCTCCTGAAGTTTAGGAAAAAAACTGGCGGAAATGGACAACACGGTCCGATCAACGAAGCTTCAGTTGGAGCTGCAGATGTTCGAGCGGCGCTCGAAGGTCTGCATCGGCGTCACTCCAGAGTATCATTGCGTCGCGAGTCCATCGCTCAGCGGTCGCGCGATCGCCAATTCCCATGGCGAGCTGCGCGCGAAGCATCATGATGCGGCCCACTGCGCCGGCCTGCAGAGGAACCTTCGTGATCATGCGACGCACGCGCGGCAGCGCCGCGAGCGCGGCATCGAGCCGCTCGACTGCCGCGGCCGTGTCTCGCAGCGCAAGCAGCACCGATGCCTGCTGATGCAGGCGCTCTATTCCGAGCGTACCCGGAAGGAGATGCCCGACCGAACTGTCGAAGTCCCTGCTATGGCGGCGCACGGAAGGGGTATCTGCGGCCGCAAGGGCTATCCGCATCGCGAGCACGTCATCCCGACCCGCATCGATCGGGAAGGTGGCGTATGGCTCGAGCGCGTCGTAGGCGAGCGCGAACGAGTTTCGAAACAGTGCTTGGCGAGCATCTCCGCGAGCCTTCGGCGCGATGTTGGCATCGATGAGACGGTTGGTGCGGAGCAACACCTCTCGAAGGCTGTCGCGGGGTCCGCCGAGCGATGCATAGATCCGAAGCTCCAACGCTCCCGCCAGTACAGAAAGAGGGAAGCTGGCCTTCCGGCCGGCGGCCGTTACGAAGGGGACATGCTGTGTATCGGAGGCAGACCTGGCGGCAAGCCTCGCGCCCAATCGCGCACGCCCCGTCAGGGCAGCCAACGACGCGAGATAGCCCGCCTGCGTCGCGGTTGGTGATTGCCACTCGCGCAACGTGGAGTCGGCGAGTGCGCGCGACGCCGGGAGACTGTCCATCTTCAGCAGCAGTCGAACGACCGATGCCGTCCGACTCACCTTCTGGTCGCGGTTTGTGGTCGCGGCAACGGCCCGCCGTGCCGCAGCGAGCGCTTCACCCAGGCGCTCAACGGAACCGCCGACTGCAATCGAAGATTCGATCGCAGAGGAATATCCCTCTTGCGCGTCAGCACGAGCGGGAAAAGCGTGCACCCATTCGGCCATGATCTGCTCGAACGTCTCGACGCTCCAACGGACCGCAAGGTGTTCCGTCGAAGGCTTGATCGCGGCGTTCGCCAACAAGCCGTATGGCCGCGGCACGAACGCAAGCGTTTCGGCCTCGAAAGACGGATACGCGACGAATGTCTGGGTATCCGGCGGAGCGGCGACGCCACGGCGGGCGCTCGATTCCTCGGTGTACAACACCCGGCGCGACAGACGCTGGAAGGCCGAACCGCGTCCTGCCAAGTGATAGGATGGCACCAGCATCAGCGCCCGCCGATACGCCAGCACCGCCGTATACAGGCTTCCACGGAAGCTGTACTTCGACGGACTGCGAGCATCACGCACGACGACGGAGTCGCGGGCGTGACAGTCACCGAGGCCGAACCACGCAGCGAAGTCGGTCGAGTCCTTCGCGAGCAGCGCTCGATACCGTGTGCACGCCTCCGGCATTCTGCCTTCGCCGAGGCTGAGCAGGGCAGCGGCGTGCTGCGCCTCGAGCGGCGAAAGGCTCGCCGACGACGCCACGGCGCGACCTGCGTCACTCGCCCATGACGAAGGCGGCACATCCCCACCCCACGACAGTGTGCGTGCCAGCCACAGACGCGCCTTCGAGTACGACTCGTCCGTCGCGATGGCCAGGCGAAACTGCCGTTCTGCGCCGCTAAGATCGAAGCTGTCCAGCGCATTTCGTCCCGCGTGATATTGCTGAAACGCGCGAAGATCTTTCGTTGAGCTCGTCGTACTGTCACGTTCGCGATTCTCGCCCATCACAATGGAATCGGCCAAGGCCACGAACCCCGCGTCGATGGATGCGATGTCGCTGCCGACACGGATGACGAATCGCCGCGACCCGCTATCCCGCGCCGCGACCTGATAGGCGACCGCGACGATCTCGAGCGAATCGCCTCTCATCACCACGTTACCCCAGGTCAGCACCCCGGCGCCGAGCAATGCCGCCTTGTTCAACGCATCCGCTACGGTCTGCGGCGCACCCTTCTTCCAGATGTCGGCTACGCTCATGTCGTCGACGAGCTGGATGCCTTTCCACCGAGATAGCGCCGTGTGGAGCGTGCGGGCGCATGCGTCGCCGTCGAGGATCAGCTTGACCGTCGTGTCATCATGTCGGAACGGAAACACGACGTACTTCGAGGCGATGAGTGGCGGCGCCGGCCGGAACGGTCCCCACCCGCGTGCCCACATCAGGCCGCCGACGAGGGCAACCGACGCGATCCCCAATGCCACGAGGAGCGATCGGCGCTTCTCGCGCGCGGTGCGCCGACGCGCGATTGCCCGCGCGCCGAGCGCAGGCGACGGCGTAGCCGCACCTCCCCCCCCCATTGCCCGCACGAACTCGCACGCGGTCCGAAAGCGGTCCGCCGGCACCTTGGACATCGCGCGGCGCACCGCGACTTCCACCTCAGGTGGACAGCTGCTCCGCTCCTCGCAGAGTGGCGGCGGCGGTGTCATCACGTGGTGCGCGATCACCGCCTGCGCGTTCGCGCCGCGAAACGGCGGCATGCCCGCGATCATCTCGAACGTAACGCACGCCAAGCTGTAGATGTCGCTCCGCGCATCCACCACGTCCCCGGGAGTGGCTTGCTCGGGGCTCATGTACTCCGGCGTGCCGACGACGATGCCGACCTGCGTCAGCGGCTGGCTCGTCGCGCGCGTGATCGCCTTCGCCAGCCCGAAGTCCGCAACGAGCACCTGCTCGTCGAGAAGGAGAATGTTCTCCGGCTTGATGTCGCGATGCACCACACCATGTGCGTGCGCGTGATCGAGCGCCGACGCGATCTGGCGCACGATCGTCAGCGTGTCTTCCACCGAGAGCTGCGTCTCCCGCTGCAGCCGCTGACGGAGGGTCAATCCCTCCACGTACGGCATCACGTAATACAGGTGGCCGCCGGCCTCGCCTGAGTCGTGCAGCGGGAGGATGTTCGGGTGCACGAGCGGCGCCGCGATCGCGATCTCCTGGAGGAACCGCTCGCTGCCGAGCGAATTCGCCAGCTCGGGACGCAGCACCTTCAGCGCGACGCGACGGTTGTGCTTCACGTCGCGCGCGAGGTAGACCACTGCCATGCCGCCCTGCCCTATCTCCCGCTCGATCTCGTACCGGCCCGCCAGAGCCAGGACCAAGGCGTCGTCCAGTGCCATCATGTGGCGCTCGCCAGACGAAGGAACCAACGCGCAAGAACGCGTGCTTCGCCCGCCCAACGTACGGTCGTCCGGTAGGACCCGCCAGATGACGTTCGGTTTGTCCCTGATTCGTGCGCGGAGCCAGCTCCCCGCCGAAAGCGGCTACCGCGCCTTCGCCCGTGCGAGCAACGCTGTCGGCGAGTCGACGCCCGCGAGCAGCTCCAACGCCTTGGTGATCGTCGGATCACCGCGTAGCGTCCGTGCTGCCTCGGCCCGCGGCCCGAACACGTAGCGCGCGATCTGTGAGCCGAGCGCACGCGTTACCAACGGCGCGGCGGAGTCGTACACCGCGCGCGGGACGGTCACCGAGCGCGCCCCGAGTCGGCGATACAGCTCGGCGCGCATCGCAGGCGTGACGATGAACTGTTCGTCGGGCACAGCGCGCGATGCCTTGAGTGAGATGGCGTAATCCACCATCACGTCGCGAAACAACCGCACCTTGGCGCCCAGCGCGGCTTGCAGCGCGCGGTCGGCCGGCAACGTCGCGCGCGTCGCGACTTCCACATCCGGAACGATGCCACCACCGCCCAGCACCGTCCGGCCGGCATCCGTGCGAAAGCGCGGACGTGGCGTGGAGTCCGGCGTCGCCGCGTCGTCCGCTGAATCCCCGCCGGCGCGCTTCGGGCGTGGACGGTTGATGCTGCGGCCGCTGGGCGTGTACCAGAGGGCGGTCGTCAGCTTCACCGCGCCGTCCTCGAGGCGGAACACGCGCTGCGCGCTCCCCTTTCCGTACGTGGACGTTCCCACCACGAGCGCGCGATCGTGATCCTGCAGCGCGCCCGCGACGATCTCGCTTGCCGACGCGGTACCGCTGTCGGTGAGTACGACGAGCGGCATCCCCGCGAACCGCTGCGGCGCATCGTCGGCGAGCGTACGGTTCTCGTCCGCGGTACGACCGCGGGTCGTGACGATCTTCTGCCCCGGATCAAGGAAGAGGTCCGCCACGCCGACTCCCTGATCGAGCAGGCCGCCCGGATCGCCGCGCAGGTCGAGGATCATCGCGCGCGCACCCAGCGTGCGAAGCGAATCGATCGCGCGGCCAAGATCGGCCGCCGCCGTCGTGCTGAACACCGTGAGGTCCACGTACCCGATGCCATCGCGCAGCATCGAGGCATTCTGCACCGGGTTCACGGCGATCTCCGCGCGTGTGAGCGAGAACGGCAGACGCTCCGACACGCCCGGTCGCTCGACGACCAGTCGCACCGATGATCCCGGCGCGCCGCGCAGTGACTTGAGCGCCTCCTCCTGCGTGAGCCCGTGGGTGGACCGCCCTTCGATCTCCACGATGCGGTCGCCCGTCATGATGCCCGCACGCTCGGCTGGCGTACCAGGGAGCGCGCCGATCACCGTGATCCCACTGTCGCGCGCATCCATCTGGATGCCGACGCCGGCATAATGACCACTCGTGCTCTCGTCCAGGCGGGTCAGCCGGCGCGGATCGAGGAAGGTGGAGTGCGGATCGTGGAGCTGTTCGATCACGCCCGACGCCGCGCGATGATACAGCAGAGAGTCTGGAAGCTTCTCCACGTAGTCGCGCCGCAGGTGCTGCAGTACCTCGTCGAACAGGCGCGCCTGCGACTTCGCGTCTCGCGGCGCATCGCGCCCGCCGCGTTCCATGAGCCAACCGCCCGACACGAGTGCACTCGAGAGAATGGCAGCGGCGACGATTGCTCTGGACTTCATGAGCCCGTCCCAAGGAAAGTTCCGGGCCACCGGGCCGATAACGCCGCTGCGACGCGCTTCGTGACGTCCTCTTCAGCGCCTTCCGCATCGATGCCCACGATGGGGCCGCACTCCGGATGATCGCGCTGCCACGACGCATCGGCGAAAGTCTCGAACGCGGCGGCCACTCGGCGATGAAATACCTCGCCCATGGACTCCATCCGATCATGCGCGGTCGCGCGGCGGGCGGCACGCGCCAGCCCTTCGGTGACGGGAAAGGTGAGAAGGAGTGTAAGGTTGGGAACCAGCCCGCCGGTCGCGAAGCGGTTCGCCGCACGTACTTCGTCCTCCGGCAATCCGTGGCCGGCGATCTGGTACGCATAAGTGGAGAGAAAGAATCGATCGAGCAGGACGACGTCGCCGCGATCGAGCGCAGGACGAATCTCCCGCTCCACGAGCTGCGCGCGGGATGCCATGAACAGCAGCGCCTCCGCGCGGTGGGCCACGTCCGACGAACGGTCCAGCAACATGCGCCGCACCTCCGTGCCGAGCGGGGTGCCGCCCGGCTCGCGCAGACAGACGTGCGCCGCTGTGCGTCGCGCGAGCGTCGCCGACACCCGGCGAAGCTGAGTGGATTTCCCCGACCCCTCTCCGCCTTCGAAGACGATCAGCACGCCTGCGCCGTCGCTCACCCGAGCGTGATGATCGAGCTCGTCGCGCCCCGCTCGATCCCGTCGACGATCCAGTCGTTCACCTTGCTCATGGTCTTGTCGAAGTTCTCCTGCGCCGACACCAGGCGCTGGTAGACGGTCTGGCCCTGCACCTGGCCCAGCAGCCCGTCGAGCTGCTGTTCCATCTCCTCGGTCGGGCGCTCGCCGCGCTGCAACATCTGCTGGGCGTTCACGCGCAACTGCTCCATCTGCTTCAGCAGGGCGACCGCTGCGCTGTCCAGAGCCAACGCGTCGTTGGCGCGCTTGACTGCCTGATATTCTGGGCTCTGCCCAATCAGCCGCCCCAGCTCCTTCGCCTTGTCCTCGATCATTCCTGCTCCTCCAGTCGTCTGGCGACCACGAATCGTTCGCGGCCGGTAAGATCACGCTCAATGCGGACGTCCCCGTATGCGCCGTGCGATGCCAGCAGTTGCGCCGCGAGCGAGGCGCGCCGTGCATCCACCTCGAGCGCGAGCAGTCCACGAGGCGCCAGGCTGCGCGCAGCGCATCGCATGAGCGCCGCGGTGGTGCCCATGCCGCCGTCGCTGCTGAAGAGCGCCACCGCTGGCTCCCAGTCGCGAACGCTCGCCGGGAGCGACGCGGCTTCGTCGAGCGAAATGTAGGGCGGGTTGGACACGATTACGCCAAGCCCCCGCTCCGGTACCGCGCTCAGGAGCGCGCCGTGACGCAACTCGACCGGGGCACGCAGCTGGCCGGCGCAGCGCACCACGTTGGCGCGCGCAACGGCGAGCGCATCGAGCGACACGTCAGTGGCGATGACACGCGCGAACGAGCCCTCGCTCGCGAGCGCGAGCGCGATGGCGCCCGACCCGGTGCCCACGTCCACCACCGTCCCGCCGCCAGCCGCATCATCCGCGACGAGCCGCAGCATCAGGTCTACCAGCTGCTCGGTCTCCGGCCGTGGAATCAGCACGCGCTCGTCGACCTCGAGCGTCAGGTGGCGAAAGGACGCCAGGCCGGCGGCGTACTGGAGCGGCGCGCCGCGCGCGCGCCGTGTCGTTGCGTCCATGGCGCGGCGCCAGACGTCGGACGTCACCGGTTCGTCGCGCGCGATCACCGGCCAGTGCCGCGGCTGGTCCGACATGGCGGCGAGCAGCTCGCGCGCCCCTGCCTCTGCGTCCGCACCGAGCGACGGCACGAGCCGCGCACGCATCTCGGCGACCAGCGCTCCCACAGTTGGCGCCGTACGGTCCACGGTGGCCAGCGCCGGGTCAACCACCGAGTCGCTCCTCCACGTCGGCCATCTTCAGCTCATCGATGATGTCCTGGATGTTGCCATCCATGACGCCGGGCAGGTCGTGCGTGGTGTAGCCGATGCGGTGATCGGTGATGCGACTCTGCGGATAGTTGTACGTACGGATCTTGGCCGAACGATCGCCGGTGCCCACCTGCGACTTGCGCATCTTCGATCGCGCCGCCTCGAGCTCGGCGACGCGGAGATCGAGGAGACGGGCACGCAGCACCACCATCGCCTTCAGCTTGTTCTGGAGCTGGGACTTCTGATCCTGTTGGCTCACCACCAGCCCGGACGGGATGTGGGTGATGCGCACGGCCGAGTCGGTGGTGTTCACGCTCTGCCCGCCTGGCCCGCTCGAGC
>JBDSSY010000177.1:0-12686 GCA_039928585.1 Gemmatimonadaceae bacterium | reverse complement strand
AGGTCTCGCTCGTGGCAATTCTCGACGCGGACCAGGAGGGGTTTCTCCGCTCCGACCGGTCGCTGATCCAGACCACCGGCCGCGCGGCGCGGCACGTGAACGGCAAGGCCATCTTCTACGCTGATCGTATCACGGGGTCGATGCAGCGATGCATGGACGAAACGACACGTCGGCGCGAGATCCAGACGGCGCACAACGAGAAGCATGGCATCACGCCGACGTCCGTATCGAAGAGCGTGGACGAGGTGCGCTTCATCACGCGAGTCGCCGACGCACGGCTCGAGCGCGATGACGAGAAGCCGCGTCGCGGCAAGAAGGTGGCCGAGGCAACGGGTCCGAGCTACGAGCTGGTGGAGCCGGAGGTGCTCGTGAAGATGCTCGAGGAGCAGATGCGCGAGGCCGCCACTTCACTCGACTTCGAGGCGGCGGCGCGCCTGCGTGACCAGCTGTTCGAAGTCAGGGCCCGGATGGCCGGCGCGCCCGTTCGCGGGAAGGTCGCCGCAGACGCCAAGGCGGGCGCGCGGCGGTGACCGAGAGCCCGGCGCCGGTGCACCCGCCGCTCGTGCCCGCCCTCGCCGATCGCGGGGCGCTGGCGATGAGCGAGTCTCAGCTTCGCGACTGGGGATTTCGGTTCGGCCGCGCGACGCACGCGCCGCTGCTCGTCACGGTGTCCGGTGAGCTGGGCGCCGGCAAGACCACGCTGGTTCAGGCGATCTGCATCGGATATGGCGTCACGGAAGCGGTGACCTCGCCCACCTTCGCGCTCGCGCACGAGTACTCGGCGCCGCGATCTCCCGTGCACCACCTCGACCTCTATCGACTGGAGCGACCCGACCAGCTCGAGGAGCTCGGGTGGGACGAACTGTTGACGTCGCGGGCGGTCGTGCTCGTGGAGTGGCCGGAGCGTGCGGGTGACCGACTGACCGGCGGGCACGTGACCCTCTCGCTGCAGCATCTCCCCGGCGATCCGGATCGCCGGCTGTTGTACGCCGGGTGGCATGCATGATCACACTCGCGCTGGATGCGGCGACCTACGCGGGGAGCGTGGCGGTGCTGGACGGCTCCACGCTCATGGGCGAGCGTACCGTGGCGATGCGGGGACGTGATTCAGAGGCCCTGATGCCCGCCGTCGCCGCGGTGCTCGAGGAGTGCAGGGTCGAGCCGGCGCAACTCGGCCGCGTCGTGTGTGGTGCCGGGCCCGGGAGCTTCACCAGCCTGCGCATCGCGGGCGGAATTGCCAAGGGCATCGCGATGGCCATTGGAATACCGCTCGTCCCGGTGTCATCGCTGGCGCTGGTTGTTGCGTCCAGCGGGAAGCACTCCCGGGGACGCTACCTCGCGGCGCTCGATGCGCTGCGCGGTGAGCACTATGTCGAGCTCTATGAGGTCGCGGCCGACGGCGACATCTCGTTGCTGTGGCCGGCGCGTCGTGTCGCCTCATCGGAGCTCGAACGCACGGCGGATCAAGCCGATGCACGGCTGGTCGGCGAGGGGACGACGGGAGTGAGTACGCGGCCGCATGCGCGAAGCGTGGCGCATCTCACAAAGATGCTCGACTCGACCGCACCTGCCGACCTGGCGCGTTGGGAGCCTGCGTATGGTCGACTCGCCGAGGCCCAGGTCAGATGGGAAGCGGAGCACGGTCGGCCGCTGGTGCCGCGGTGAGCGCGTTCGACAACGTGACTCTGACCGTCAGGCAATGTGTGCCCGCCGACCTCGACGCCATGGCGTCGATCGAGCGTGTCTCATTCTCCGATCCGTGGAGTTTCGAGACGCTGGCGGCCGCCCACGCGTTGCGCCACATGCGCGTGCTCGTTGCGGAGGAGTCAGGGCGGGCGGGCGGTGAGGGTGGTGCGGCACCGGTGCTCGTGGGGTATGTGCTCGCCCTCGTGATGGCGGACGAAGGCGAGATCGCCGACCTCGCGGTGGCACCCGATGCACGAGGTCGCGGTGTGGCGCGGGCGCTGCTGGACCAGATGATCCTCGACATGGTTGCCGGCGGCGTTCGCGCGCTCTACCTGGAGGTCCGCGAGTCGAACGCGGCGGCGCGCGGGCTCTATCGATCTCTGGAGTTCGAGCAGGTTGGGCGCCGGCGAAGCTATTATCAGCATCCCAACGAGGACGCGCTGCTGCTCAGGCGGGATCTGGTGCCGTCGTGAAGTAAAGTGTCACATGAAGTCGTAGTCGCAAACGCAGCTGTTTCAAGGATGTGTGCAGCAGATTGGTGCCCCGTACCTGGACTTTATCTTTAGCGTGTGGGCGATGCAACGACATCTCGCCCAAGGGAGGAGTGTATGAGCCGGAGCTTGAACAAGGTGACGCTGATTGGGAACCTCGGGAACGATCCCGAGGTGCGCTCGACGACCGGGGGCAACCGGGTCGCGACCTTCTCGCTCGCCACGAGCCGATCGTGGAACGATGCGAGCGGATCCAAGCAGGAAAAGACTGAATGGCATCGCTGCGTGGTGTGGAATACCAAGAGCTCGCAGCTCGCGGACATCGTGGAGAAGTACGTGAAGAAGGGTGACAAGCTCTACGTGGAGGGGCGCATCGAGTATCGTCAGTGGCAGGACAAGGAGAACCAGACGCGATACTCCACCGAGATCAACGTGCGCGAGCTGATCATGCTGGGCGGCGGCTCCGGCGGCGGATCTCGGAGCGGGGGCGCGGACGTGGATTCGGAAGCGGGCGGAGGGACGCGCGCGCGGTCGGCCGCTCCGGCGAAGGCGAAGGCAGGCGCGGGTGGGGACGACTTCGAGGATTTCCCGGGTGCGCTCGCCGACGAGGACGACGACCTGCCGTTCTGACACGTCCAGGAATGTGGAAAGATCGCGGCGGCGGACCCACTTGGGTTCGTCGCCGCCTCGTTTCGTGAGAGGCGCGCGGCGCGTCACACAGGGAGCACTGTAAGCTTTCGCCCCCTTCCGGCATCCACTGTCATGGCCCGCCCACGAAACGGAACCGCTGCCGCCGTGACGCTCACGGCCGACCTCGTGGTGTCGCTGCGAGATCGACTGGACCTGACGATCGCAGGCGACCGGGACTCGCTGGGCGGGCTCTTCGTGTTGTACGGAGACATGGTATTCGGCGTCGCGCGGCGGTACACCACGTGTTCAGCCGACGCGGAGGACGTCACGCAGGACCTGTTCGTTCGGCTTCCAATGGCGCTTCGCGGTTTCACCGGCGCGACGGCGGCCTTTCCCGCCTGGCTTCGTCGCGTCGCGGTGCGCCAGGCGCTGGTGCTGCTGCGAAGTGGACGGCGCCGTCGCGAAGTGAGCATCGACGGCGTCGCCTCGCTCGTCGCGAGAGCGGACCACGCACTGGATCGGCTGACGATTCAACAGGCATTGACACTCCTGTCCGAGGAGCACCGGACCGTCTTCCTGCTCCGGGAGCTCGAGGGCTTCGACCACCGGGAGATCGCTGAGGCGCTCGGAATTTCGGTCGCCAACTCGGAAGTGCGACTTCATCGTGCGCGGCGTCAGCTGCGCGACCTGCTGCGAGGTTCGACATGACCAGTGAGCTCTGGATGACGCATCCCGGCTTCGATGCGCTCTCTGCGCACGTGGACGATGATCGCGAGGGTGTGGCCGGATCGCGGGTCGGCCGACATCTCGCTCACTGTGAGCGGTGCAGCGGCCTCGTCGAGGAGATTCGAGGGTTGGGGTCGGCACTTCGCGCCACGGAGGGCGCGACTGCTCCTCCGGGACTCTGGAGTCGCATCGACGCATCGGCGAATCGCGCGGCCACGATCGCTGCCATGCCGACTCTGCGCGTCCGGGATCAGCTCGCACCCGAGCCTCGCGCATCAGCAACGCGTCTTGCCCCTCACGGAAAGCAGGCGCGACGGATAGTCGTCGGTGCGGGGCTGGTGGCCGCGGCCGCCATCGCCGCTCTCGTGGCGTGGCCACATCGTGCAAGCCTCGAGGCGGCGGGTACGAGTCGGCTGACGTTCTCGCCTGCTCGGCCCGTGCCGGGAGGACGGCTTACCGTGCGGTACCAGCCGGCGGAATGGATGTCGCCAACGGCGACGCTGATCCTCGTTGGGCGACAGGCCACACGCGCGCGCGCCTATCCGTCCGTCTTCGGCGGTGAGGTGTTCGCCGGACTCGGAGACTCACTTGCGATGCTGACACGCGCTGCCGACGGCGCGTACGTCGCAACCATCACGCTCCCGGCCACCTTCCTGGCGCTCGGCGTCACCGTGCTCGATCTCGAGCAAGATGAGTACGACGCGGACGGCGTGCGGCCCTGGATCATCATTGGCGGGACCGCGTCGCGAGAACCGTCGTTTTCGTCATTCGTTGCGGCACGCGACATCGATCCCGGCTGGTTCGTCGCCGCATCCCGCTTTCGTCCGCGACAGTCCGTGGATGTGGCCGATTCGCTCAAGCGCTATTTCCCGAGCCATCCTGCTGGCTGGGCCTACGCGAGTGCGTCGAGATCGAGCACCGGCGGTTTCGACATGTTCCGGTTCTTCCAGAGTGGCGAGCGGAAGTACGCCTCGATGTATGAACGGCTCTGGGGGGCGACGAACCTGGACGCGGATCGCCTGCATCACATGGCGCTGTTCGCGAATGCGATCGACGAGCCAGGCGAGGCGCTGCGCTGGTCCGCACGTTTGGTGAAGGAGCATCCGGAAGACCCGCGTGCGCTCGCCGATCTCGCCGGTGCACTGCACGACATGGAGTTGCGTGAGCCGCCCGCCCTGCGGGATTCCATCCGCTCCTGGTTGCCGTCGCTCGATCGAGCGTATCGCGCCGCGCCCGTGGCCAATCGCGGCTTCGAGGACGCGCTTCGTCTCGCGACGACGTACGGCGATTCATCGACCCGGGCGCTTTGGGGCGACAGGCCGGCGGACAATGGCATGGATCGCAACATCTACATGATGGCGCGCAGGGTGAAGACCGCGCCGTCCCGCACCGCGGCAGACGATGTGCGGATGAAGGCGCTGCGCGCGAGGGCGGCGAGGCGGTGCGAACTGCCCGCGGGTCGCCGTCCGATGGCGGAGACGATGGACGGATGGCGAGCCCGCTGCGAACGGTACCGAGGCATGGCGTTCGGCGCGCTGTCGTCGGCAGCGCTTCGCGACGGAGATGCTCGAATGGGCCATGCAGACGCCGACTCCGCAGTGGCCGCGATGCGTCGTGCTGGGTTCTGTGCGCCGTCGCTCGCATTCATCAACCGCGCGCGCGCCAGGCTCATCCTGGGCGACACCGCAGGGGCTGCGACGGATTTCACCCTCGCCGCGGCGGGCTATCCATCAGGCATGACAACGGTTCCGGATACGGCACGCGTGGCTCTCGGACCGCGCTTCGATCGGGAGCGGTTCGTCGCGGGTGCGGAAGTCGCCCGTCGCGCGGCAGATGCGTGCATCGTCGCGCAGCGGGTGCGCGAGAAGGCGCGAGAGAACCGGACGGGCGGACTCACGACGCGTTAGCGTTGTTTTGGAGAGAATGTTGCCCGGCGGGGTCCGGCGCCTGCCGCCGGTATCCCCCTGAGGGGTCAGTCGTCCTACGGACAAGCCCCGTCATTTCCGGCGCGGCGCCTCCGTTTCCCATGCGCCTTCCCGTAGGCGCAGCAGCCCTCGAGCGCGTGAAGATTCCTCGTTTCGGCTGGTCATTCAGCGCCGCCGCCCTCGTCCTGGTTGGCTCCGCCGCCACTGTATCTGCGCAGAACGTGCGCACCGACTCGGCGACGCACATCGTCAAGCGTGGCGACACGCTCTGGGACCTCGCACAGACCTACCTCGGCGACCCATTCCAGTGGCCCGAGATCTATCGGTTGAACACCGACCAGATCGAGGATCCTCACTGGATCTATCCGGGCGAGACCCTTCGCCTGCCCGGTCGCACGTCGGGGGTCGCGGTCGCAGCCGGTGCATCGCCGTCCGACACGACTCGCACGCTCACTCGCGCGCAGCCCGAGGAGCCCGAGCAGCCACGTCGCGTTGCCGGACCCACGATCTTCGCGCCGCGCATCATGTCTCGGCCGAATCGGGACGGAATGGCTAGCGCCGCGTTGCCTCCGCGGGTGGCCATCGGCAACGTGGTGCGCGCACCGTACTTCGATGGCGACAAGGGGCCGCGCGGTCCGGGCCGTGTACTCATTGGCGCGGACATCCCCGGCATCGAGAAGCCCAACGCGACGACCAACTTCCAGCTCTACGACAAGGTTCTGATGTCACCGCCCCCCGGCAGCGTCGCGGCCGAACGGGAACGGTATCTCACGTACGTACTTGGTGAGTACGTCGAGGGTGTCGGCATGGTCGTCGTCCCGACGGCGATCGTCCAGGTGGTGCGCGCGCCGCGTGACGGCGACGCGGCAATCGTGCAAGTGGTGGAGCTCTACAGCCAACTCGATACCGACCAGTTCGTCGTTCCGCTGGACACGGCAGGTGCCGGGGCCACGCAGACGCCAATCGCGGTGGCGATGGACGCCGGCCCGACGGCAAAGATCCGGTACATCCACCGGGACAAGACGGTGCTGCCCTCGCTGAACTACTACGTCCTGTTCGATTTGGCGGCGAAGGATGGCGTGCGCATCGGCGACGAGATCCTGGTCTATCGACCGCGCAAGGAAATGACGAGCGACATCGGCCCCGCGATCCCGGAGATCGAGATCGCGCGCGGCGAAGTAGTGCGCGTGACGCCGTTCGGCGCTTCGGCCCGCATCACGTCGCAGGAGCTTCCGGCCATCCGGGTGGGTGAAAGTGTGCGGATCACGGCGCGCATGCCCTGAGTCAGTACCGGACAGGCGTGACATGATGCCGTAACGCCTGTCCGTGCATTAGATTACGCGTTCGCCATGACCGCGATCGCCCACTTCGTCGCCATCACCTGTTACATCGGCGCCGCGGCACTTGCCGCGACGCCGTTTGCGCGTCCGGTGGGCCCGCCCGTGCGTGGAGTCGTTGCGCTGCTCGCTGCAGGGCTGCTGGCGCACGCTGCCGGCCTCTTGGTGTACGCGCAGCGTGTGGGGCAGTTGCCGCTCACTGGACTCGGGCCGTCGCTCTCGTTCGCCGGACTCGTCCTCGCCGCGACGCTGCTCTTCGCCGAGGTGGTCGCGCGCGACGTGAGCCTGACGCTCGTGGCCGCGCCACTGGCGGCGATCGCGACGATGTGCGCCAACATCATCGGACTGATTCCCGGCGTGGAACCGTCGGGCGTCCGCGGCGTATGGCTGATCGCGCACATCGCACTGAGCTTCCTCGGCATCGCTGCGTTCGGCACCGCGGCCGCAGCGGGCTGCATGTATCTCCTCGAGCGCCGGGAGCTCAAGTCACGCCGGTTCGGGGCGATCTACCGGTTTTTTCCTCCGCTCGCAACGCTCGACCGAGTGAATCACCTTGCGGCGATCGCAGGTTGGCTGGGACTGACGCTCGGAGTCGTGCTGGCGGTGTCCTACTCGCTCGCGTACCGCGAGATGAGCATGCTCAAGGTGATCTGGGCCATGGGCGCGTGGCTCGCCGTCTCCGGCATCGCGCTCGGGCGAGTGGTGGGCGGATGGCAAGCGCGGCGCGCCGCGATCTACTCCAGTGTCTCGTTCGCCGCCGTCATCGTGCTCTACGTGGCGTTTCGGTTCGCGGAGACGAATGCGCGGGGACGGTTTCTGTGAGCGGTTTCCCCATTCTCATGGAAGGCGCCGGAGTTCGCGCACTCGTCGTCGGTGGCGGCGCGGTGGCGGTACGCAAGGCGATGGCGTTGCTGGACGCCGGTGCCCACGTGCGTGTGGTAGCGCCCTCGATCGCGCAGCCGTTGCACGACCGGGTGTCGGGCGGACGACTGGAACTCATGACGCGCACGTATGCGACGTCGGATATCGCGGATGCACAGCTCGTCGTCGTCGCGACCGATGATCGTGCGGTCAACGCCGCCGCGGCGCTCGACGCGCGCACCGCCGGGCGCCTTGTCAACGTCGCCGACGCGCCGGGCGAGGGCAGTTTCTCGACGATGGCGACGCATCGCCTCGGTGCGCTCATCATCGGGGTGAGCGCCGGTGGCGTGCCGAGCGCCGCGGCGCGCATTCGCGATGCGATCGCCATGCGGTTCGATGCGCGATACGCGAGTGCGCTGTCCGACCTCTCCGCGCTGCGCCGACGAATGCTCGACGACGGGGAGGGGGAGTCCTGGCGTCGGCGCGCCGAGCTGCTGATCGACGAGCGATTTTGCGACGCCGTCGAGAGTGGCGAGCTCGCGACACGGGTGTCGGCATGGCGGTGATCGTCGTCGGCGTGAGCCATCACGGCGCACCGCTCGATATACGCGAGCGGCTCGCGTTTCGTGGTCCCGAGGTGCTCCCCGCACTCGCTTGCCTGCGCGAGGGCGCGCGCACGCGCGAAGGCGTGTTGCTCTCGACGTGCAATCGCACAGAGCTGTACCTGGTCGAGGGCGACGGAGACGCCGTCTCGGCGGGCTGGGCGCTCCTGTCGCAGCGACTCGACGCCGATGCGAGTGCGTACGGATACGTGCGGCGCGACCGCGACGCCGTGGCGCATCTCTTCCGCGTCGCATCGGGAATCGATTCGATGGTCGTCGGTGAGGCGCAGATCCACGGCCAGGTGCGCGACGCATGGGAGGGTTGCCGGCCCGCCGCGGGCACAGTGCTGAATCGGCTGTTCCAGAGTGCCTTGCTCGTGGGGGGCCGCGTGCGCAGCGAGACGACGCTCGGCCACGGCGCACTGAGCGTCAGTTCGGCTGCGGTCCAACTCTCCAAGAAGATCTTCGGCAGGCTCGCCGGACGGCGCGCGATGGTCCTCGGCGCGGGAGAAATGGCCGAACTCGCGCTGGCGTCATTGCAGCAGGAGGGCGTCCAGGCCGCTGTCGTGGCCAATCGCACCTTCGAGCGAGCGTCGGAGCTCGCGGCACAGTACGGTGCGACCGCTGTGCATTACGACGACGCGTGGGAGGCCCTGGCCGACGTCGACCTGCTGCTCTGCTCCACCGCTGCACCTCGCCCGGTGGTCAGTGCGGAGCGCGTGCGCGCGGCCGTCGCCCGCCGGGGGGATCGGCCGCTCTGCATTCTCGACATTGCCGTGCCGCGCGACGTCGATCCAGCGGTCGCGCAGCTCGACAATGTGTTCCTGTACAACATGGACGACCTGCACGCCGTCGTGAATTCCAATCTGGCCCGTCGTCACGGCGCGTTGCCCGAGGCCGAGGCGGTGGTGACGGCCGAAGTCGAAAAATTCTGGCAGTGGCTTGCTGGACTCGCCGCCGTACCGGTGCTCACCCAGTTCCGCGACGAGATGAATCGCATGCGCGATCGCGAACTCGCGGAGGCGTTCCGCCGCATTCCGAATCTCACTGCCGACCAGCGCGCGGCCGTCGATCATTTCTCACACGCCCTCATGAACAAGTTCCTGCACGAGCCCTCGGTGCGCCTCCGTGCGGCTGCGGCGAATGGTCATGGTCTCGGCATCGTCGACGCGGCGCGCTACCTCTTCGCCCTGGACGAGCGTGACGTTGGCGCTTCGAGGGCGGACGTGCCGCCGCGTGAGCCGGAACGACGGGACGATAGCTGATGTCGACGGTCCTGATCACGGGCGGCGCGGGCTTCATCGGGTCTCACGTCGCCGAGCGCTTTCTGGCGGAAGGGTGGGGCGTGCACGTCGTGGACAACTTCGTGACGGGCAAGCGCGAGAACGTGCCCGCTGGCGCGGAGGTGCATGCCCTCGACATCCGTGACCCTGCCGCCGCCGCGCTCGTCGCCTCGACGAGCCCCACTGCGATCGTGCACCTCGCGGCGCAGATGGACGTGCGGAAGAGTGTGGCGGAACCGGTGTTCGATGCGGGGACCAACATTCTCGGGTCGCTCGCGCTGCTTGAGGCCGTGCGACATCGCTCGCCGGCCACACGATTTGTGTTCTCCAGCACAGGCGGCGTGCTGTACGGCGACCATACTGTGCCCCCCAATGTCGAGACATTCACCAAGGATCCCGAGTCGCCCTACGCGATCGCCAAGTTGTCGGTGGAGCTGTACCTGGCGTACTACGCGCGGGTGCACGGGCTGGACACCGTGGCGTTGCGATTCGGCAACGTCTACGGCCCGCGCCAGGATCCGCACGGTGAGGCCGGTGTCGTCGCCATCTTCTGCGGACGACTGCTGGACGGCCAGCCGTTGACCATCTTCGGCGACGGATTGCAGACGCGGGACTACGTCTACGTCACCGACGTCGCGGATGCGACGTGGCGTGCCGCCACACGAGCGCTTCCGGCGCGCGCACTGCTGGACTCGCGTGCCTTCAACATCGGCACGGGCATCGGCACGCCCGTGCTGCGGCTGGCGGAGGTGCTGCATGTGGCGGCGAAGCGTGAGCTCGCCATCGAGTATGCGCCGCATCGGCCCGGCGAGCAGCAGGAGTCGTTCGTCGACATCAGCAAGGCTGCGCGCCTGCTCGACTGGCGTCCCCAGGTGGATCTCGATGAAGGACTCGCGCGCAGCTACGCGGCGTTCGCGGCGCGGCACGACGCGCGAAGCCGGTCTCCCCGCACCGCGTGAGCGCATGATGCTTCTGTTGCAGTCGGCCGGCGCTGTGCCGACGTCGGCCAAGGAACTCATCCTGCACGCCAGCACGGCGACGCAGGTGGTGCTGGTGATTCTCGTCGTGCTCTCCCTCGTCAGTTGGGCGATCATGCTCGGCGTCGGCCGGGAGCTCACGCGGGCGCTGCGGTCGTCCACTGCGTTCGCGCGAGAGATCGAGCGTGCGGGCGGTCTCGATTCCGTCGGTGTGTCGGTGAAGCACGCCTCACCGAGCGCCTCGCATCGGTTGCTCGTTCGTGCCTTCCAGTTCATCGGATCCGGTGCCATGCGCACCGACCAGCAGGGCGGGGAGGCGATTGCGCAGCTGTCGCCGACGGCGGCGGCGTCACGTGTCGAGACGTTGCGCCTCGTGATGGACGCGGAATCGCTGGCAGAGCGCGACCGCCTCGGCCGATTTCTTCCGTGGCTCGCGACGATCGGCTCGGCGAGCCCGCTCATCGGATTGCTCGGCACGGTGCTCGGCATCATCAGCGCCTTTGTCGGCATCGCCACGACAGGGTCCGGCAACCTGGCCGCGGTGGCGCCGGGTGTGGCTGAGGCGCTTGTCGCCACCGCCGCCGCTCTCAGCGTCGCGATCCCCGCGACCTTCGGCTACAACATCCTGGCGAACCGGCTGAACCGGCTCGACAACCTGCTGGAAGGATTCGGCACGACGGTCATCGCGCTGCTCGTTCGCGAAGGGCGGATCTGAGGTGGCGCGACACCGCCGGCGCGAACTCGCGCTCAATGCGGAAATCAACGTCGTCAGCCTGATCGACGTGATCCTCCTGCTGCTGGTGATCTTCATGATCACGGCGCCGATGATGCAGGGCGGAGTGGATGTCGCACTACCGAAGGCCGACGCGAAACCGCTGGAGCAGCCGAAGAGTGGATTGGTCGTGAGCGTGGACCGCACCGGAGCGATCTACGTGGACGAGACGAAGATGACGCTTCCCGAGTTCCGCGCCTCCTTCCGCGCGCTGGCGAGCAAGCGCGCGCGGGACGGCGTATACCTGCGAGGCGACGCCAGCGTCTCCTATGGTGTGGTGACGCAAGTGCTCGCCATCATGCGCGCGGCTGGCGTGGGCGACGTGGGGCTCGTGACCGATCCGGAGACGGGGCCGTGAGCGCGGTGATGTCCCAGCCCTTGTCGCTCCGCGTGCCGATCGCGGCGTCCGCGGCGGTGCACGCGATCGTCGTCGCGGCCTTCCTGCTCATGCGTGGCGCTCCGTCGATCCCGGCCCCGCCGATGTATCGAGTCAGTCTCATCGCGGCGCCGCCGGGCCCGCGTCAAACCGGGATCGTGCAACCGCCAGCGGCATCCGCGCCTGCGGCGGCAACGGCGGCGCCGACACCAGCGGTACCAGCGCGGTCCACGCCCGATCCGTCGCGCATGCCGCCACTCGCATCCCGGACGAAACGCCCTGTTCGCACGAAGCCTGTCAAGGCCGCCACGCCGGTCGCTGGCGCCCCGCGAGGCAACGTGAAAGCACCGCCTGCTCCGGCGGCGGGCGGCGGGCCACAGGGCGGGCGCGGTGCCGATGTCGCCAACGTGCGCGTGGACGGGATCGAGTTCCCGTATCCCGGGTACCTCCAGAACGTCGTGCGCCAGATTGCCGTGAACTTCAAGCCGTCGCGCGGCGGCGTCACAGCGGTCGTCGCATTCCTCATTCGACGTGACGGTAGCGTGACCGGCATTCGCCTGACGACGCGGTCCGGCGTGTACTCCTTCGACACCGAGGCGATGGGCGCCGTAGAAGCCGCGGCGCGGTCGTTCGGTCCCCTTCCCGCCGGATTCCCGGACGACGTGCTCCCGGTGATCTTCAGCTTCGACCCTCGCCTGATCCGCTGATGCACCTGCCCACTTCCCGATCGCGCCTGCTCGGCGCCCTGCTCCTCCTCGCGCCAACGCTTCTCGCGGGGCAGGACACCACGATGCGAGGCGTCCGCATCGGGCTCACCTACGATCCGGGGAGCAAGCCCGGCGTCGTGGTGCTCCCCGTCGCGGGCCTCGTCGGCGACTCCATTGCCACCATCGTCGGGCGCGACCTCGACTTCGGCGACCGCATCACCGTGATCGCGCTCGCTGCCGGCTCCGCGGGCGCCGCCGCGCGCGGGAGCGGCCCGAACTGGCCCCTGCTCGCGCGGCTGGGGGCGGCGGCGGC